>CAZESN010000108.1:0-9486 GCA_964514775.1 uncultured Rhodovulum sp.
AACGGCTTCTGGTTCTCGCCCGAGCGCGAGATGCTCCAGGCCGCCATCGACCGCAGCCAGGAGCACGTCTCCGGCACGGTGCGGGTCAAGCTCTACAAGGGCCTCGCCTCGGTCGTCGGCCGCAGCTCCGACCAGTCGCTCTACTCCGAGGCCCATGTGACCTTCGAGGAGGATGCCGGCGCCTACGACCAGAAGGACGCCGCCGGCTTCATCAAGCTCAACGCCCTGCGCCTGCGGCTCCTGGGCCAGCGCGGCCGGCGGTAACGCGGGCGGCCGGCCCCCGCGAGGGCCGGCCACCTTCTTCAGCGACGACTACTGGAACGAGTAGACGACACCGAGCACGAGCCGGTTGTCCGTGCTCTTCTGCCCGGGCGCCGGATCCGTCGAATAGTCGGTCCGCAGGCCGACGCGCGCGGAAAGCGGCCCGACCAGCCGGCTGTTCAGCGCGAACTCGTTGCTGACCAGCGTGTCGATGTCCGAATAGAGCACATCCGTGTCGTTGGTCAGGAACACGTCGTCGGTGAACCGGTAGAAGGCCCGCGACGAGAAGATCGCCGCCAGGTCCTCGCTGGTCTCGCCCGTGTCGATGTCCTTGGTGTGGCGCAGGCCGGGACCGGCCTGGATGCGCCACGCCATGTTCTCCTCGTTGATCACGCGAAAGCCCGGACCGGCACCGACGAAGACGTCGCGCTCGTTGCGCGCGGCGAACTCATCGTACTGGCCGCGGATCATGCCGAAGCCGTAGAACTGCGGCGTGATGTCATAGCTGAGATCATAGATGCCGAGCAGCCGGTTGCGGTCGCGCTCGCTGTCGGATTCGCCGTATTCGATGGCGACGCCGAGCGAGTGGTTGATCGCGCCCTGCCCCAGCGTGAACCGGCCGGCGGCACCGACGTCGACCGACTCGGTGTTGCCCCAGGTGGCGGTGCCGGTCAGCGCGAGCGACCCGGCAAAGCCCTCGCGCACCGACGCCGTGCCGAAGCGGGCCTCATCCTCGGCGCGGGCGAGCTCGCGCTGGGTGCGGATCTCGATATCCTCGATATCCTCGCCGACCCCGGTACCCACGGCCGATCCGACCTGGCTGAGCGGCGGGCGCGTGTCGAAGGACTGCGCCTGCGCGCCCCCGGCCGCCACGAGCGCAAGAACAGCCGCCCCGGTGAAGAATCCTCTCTGAACCATCGCAAATACCCTTCTTAAGCGTTCCACAGTTCATGTCCTGGCGCGGCCGCGCACGCGCCGTCGCCAGGACCAGATCTAGGGCATGCATCCGGCGAGTTAAGTGCGAAAATCCCACATGTTGCGGCAATCACACGCAAGGATACCACACTTGGATGTGATGGAACCCGGTCCCCGCGGAAGCGTCCAAACGCCCGCAGGCAGAAAACGTTCGCCCGCCACACGGCATCGGCGGACCCATGCGCACCCAGCGCAAGATCCGTTCATGAATATGAGCAATAACAATTCATTGCAGGACAAACCTGCCGCCACGCATCGACCTGCGCCCGGGCCTCGACCCGTCTTCTCCACGGCAGGGACACGCCCGTGCAGCCACCTGCACAGGCCGCCGACCGGACGCGCTGAAGCCAATTGAGACGAAATTTTATCGCCGCGCGAGGCGATGCCTCACATGAAGACGCCGGCGTTGTTGATGAGCACGATCCGCAGCGCATAGAGCGCGACGATCAGCACGATCGGCGAGAGATCGAGCCCGCCCATATCCGGCAGGAACCGCCGGATCGGCCCGTAGAACGGCTCGAGCAGGCGGTTCAGCCCCGTCCAGATCTGCCAGACCAGCGGCTGGTTGCGGTTCAGCACGTTGAAATTGATCAGCCAGCTCATGATGATATGGGCGATCACGATGAACCAGACCACGTCGATCAAAAGAAGCAGGATCTGCAGGAGCGAGGTCATGGGGCCGTCCATCCGTTGGCGTCGCAGACACTCGTAGACCGACCCGGCCGGTCCCGCAAGACTTGCGCAGACGCACGTTCCGGGCGAGACAGGACGCGACCACCGCCCACCGGACCCGCGCCCGACCCCGATGTATCCCTTCCTCCGCCTCGGCATCGAGATCCTGCGGGCCCGCGGCGCGGCCCCGCTCGCGCTCGACGGCGTGCATGTCTCGCGTCACCGCTGCTGGCCCTGGGACCTCGATCCGTGGCGCGAGCTCAACAACGGCCGCACCCTCACCCTCTACGACCTCGGCCGCGTGCCGCTGGTGCGGCGCAACGGCCTCGTGCCGGTGCTGCGCGCCGAGGGCTGGAGCACCACCGTCGCCGGCAGCTCCGTGCGCTACCGCCGCCGCGTGCGGGCCTTCGAGGTCATAGAGATGCGCTCGCGCGTCATGGGCCGCGATCCGCGATTCTTCTATATCCATCAGGCCATGCGCGTCGCGGACGTGCCCACCTCATCGCTCCTGATCCGCGCCGCCGTCACCGGCCCCGGCGGG
Source organism: uncultured Rhodovulum sp. (assembly GCA_964514775.1). Classification (GTDB taxonomy): domain Bacteria; phylum Pseudomonadota; class Alphaproteobacteria; order Rhodobacterales; family Rhodobacteraceae; genus Amaricoccus. The sequence goes on from CAZESN010000108.1 coordinate 2,450, forward strand.
ATCGTCGGAACCGACCGGGTGGTCGCCGCGATGGGGATGCCGGACTGGAACCCCGCGCTGCCGCCCTGGATCGCGGCATGGATCGACGCCGAAGCAATCCGACCCTGGCCCCCGGAGATCTGACATGGACCCTGAGCAGAGGCGCGTCCGTCGCGGCGTCCTGGGATGGATGCTCTTCGACTGGGCGAACCAGCCGTTCCAGACGCTGATCGTCACCTTCGTCTTCGCCCCCTATTTCATCGCCGAGGTGGTCGGCGATCCGGTGCGCGGCCAGGAGCTCTGGGGGTGGGCCGCGGCGATCGCCGGCGCGATCGTGGCGATCCTCGCGCCGCTGCTCGGCGCGGTCGCCGACCGCACCGGGGCGCGCAAGGACTGGGTGCTCGCCTTCTCGGTGCCCTATCTGCTCGGCTGCCTCGGCTTCTGGCTCGCGGTGCCGGAGATGGTCGACCCGACCGTTGTCCTGGTCGCCTATGTGCTCGCCTTCATCGGCTCGGAGTTCGGGCAGATCTTCACCAATTCGATGCTGCCCGACCTCGGCCCCCGCCGCGAGATCGGCCGGATCTCGGGCTCGGGATGGGCGCTCGGGTATGTCGGCGGCGTGGTCTCGCTGATCCTGGTCCTCGCCCTGCTCGCGCCCGCGCCGGGAAGCGACCGCACGCTGATCGGCCTCGCGCCCGTCTTCGGCCTCGATCCCGCGCTCGGCGAGCCCGCCCGCGCTACCGGGCCGCTCTCCGCGATCTGGTTTGTTGTCTTCGCCCTGCCGCTCTTTCTCTGGACGCCGGACGTGCCGCGCCGGCCGGCGCGCGGCGCCTTCCGCGGCGGCCTCGGCGATCTCGTGGCGACCCTGCGGCAGATGCGCCGGCACCGCAGCCTCCTCGCCTTCCTGGCGGCCTCAATGCTCTACCGCGACGGGCTGGCCGCACTCTTCACATTCGGGGGGATCTACGCGGCCGGGGTGCTCGGCTGGGGCATGTTCCAGCTCGGGATCTTCGGGATCGTCGCCGCCAGCATCGGCGCCGTGGGCGCCTGGCTCGGCGGGCGCGCGGACCGGGCCTTCGGGCCGAAGCCCGTCATCATCTTCTCGATCTGGTGCCTGATCGGGGTCAGCATCGTCACGCTCCTCACCACCCGCGAGAGCGTGCTCCTGATCCCGGTGCCCGAGGGCTCGCGCTGGCCCGACCATGTCTTCATGATCGCGGGCGGCGTGCTCGGCGCCGCCGCGGGCTCGCTGCAATCGGCCTCGCGCACATTGCTCGTCCACCAGGCCGAGGGGCGGGTGGCGCTCGCCCAGGCCTTCGGGCTCTTCGCGCTGTCGGGGCGGATCACCGCCTTCATCGGCCCGGCGCTGATCGCGATCGTCACCGGGCTGACCGGCTCCCAGCGGCTCGGGGTGAGCCCGGTCATCCTGCTGTACGTGTTCGGGCTCGTGCTGCTATACTGGGTCCGGACCGACGACGAGCCGTTCTCCGGAGACCGTGCCCAATGATCCGACCGGCCCTCGCCCTTCTTCTCGCCCTCGCGATCCTCGCCCCCGCGCCGGCCCTGCCCCAGACCGCGCAGGCGCTCTTCTCCGCGCGCGCCACGCCCTCGCCGCACGATCCGCATCCCGTCGGGCGCCACGCCCAGGGCTGCCTCGCCGGCGGCGTCCAGCTCCCCGAGACCGGCCCGACCTGGCAGGCGATGCGGCTCTCGCGCAACCGCAACTGGGGGCATCCCGAGGCGATCGGCTTCATCGAGGATCTCAGCCGCGAGGCCACCCGCATCGGCTGGCGCGGCCTCTATGTCGGCGACATCGGCCAGCCCCGCGGCGGACCTGCGGGCGGCCACGCCTCGCACCAGATTGGCCTCGACATCGACATCTGGCTGCTGCCGCCCGCGCGCCTCGACCTCAGCCGCCGGGACCGCGAAAGGATCTCGTCGCTCGACGTGCGCGCGGCCAATCAGCGGTCGGTCAACGCCAACTGGACGCCCCAGCACCACCACCTGCTCGAGGCCGCCGCCCGCGACCCCCGGGTCGAGCGCATCTTCATCACCCCGCCGGTCAAGCTCCGGATGTGCGCCGACGCGCCTGCCCGCGACCGGGCCTGGCTCGCCAAGATCCGGCCGTGGTGGGGGCACAACACCCATTTCCACGTCCGCCTGAACTGCCCGTCCGGCGCGGTCGGCTGCACCCGGCCCGATCCCCTGCCCGCCGGCGACGGCTGCGCCGAGGCGGTCTGGTGGGTGACCGACGCGCTCGCGCCCCCCGACCCGAACGCCCCCGCGCCGCAGCCCCGCACGCCCCTGCGCCTCGCCGACCTGCCCAGCCAGTGCGCCCAGGTGCTCGAGGCGCGATGAGGCTTGCCGTAGGTCTGGTGATCGCGCTCGCCGCCGCGGGCGCGACGACGGCGGGTCCCGTGCTCGAGCTCGACGCCTCGGTGACCTGGAGCGACCCCGACCCCCGTTTCGGCGGGTTCTCCGGGATCGAGGTGCTCGACGGCGGCGCGCGGATGCTGGCGATCTCCGACAAGGGCGCCTGGGCCACCGCCGGGATGGAGCGCACGGACGGCCGCCTCACCGGCCTCAGAACCACCGGCATCGGCCTGCTGCGCGCGATCTCGGGCGACCCGATCGAGGGCCGCGACGCCGACGCCGAGGGCCTCGCCCGCGACGCCGACGGCAATCTCTACATCTCCTTCGAGATCTTCCACCGCATCCGCCGCTACCGCGACATCGCCGGCCCCGCCGAGGAGATCCCGCCCCATCCCGACTTCGCCGGGCTCCAGGCGAACTCCGGCCTCGAGGCCCTGACCATCGACGCGGACGGCACCCTCTACGCCATCCCCGAGCGCAGCGGCGCCTGGGAGCGGCCCTTCCCGGTCTACCGGCTCCGGGACGGCCGGTGGGACCGCGAGCTGAAGATCCGCCGCGACGGCACCTTCCTCGTCACCGGCGCCGACTTCGGCCCGGACGGGCGGCTCTACCTGCTCGAGCGCGATTTCCGCTGGCTCGGCGGCTTCGCGACGCGGGTGCGCAGCTTCCGCCTCGGCGAGGCGGGCCTCGACGACGAGGTCACGCTTCTCGAGACGCGTTTCGGCGCGCTCGAGAACATGGAGGGGATATCGGTCTGGCGCGACCCGCAGGGGCGGACGCGCGTCACGCTGATCGCGGACGACAATTTCTTCGTCCTGCAGCGCACGGTGGTCGCGGAATACATTCTGGCCGGGGGCTGACCGCGCGCCCCGGCCGCAAGATCACTTGATCTTGCCTTCCTTGTACTCGACGTGCTTGCGCGCAACCGGGTCGTACTTCTTGACCGACATCTTTTCGGTCATCGTGCGCGAGTTCTTCTTCGTCACGTAGAAGTGCCCGGTATCCGCCGTCGAGTTCAGTCGGATCTTGATTGTCGTCGGCTTCGCCATGTCGCATCCTTCCCGTGGTCGGGGGTCGAGAATCCAGAGCGTCCTTCTAACCCGTGAAGCGGCGCTGTCAAGCGCGGGCGCCGGCGGCTCGGCTCACAACAGGCGGAAATGCGACCCGTCGGCGTCGTGGTCGAAGAAGGGCACCGGCCGCTCGGGATCGGGATCGGCCAGCCGCGCCGCGACCTCCGAGAGAACCACCTCGGTGATGAACGGCAGCGGCAGCCGCCGCGCCTCCCCCAGACCGATCCACTGCAGATGCCGCAGCTCGCCCGATGCCGCCGAGAAATCGTCCGCCCCGCCGGCGAGGTCGTCCGCCTCGGCCACGAAGAACCGCGCATCGAACCGCCGGGGCCGGCCCGGCGGCGTCACCGCCCGAAAGACGAGGCGCAGCGCCTCGGTGCGCGGCCGGATCTCGAACCCGGGCCAGTCCGGCGCCGCCCGCTCGGCGGGATGCCCGAGCCGGAGCCCGGTCTCCTCCCAGAGCTCGCGGATCGCGGCCACCGCGAGCGCGGCCGGCAGGTCCGCGACCTCCGGCACCGCCATCCGGCGCGCCGTGCCGGGATCGAGCCGCGCGCCCGGCGCGCGCGCGGCATCCTCCGGATCGACGGCGCCGCCTGGAAAGACGAACTTGTCGGGCATGAAGACCGCGCCGGTGCCGCGCTGGCCCATCAGGACATGCGCGCCCCCGGCGGTCCGGCGCAGCAGGATGACCGTCGCGGCGTCGCGGACGGCCGGCGGCTCAGCCGTGGGAGACAACGTCCCGCTCGTCCCCGAACCCGTGCATGCGCTTCGCCCATTGCAGCGCCACGAACATGCCCTTGATCCGCGGCAGCAGATAGAGCGAGAGCGCGGCGAAGACGACCGAGAAGCCGAGCGCCATCTGCCAGCCCTCGGGACGGAACATCTCGAAGACGATGAGCATGAGGGGCGCCAGAAGATGGCCGGTGATCAGGATCGTGGCCCAGGCCGGACCGTCGTCGGCCCGGTGGTGGTGCAGCTCGGTCCCGCAGGCCGGGCAGTCATGCCGGACGTCGAGAAACCCGCCCTCCATTAGCGGCGCCTCGCCGCAGGCCGGGCAGGATCGCTGCCATCCCCTGAACATAGCACGCTTCAGGTCGCGCTCCGCATCCGCTCCGCCCATGATCGAAACCGTTCCCGATGATGAATGCCCGGAACATAGTCACTCGGATGCCCGAAGACCATAGCCCAGATCGGACGGAGTATCGGTGCGGATCACGGATGCAGATCACGGGCACGTGACCGCAGGGGCGACGGAACCGGGCGCGGCCCGCGTTTGATGATCAGCATTGCACAGGAGGACATCTGCATGTTGACCCGGAATCGCCTTGGCGCCGCCGCTCTCCTCGGCGCGATCGCCGCCGCGGGCGCGGCCGCCGCACAGCCCCATCCCGTCATGGGACGCGGCTTCGACCTCGACTTCGCCGCCATCGACACCAACGGCGACGGGGCGCTCGACCGCGACGAGCTGCGCGCCTTCGCCGCTGCCCGGATCGCCGGGATCGACACCAACGGCGACGGGATGATCGACCGCGCCGAGATCGTCGCGGTCTTCCCCGACCCGGCCGGCGGGCTCTGGAACCCCTTCGGCCGCGCGCGCGGCGAGCACATGGCCGACCGCATGCTCGAGCGGATGGATGCGGCCGAGGCCGGCCAGGTCGCCGCCGCCGACGTCGCCGAGCGGCGTATGAACGCGCTTCTCGCCCGCATCGACACCGACCACGACGGCACGATCTCGCAGGCCGAGGCCGAGGCGGCGCAGAAGCGCGGCCCGCGCGGGCGCCATGACGGACCGCGTGGCGAGCGCGGGGACGGCCCCCATCACCGCGATCACCGCGGCGACACTCCGCGCCCCTGACGGCCCCTGAGCCGCTCCCGTCGGGGTGGCGACATGAAATGGGGCGACGATGGCGCCCGTTCGATCCAGAATGGACGGCATGACGGACGGAAGCTGGGCGTCGGAGGAAACGGAGGCGGATCTGCTCGCGCGGTTCGCGACCGGGGATCAGGCGGCTGCGCGCCGCCTGACCGCCCGCCTGACGCCGCGCGTGCATGCGCTCGCGCGGCGGATGCTCGATGACCCGGCGGAGGCCGAGGACGTGACACAGGAAGCCATGCTGCGACTCTGGCGGATCGCGCCCGACTGGCGCGACGAGGGCGCCGCCGTCGGCACCTGGCTCTATCGCGTCGCCGGCAACCTCTGCATCGACCGCCTGCGCCGGCGGCGCGAGCGGCCCGTCGCCGAGCTGCCCGAGCGCCCGGACGGCGCGCCGGGCGCGGTCGAGCGGATGCAGGACGCGGACCGGGCGAGCGCGCTCAACGCGGCCCTCGCCACCCTGCCCGACCGGCAGCGGCTGGCGATCGTCCTGCGCCACATCGAGGAGCGCCCGAACCCCGAGGTGGCCGCGATCCTCGAGACGAGCGTGGAGGCGGTCGAAAGCCTGCTCGCCCGCGGCCGCCGGCGCCTGGCCGAGGAACTCGCCCCGCAGCGCGCCGGACTGGGACTGGAGACGGGCTGAGGCATGACACGGGAGACTGACACCATGGCGCAAGATCCACACGACGATGCCCCGCTCGAGGATTTCTTCGCCGCGGCCCGCCGGCAGGCGCCGGACGGTCCCGGCCCGGATCTCGTCAACCGCATCCTCGCCGACGCGGCCGATGTCGCCCAGGCCCGGACGGCGCCCGCGACGCCGCGACCCCGCCCGAAACCCGCACTCCTGTCGGGGCTCAGGCGCCTTCTGGCACCGCTCGACGGCTGGCCCGCCGCGGCGACGCTGGGCTTCTGCGCCGCCCTCGGCCTGACGACCGGCCTCATGGGCGGTGCCGAGCGCGGCGCCGAGGTGCTGTGGCAATCGACCGCCGCCGCCACCGATGATGCCGCGGATGCGATCCTCGCTTTCTACGACTTCGAGAACCCGGAGGGCTGACCCCTTGGCCGACACCACATCCCCGCGCCCCACATCCCCGGGCCCTCGTCGCCGCTGGCGCACTTGGCTGCTCATCGTCTCGCTCGGCCTCAACCTCGCCGTGGTCGGGATGGTGGCCGGCATCATCCTGCGCGGCCCGCCCGACCGGGCGATGAGCGGCCCCGCCCTCTGGTCCTACGCCCGCGCCCTGCCCGAGCCCTACCGCGACGATCTCCGCCGTGCGCTGCGCGAGAGCCGCGGCGACTGGGCCCCCAGCCGCGACGCGCTGCGCAACCAGCGCCAGGCGCTCGCCAGCGCCCTCGTCGCCGAGCCCTACGACCCCGGGCGGGTCACCGGCCTTCTCGAGGAGGAGCTGCTTCTCGGTGCCGACCTCGGCCGGCGGAGCATGACGCTTCTCGCCGCCCAGATCGCGCGGATGAGCCCGGGCGACCGGGCCGCCTTCGCCGAACGCCTGCGTGAGCCTCCCGCCTCCGGCCATCCGGGACGCGGGACGCGCAGGCCCGAATGACCCCGGGCCGAAAGGTTTCGGCCGGGTTAACGGCGGCGTGAATATCGTTTTATATCAGGTTGTTGTCGATTTGTGCGAGCTCGCACAGGATCACGGCCGCCCGGGTGTCCGCGGCTCAGGCGGCCCTGGCAAAAAAGGTGACCCGGTTTCGGCCGGTCTCCTTGGCGTTGTAGAGTGCGA
>CAZESN010000109.1:0-559 GCA_964514775.1 uncultured Rhodovulum sp.
TGACGTGACGTCGTAGGTCACGCGGTTGATGCCCTTGACCTCGTTGATGATCCGCGTGGCGGTCTCCGAGAGGAAGGCGTGCTCGAATGGATAGTAGTCGGCGGTCATCCCGTCGACGCTGGTGACCGCGCGCAGGGCGCAGACGTGGTCGTAGGTGCGCCCGTCCCCCATCACGCCGACGGTGCGCACGGGCAGGAGCACCGCGAAGGCCTGCCAGATCACGTCATAGAGCCCGTGCCTGCGGATCTGGTCGAGGAAGACCGTATCGGCCCGGCGCAGGATCGCGAGCTTCTCGGGCGTGACCTCGCCGGGGCAGCGGATCGCGAGACCGGGGCCGGGGAAGGGATGCCGGCCGACGAAGCTCTCGGGGAGGCCGAGCTCGCGTCCCAGTGCCCGGACCTCGTCCTTGAAGAGCTCGCGCAGCGGCTCGACCAGCTTGAGGTGCATCCGCTCGGGCAGGCCGCCGACATTGTGGTGGCTCTTGATGGTGACGGATGGCCCTCCCGAGAAGCTCACGCTCTCGATCACGTCCGGGTCGAGCGTGCCCTGGGCGAGGAAG
>CAZESN010000109.1:569-6730 GCA_964514775.1 uncultured Rhodovulum sp.
CCGAGAAAGCGCGCGCTTTCCTCGGCATGGATCAGCGGGATGTTGTAGTGGTCGCGGAAGAGGCCGACGACCTCGTCCGCCTCGCCCTGCCGCATCAGCCCGGTATCGACGAAGACGCAGGTGAGCTGGTCGCCGATCGCCTCGTGGATCAGCACGGCCGCGACTGAGCTGTCGACGCCGCCCGAGAGGCCGCAGATCACCTTCGCGTCGCCGACCTGGGCGCGGATCGCTGCGATGGCCTGGTCGCGATAGGCCGCCATGGTCCAGTCGCCGGTAAACCCGGCCAGCCTGGTGAAGTTGCCCAGGAGCTGCGCGCCATTGGCCGTATGGTGCACTTCCGGGTGGAATTGCACGGCATAGAAGTGCCGGTCGGGATCGGAAATGATCGCATAGGGCGCATTCGGCGAGGTGCCGAGCACCTTGAAGCCGGGCGCGAGCGCGGTCACGCGGTCGCCGTGGCTCATCCAGACCTCTTCCCGCCCGTCCGCGAAGAGGCCGGAGAAGACAGGATCGCTGGCGTCGCCGGCAGGGGTGACGAAGGCCCGCCCGAATTCGGCGTGGTGGCCCGCCTCGACCTGTCCGCCGAGCTGCGTCATCATCACCTGCTGGCCGTAGCAGATACCGAGCACCGGCACGCCGAGCCCGAAGATCGCCGGGTCGGCGCGGGGGCTGTCGGGGTCGGTGACGCTGGACGGGCCGCCCGACAGGATGACCGCCAGAGGGCGGAAATCGTCGAGGAATGCCGCGTCCACCTTCTGGAACGGATGGATCTCGCAATAGATCTTCGCCTCGCGCAGGCGGCGGGCGATGAGCTGGGTCACCTGACTGCCGAAATCGACGATCAGAAGACGCTGGTGCAGGGTCTCGGTCATGTCGAGGGCATAGGGGGACGCGGGAAATCGCGCAAGCCCCGCCCGTCGCGGTCAAGCTCATTTCGGCAGGGTTCGGGCGGTATGGCCGCGGATAACCTACGTCTCGGCGCCGGCCTGGCCCGGTTCAGGCCGCGCGCAGCATCACCACGTCGGGAATCACCCGCGCGGCGGGAAGGGCGCGGGCCTCGGCGATCAGGGCGGTCAGCACCGCCACATGGCGCTGAATGCTGTAGGTCGCCTCGCCGCCGGTGCGGGATTTCTCCAGACGGTCCTCTTCGGTCATCAGCACGTCGAGCGCGCGGGCGCGGTCGGATGTCGCGGCGGCGCGCACCAGCCGCTTGAGGTCGCGCTCACGGCGATAGTCGGAGACGCCGGCGCGGGCTGCGCGGATCAGGATGCGGGGGCGGCGGAGGGCGGCGAGAGCCTGGGCGAAGTCGGTCATCGGTGTGCCTCGTGTTCGTGTGACTGACTGCATTATGCCTCAGCTTTTCCGGTGTTGCACAACCGACGCGTGCATCGCACGCTGATCCACGATGGGCATGAAATCTTGTAAGGCTTAGTATATATTCACATTATGTTCTTTTTAAGGTTTCCTTCACGAATCAACTTTAAGTAGAGTTTTGCGAAAATTACCGTCAGTGGGTAAGCGCCGTGACCCGTCGATCCGACCCTTCCGCTCTACCCGGAATTGAAAGGAAATGGACATGACCGCGCTGCCGGAATGGTTGCCAGACCACGCGGTCGCCTATCTCGCCCATACCGCGGCAGGGCTCCCGTTGCGGGTCCTTGCCCGGGCGCGCGGGTGCCACGCCTCCACCGTCATGCGACAGGTCCGCCGGGTCGAGGCCTGGCGCGAGGATCCGCTGGTGGACGAGGCGCTCGAGACACTGGCGCGCAGCGTCGCAACTGAACCCCTCCGTTCCGAAGTATCCAGGGAGTTGTCCTCCATGCCCAGTCCGGCCGTCCAGCCCGATCCCCAGAGCGACCCGCGGGTCGAGCGCGAGGCGCGGCGCATCCTTCGCCGTCTCTGCGAGAAGGGCGCCTTTCTGGCTGTCGCCCCGGACATGGAAAAGGCGGTGGTGCTGCGCGAGGTCGTGCCCGGCCGGCAGAACCGCATTGCCGTGGTCGACCGCGATGTCGCCCATGCCTTCGCGCTCCAGGAATGGATTGCCTGCGACAAGGTCGGCAAGATCGCCTGCTACGAGATCACTGCCGTCGGCCGGGCGGCGCTGAAGCGCCTTCTCGTCGAGGAGCGTGCCCATCGCGCGCCGGCGTCCGGTTTCGCCGAGGCGCAGTCGCCGTTCCAGGAGCAGCACCGATTCTTTGCCGAGCGCACGGTGGCGGCAAGCGACGGCTCGGGCGAGCGCAAGCTGCGCTTCAATCTTGCCGAGAGCCCCCTGTCCGTGCTCGGCCGCAAGCGCGACAAGGGCGGGGCGGCCTATCTCTCCGCCGAGCTGATCGAGGCGGGCGAGCGGCTGCGCGAGGATTTCGAACTTGCCCAGATGGGGCCGCGGATCACCCAGAACTGGGAGCGATTCCTCACGGGCACCGCCGGCCGCGACGGCTTCGCCGGGCGTGAGGGGAGCGAGGGGTCACCGGACGCGCGCATCCGCGTCGCGCGCGCCATGGAGGCGCTTGGACCGGGCCTTTCGGATATCGTCTTCCGTGTCTGCTGTTTCCTGGAAGGTCTTGAAACAGCGGAAAAACGTCTGGGATGGTCGGCTCGCTCCGGCAAGATCGTCCTCAAGATCGCGCTCGAGCGGCTGGCGATGCACTACCGCATTCGCCCGCTGATGCCCGAGCGCAAGGCCGGCTGATCAGCCGGCCGCCTGCACGATCGGCCCGAAGTCCGAGGCCTTGAGCGAAGCGCCGCCGACCAGCCCGCCGTCCACATCCGCGACGGCGAAGATCTCGGTGGCGTTTCCGGGCTTCACCGACCCGCCGTAAAGCAGCCGAATCCCCTCGGCAACCTCCGCTCCGAACCGCTCCACCAGAGCGCGCCGCAGGAACCCGTGCACCTCGGCGATCTCGTCGAGGGTCGGCGTGCGCCCGGTCCCGATCGCCCAGACGGGCTCGTAGGCGACAACCAGATTGCCGGCATCCGCGCCCTCGGGCACCGATCCGGCGAGTTGGCTTCCCACCACGTCGAGCGCGCGCCCCGCGTCGCGCTCGGCCTCGGTCTCGCCGACGCACACGATAGCCATAAGCCCGGCCCGCCAGGCTGCTAGGGCCTTGGCGGCCACGTCCGCATCGCGCTCGCCGTGATCGGCCCGCCGCTCGGAATGGCCGACAATCACCGCCACGGCGCCCGCGTCGCGCAGCATCTCGGCCGAGATGTCCCCGGTGTGCGCGCCCGATGCCGCCCTATGGCAGTCCTGTCCGCCCACGGGAACACCGCGTCCCGCCAGTCCGGAAATCAGCGTGGCGGGCGGGCAGATCAACACGTCACAGGAGGGGGCCGGCACATGGGCACACAGAGCGTCGATCTCGGCCACCGAGGCCGCGAGGCCGTTCATCTTCCAGTTTCCGGCGACGAGTTTCCTGCGCGACATGGGCGGCTCCTTGCGATTGTCTGCCCTCCGGCTAGCAGAGGGGGGACGTCGAGGAAAGCCGGGCAGTTCATACGATTACCGTTTGACCCGCTCCGTCGTGCGGTCTCCGTCTGGGGCCGGATCAGCCGAGGCCCTCCGGCGCCCGGTCAACATCGCGAGCACCTGCGCGCGCGACCGTTCGCGGCCTCTATGCAGGTGGCACGAGGGCCAGGCAGGCATGTCACGATTTGGCGGGCGTCAGATCGAGCAACGAGAAAAGGCGCGAGCGCGATTATATATTGGGAATTAAATGGATAGGAGGGCGCCTGCACAGCGCACACTTACATCCCCGCGAACTTGATCGACTCGCCGCAGCCGCAGGCCTCGGTCACATTGGGATTGTTGAACCGGAACCCCGATTCGAGCAGCCCGGTCTCGTAGTCGATCTCGGTCCCGAAGAGGAACATCTGCGCCATCGGCGCGATCATCACCCGCGCGCCGTTCTGCTCGACGACCTCGTCGTGGGGATTGACCTCGTTCACGTATTCCATCGTGTATTCCATGCCCGCGCAGCCGCCCTTCTTGACGCCGACGCGCAGGCCCTTGTTCTCGCCCCTGTCCATCAGACGGCGGATCTGGGCCTCGGCGGCCGGGGTGAGGGTGACGGGGGACTTGCCCGGTATGCCGAACATGGGGACGACTACTCCGTATCATTGGGCCCTGGGAAGGTAGTGCGCCCGGCGCCCGGGCTCAAGGGGCGCGATCAGGGCGTTGCCAGCCGCTCCAGAAGCGCGCTGGTCCCGAAGGCGGCCATCAGCCCCCAGGCAAAGCTCGCGAGGGTGCCGATGATCACGTATTCGCTGACCCTGAGATCGTCGCCGCGCGCCAGCTCGTTGAACCGCAGGATCGACTTCGCCGCGATCAGGAAGCCGATCCCGCCCGCCTCGCCGGCGAGTACGAACATCAGGATCATCAGCCGCTCCAGCCGCCCGATGAGCTGCCCGCCCTTCGGCAGGCTCTGGGGATTCGCCGGCAGGTCGATGCCCTGCATCAGCGCCTGAACCGCGTATCCGCCGGCCGAAACCGCGGCGATCGCCCCGCCGGCCAGGGCCATCGCCGCGGGGACATACGCAGCGAGCGGGGCGAGGGCAGGGGGTGCGCTCCCCCAGATCCCCGCGGCAAAGGCATCGGGAAAGAGCGCGGCCCCGAGCAGGATCACGGCCGCATGCGCGCCCTGGTCGGCGGCGAAGCCGGTGAAGCCTTTGCCCCACCGGGCCTTCGCCGCGTCGATCGCGAGATGCGAGGCCGCGATCAGGCCGATGAGCCAGGGCAGGGGGGCAAAGCCGATCGCCGCCCAGGTCACCGCCACGACGATGGCGACATGGGCGAGCAGCACCAGCGGCGCGCGCTTTCGCGCCACCATCCGGTCCGGCTGCAACAGGAAGTCCCCGACCAGATGCCCGAAGGCCAGCGCGACCGCCGTCTCAAGCATTGCGGACCTCCGCCTCCCAGGCCTCCAGCGCGCGCCGGATCGCCGGGGCGCCCGCGCCCGTCAGCCGGTAGTTCACCGCCTGGGCGGTGATCCTGAACCGGCCGGCGATCTCGGCACCTGTCGGGCTGCCGGGGTCGAGCGCGAGCCGCATCGCCTCGGCCTGCTGCCGGGTCCACCGGGCGCTGCGCTCGTCGAGCAGGTCGACGACGGCGCGATGGAGCCCGGTCACGCCCGCGCCGTCGATCTCGAGGCGCCGGCCCCGGCTCATATTGTCGAGGGCATGCCCCGAGAACTCGAAGGCCGCACCGCGCGCATCCGCGAGGCTCGCCGTCCCGAGGCTCTCCACCCGCCCGACCCCGATCGCCACGCGGGTATCGAGACCGATCTCCATCGCCCGCAGCTCCGCCCCGAGGCAGAGCGTTGCGCGGAGGGCGAGTTCAGGGGCGGCCAGATACATCTGCCACCCGTCTCCCCTATAGCGGGTAAAGCGGGTCCCGGCGCCGGCCGCTTGCGGCATCCAGCCCGACATCACCCGCGCCGCGCCGGCCAGCGTCTCGATGGCGCGCTCCACATCCCGAGGCGCGGCCCGGGTCGAGCCGATCAGGTCCCCGGTCAGGATGGCAGCCATCGCTGGCGCGCTTTCGGTCATGGAGGGGTTTCCGGCCTTGATCCTACTGGATCAAGTCTTATCCCTTGATATCTGAGAAATCAACCCGGGGGGCTTGATTACATGAACCCGAGCTCGAGGCGGGCTTCGTCCGACATCATGTCCATGCCCCACTGCGGGTCCCAGACGAGCTCGACATTGACGTGCCGCACGCCCGGCAGCGGCGTAATGGCCTCGGCCACCCATCCAGGCATATCGCCCGCGACCGGACAGCCCGGCGCGGTCAGCGTCATCGCGACATTGACGTCGCTCTCATCGGTGATCTCGATCGTGTAGACGAGGCCGAGGTCATAGATGTTCACCGGGATCTCGGGATCGAACACGGTACGGCAGGCCGCCACTACGTCGTCGTAGAGCGGATGGTCGGTGGTCGAGGGCCGGATCAGCGGCGTGCCTTCCATCGGGGCGTCGGTCTCGACGTTCATGGGTCCACTCCCTCTTTCCTGACCCTTCATATAAGGAATGCCGACCGCCGGTAAAGGCACCGCCCGCGATCGGCATTTGTGCCGGCGCCCGCCCCGGCATATGGGAGCGCCATGACCCGTTTCAGCTTCAGCATCCACGCCCGCGACGGCCGCGCCCGTGCCGGCACCATCTCC
>CAZESN010000109.1:6740-9273 GCA_964514775.1 uncultured Rhodovulum sp.
CCGCGGCGAGATCCGCACGCCCGCCTTCATGCCGGTGGGCACGGCGGCGACCGTCAAGGCGATGCTGCCCGAGAGCGTGCGCGCGACGGGGGCCGACATCCTGCTCGGCAATACCTACCACCTGATGCTGCGCCCCGGCGCCGAGAGGGTGGCAAGGCTCGGGGGGCTGCACCGTTTCATGAACTGGGACCGGCCGATCCTCACCGACTCGGGTGGCTTCCAGGTGATGAGCCTCGCCGGCCTGCGGAAACTGACCGAGGCGGGCGTGACCTTCCGCAGCCATGTGGACGGCTCGAAACACGTGCTCTCCCCCGAGACCAGCATGGAGATCCAGCGCCTGCTCGGCTCCGACATCGTCATGTGCTTCGACGAATGCCCGGCGCTGCCCGCGACCGAGGCCGAGGTCGCGAAGTCGATGCGGCTTTCCATGCGCTGGGCGCAGCGCTCGCGCGACGCCTTCGGCGACCGCCCTGGTCATGCGCTCTTCGGCATCCAGCAAGGGGGGGTCACGCCCGATCTGCGCGCGGAATCGGCTGAGGCCCTGACGGCGATCGGCTTCGACGGCTATGCGATCGGCGGCCTCGCGGTCGGCGAGGGGCAGGCGGCGATGTTCGGCGTGCTCGACTACGCCCCGGGCATGCTGCCCGAGGATCGCCCGCGCTACCTGATGGGCGTGGGCAAGCCCGACGACATCGTCGGGGCCGTCATCCGCGGGGTGGACATGTTCGACTGCGTCCTGCCGTCGCGCTCGGGGCGGACGGGGCAGGCGCTGACCCGCCGCGGCGCGGTGAACATCAAGAATGCGCGCCACGCCGACGACCCGCGCCCGCTCGATCCCGACTGTGCCTGCCCGGCCTGCAATGCCTACAGCCGGGCCTACCTGCACCACGTCTTCAAGGCCGGCGAGATCATCGCCTCGATGCTTCTGACCTGGCACAACCTCCACTACTATCAGGAGCTGATGGCGGGCCTGCGGGAGGCGATCGCGGGCGGCCGGCTCACGCAGTTCGCCGCCGATTTCGCTGCAGCACAGGCCGCCGGCGACCTCGATCCCATCTGATCGGCCGAGGTCCCGGGTCTGCTATCCGCTTGATTTGAATTCATGAAACCGTCGCAAACGGCTCCGGCAGACCCGCGCCCAGGCAGGCCCGGGCCGGTAACCGCGCTGCACGGCACCGGTTGCATCCCCCGCGCGGGCTGCCATGATGCCTTGAAAGGATGGCGGAGCAGTGCCATCTCACCATGCGAGAAGGTCCGCCGTCGCCGCTTCCAGGGACGGTGCGCCTTGCCAAAAAGGATAATGATATGAGCGCATTGAGCAGCCTCGCCTATCCCGTCCTCCCCTTGCGCGACATCGTGGTCTTCCCGCACATGATCGTGCCGCTCTTTGTCGGCCGCGAGAAGTCCGTGCGCGCGCTCGAGGCGGTGATGAAGGACGACAAGCAGATCCTTCTGGCGAGCCAGATCGACCCCACCGAGGACGAGCCCAAGGCCGACGGTATCTACCGCACCGGCGTGCTCGCCAACGTGCTCCAGCTCCTCAAGCTGCCCGACGGCACCGTCAAGGTTCTGGTGGAGGGCAAGTCGCGCGTGCTGATCGGTGCCTTCACCGACAATGAGGATTTCTTCGAGGCCGAGGCGACCGAGATCGCGGAGACCTCAAACGACCCTGCCGCCGTCACCGCGCTCAGCCGCGCCGTGATCGAGGAATTCGAGCGCTACGCGAAGCTCAACCGCAACATCCCCGAAGAGGCGGTATCGGCTGTCTCCGAGGAGATGACGCCGGCCAAGCTCGCCGACACCATCGCCGGCCATCTCGGCGCGAAACTCGAGGAGAAGCAGAATCTCCTGGAGCAGGCTGACGTGGGCGAGCGGCTCGAGGCGATCTACGGCCTGATGCAGGGCGAGATGTCGGTCCTCAAGGTCGAGAAGAAGATCAAGAGCCGCGTCAAGAACCAGATGGAGCGCACCCAGCGCGAGTACTATCTCAACGAGCAGATGAAGGCGATCCAGCGCGAGCTCGGCGGCAACGAGGGCGAGGGCCAGGACGACGCGACCGAATTCGAGGAGCGCATCAACAAGACGCGCCTCTCCAAGGAGGCGCGCGAGAAGGCGCTCGCCGAGGTAAAGAAGCTCCGCTCGATGTCGCCGATGTCGGCCGAGGCCACCGTCGTGCGCAACTACCTCGAGTGGATGCTCTCCATCCCCTGGGGCAAGAAGTCGCGCATCAAGAAGGATCTCGGCAACGCCCAGTCGATCCTCGACGCCGACCACTACGGCCTCGAGAAGGTCAAGGAGCGCATCGTCGAGTTCCTTGCGGTCCAGTCCCGCTCGGACAAGCTCAAGGGCCCGATCCTCTGCCTCGTCGGCCCTCCGGGCGTCGGCAAGACCTCGCTTGGCAAGTCGGTGGCGAAGGCCACGGGCCGCGAGTTCATCCGCATCTCGCTCGGCGGTGTCCGGGACGAGGCGGAGATCCGTGGCCACCGGCGGACCTATATCGGCTCGATGCCCGGCAAGATCATCCAGTCGATGA
>CAZESN010000110.1:0-9006 GCA_964514775.1 uncultured Rhodovulum sp.
AGCTCCTCGATGACGACGAGATGCAGATCGCCGTCTCGGTCAGCGAGACCAAGGTGCGCTTCGCCACGCCCGAGGTCACGCTGATCTCCAAGGTGATCGACGGCACCTTCCCCGACTATGCCCGCGTCATCCCGGCCGCCAACCCGCGCCGGCTCGAGGTCGACGCCGCCGAGTTCGCCCAGGCGGTCGACCGGGTCGCGACCGTGTCGTCCGAGCGCTCGCGGGCGGTCAAGCTCGCCATCGACGAGGACCGGCTGGTGCTCTCGGTCAACGCCCCCGACAGCGGCGCCGCCGAGGAGGAGCTCGCCGTCGCCTATTCCGACCAGCCGCTCGAGATCGGCTTCAACGCCAAGTACCTGCTCGAGATTGCCGGCCAGGTCGACCGCGAGAACGCGGTCTTCCTCTTCAACTCGGCGAACGATCCGACGCTGATGCGCGAGGGCAACGACGAGAGCGCCGTCTACGTCGTCATGCCCATGCGGGTCTGACGCACCCAGGCGCAGAGCATCGTGCGGCCTGTTGGCCGCGCCCCGTTTTCCCCCGCGCCTTTGCGCGGGGACCCCGTCTGCTCGATAGGGTTTCTGCCTTTATGAAACGGGATCAGGGAAGGGGTCCCCGGTGAGTGCGCCCCTCGCGGTCACGCGGCTCCGGCTCTCGCATTTCCGCTCGCATCTCGCCGCCGATCTCGAGCTGGGCGCCGGCGCCGTGGTGCTCTGCGGGCCGAACGGGGCGGGCAAGACCAACCTCATCGAGGCGGTCTCGCTCCTGTCTCCCGGTCGCGGGCTGCGCGGCGCCGCCGCGCCGGACATGGCGCGGGCGCCCGAGGGTCTGGGGTGGAAGGTGGCCGCCTCCATCGGCGCGGACCGTCTCGTCGAGACCTGGTCCGAGGGTGCGGGGAGGCTCGTCGCCATCGACGGCAAGGCCGCTCCCCAGACGGCCCTTGGCGGGGTGCTGCGCGTCCTGTGGCTGACGCCTTCCATGGACCGGCTCTGGATGGAGGGTGCCTCCGAGCGCCGGCGCTTCCTCGACCGGGTGACGCTCAGCCTCTTTCCCGACCATGCCGAGGCCGCGCTCGGCTTCGACCGCGCGCTGCGCGAGCGCAACCGGCTGATCCGCGACCAGGTCCGCGACGGCGGCTGGTTCGACGCGCTCGAGGCGCAGATGGCGGCCAGCGGCGCGCGGCTCCACGCCAATCGCGCGGCCGCTCTTGCCCGGATCGACGCGGTCGCCCGGCCCTCGGTCTTCCCGCGCGCGGCGCTCGCCCTCGACGCCGAGGGGCCGCGCGACGAGGCGGGACTGCGCGAGGCTCTGGGCACGGGGCGCGGCCGCGACCTCGCCGCCGGGCGGACGCTCACCGGGCCGCACCGCGACGATCTCGCCGCGACCTATGCCGACAAGGGCATGCCCGCCCGCCTCGCCTCGACCGGCGAGCAGAAGGCGCTCCTGATCAGCCTGATCCTGGACAATGCCGCCGCGGTGGCGGCGGATTTCGGATCGGCTCCGGTGCTTCTCCTCGACGAGGTCGCGGCGCATCTTGACCCCGAGCGGCGGGCGGCGCTCTATCAGGCGCTGGCCGGCCTCGGCGTGCAGGCGTGGATGACCGGAACCGAGCCCGCGCTTTTCGACGGTATCGGTGCCCCGGTCCGGCGCTTCACCGTCACCGAGCGCGACGGTGTCTCGGAGGTTCGCGAGGAGTAGGCGCCATGTTTCCCAGATCGATCACGCTGATCACCCTCGGGGTCGCCGATCTCGACCGCGCCCAGGCCTTCTACGCCGCCCTCGGCTGGGAGCCCGCGGCCCGCGAGGGCGACAGTATCGTCTTCATCCAGCTCGCCGGCCAGGTGCTCGCCCTGTTCGGCCGAGACGACCTCGCCGCCGATCAGGGCCGCCGCCCGGCCGAGCTCGGCACCGGCGCGATGACGCTTGCCCGCAACTTCGCGACCGAGGCCGAGGTCGATGCGGCCTTCGCCCTTGCGCTCGAAGCGGGCGCCCGGGCGATCAAGCCGCCAGAGCGCGTGTTCTGGGGCGGTTATTCCGGCTATTTCGCCGATCCCGACGGGCATGTCTGGGAACTGGCGATGAACCCGTTCTGGCCGCTTGCCGGGGACGGGACGCTCACCCTTCCCCAGTCCGAGGGCGGCATCGGGTGAGGGTTGCCCGCGTCCCGCGCCCGCTCACCGGGCGACGAGCGCCTCGACCAGCATCGAGGCCGGGTCGGCAAGCGCCTCGATCACGTCGAAATGGTGGCGGCCGGGAACGGTGACCTCGCTGCACTGCGCTCCGAGGCCCTTCCAGATATTGGCGATCAGCGCGTTCTGGCGCAGGAACTCGGGGCGCTCCTCGCCGCCGACCCAGGCGATGAGGCGGGTGCCGGGCAGGGGGGCGAGCAGCGCCGGGCTCTCGGCCCGGGCCTCGGCGGCGTCGAGGCGCAGGCGCGCGTTCAGCCGCGTGGCCATCAGCGGCCGCAGGTCGTGGAGGCCGCTGACCGGCACAACCCGGCGGATGCGGGCGCGGGTCGCGGGCCGCAGGCCGCTGTCTGTGCAGAGCTGGCGGGTGACCAGATGCCCGCCGGCGGAATGCCCGACCAGTCCCACCGGGCCCTGGATCGCCGCGGCGGCGGCCTCGACGGCGCCGGTGACGGAGCGGGTGATCGCCGCGACCCGGACGTCGGGCGCCAGCGGATAGCCCGGGATCGCCACCGCCCAGCCGCGCGCGAGCGGGCCGGCGGCGAGATGCGACCAGACGTCCCGGTCGAAGCGGATCCAGTAGCCGCCGTGCACGAAGACGACGAGCCCGGCGGGCGAGCCTTCGGGCAGGAAGAGATCGAGCCGCTCACGCGGATGCATGCCGTAGGCGAGGCCCGGGCGGAACCGGTCGGGTGCAGAGGCCGCGCGGAACTCCGCTGCCGCCGCGACCCAGCGGTCCGGCCAGGTCGCTCCCCCGGGGATATGGCCGGAATTGTCGTAGGCGTCGTCCCAGTCGGTAATGGCCGCGTCGGTCATTCAGAACGCCTTGAAGGTCAGCGTCGTCAGCGTCCGGTCGATGTGCGGGATGTCGCGGATATGCTCGGCGACGAAGCGCCCGACATCCTCGCCCTCGGGGATGTAGACCTTCATGATCAGGTCGTATTCGCCCGAGGTCGAATAGAGCTCCGAGGCGAATTCGCGGTCATAGATCGCATCGGCCACCTCGTAGGTGCGGCCGGGCGTGCAGCGGAGCTGGATGAAGACGCAGATCAAGGGACCCTCCCGGTTGCGGCCCCACACTGCCGCCCCGCCGCGCGGCTTGCAATCCCGATCGGGCCGGATGCGCCCCCGGATCTCGCCCGGCCGCCCCGGGGTCTGGCCGCTGCGCGGGCGGTGTTGTAGCCTCGCCCGACCCGCCACCCCAGCCCCGGATCCGCGCCCATGCCCGAGACCACCCCCGTCTTCGACGGCCACAACGACCTCCTGCTCCGCCTCTGGCAGGCCGACCCGGAGATGCGCGACCGGCTCTGGCTCGAGGGCGACGGCCGCGGCCACCTCGACCTGCCGCGGATGCGCAGGGGCGGCTTCGCGGGAGGGCTCTTCGCGATCTACGTGCCCTCTCCGGCCGGCGTCGATCTCGATGCCCTGATGGCGCAGCCGAGCTACGATCTGCCGCTGCCCGACCCCATCCCGGCGCGCGCGGCCGCGGCCCCCGCCTTCGAGATGGCGGCGCTCCTCCACCGGCTCGTGCGGGTGTCGGGGGGCTCGATGCGCCTCTGCCGCACCGCGGCCGAGATCCGCGCCAGCCTCGAGGCGGGCGCGGTCGCGGCGGTGATGCACATGGAGGGCGCCGAGGCGATCGGCGCCGATCTCGATGCGCTCTACCTCCTGCACGCGGCCGGGCTGCGCTCGCTCGGACCGGTGTGGAGCCGGCCGACGATCTTCGGCCACGGCGTGCCCTTCCGCTTTCCCTCCGGACCCGACACCGGCCCCGGCCTCACGCCGGCGGGGCGCGATCTGGTCAGGACCTGCGAGGCGCTGCGCATGGTTGTCGACCTCTCGCATCTGAACGAGGCGGGCTTCGACGACGTCGCGGCGCTGACCACCGGCCCGCTCGTCGCCACCCATTCGAACGCCCATGCGGTCTGCCCGTCGAGCCGGAACCTGACCGACCGCCAGCTCGACGTGATCCGCGAGCGTGACGGGATGGTCGGGCTCAATTTCGCCACCTGCTTCCTGCGGCCGGACGGACAGTCGGGGGCCGACATCGGCTGGGAGCCGGTGCTGCGCCACCTCGACCACCTGATCGGCCGGCTCGGCGAGGAGCGGGTGGGCTTCGGCTCGGACTTCGACGGGGCGGCGATGCCGGCGGGCATCGGCGACGTGGCCGGGCTGCCGGCGCTGCTGGCGGCGCTCCGCGCGCATGGCTACGACGAGGCGCTGATCGCGAGGCTCAGCCACGGGAACTGGCTGGCGCTTCTGGAGCGCGTCTGGGGGGAGTGAGATCGCCGGTTTTCCGGCGGGGCGATGTGTCGTCGCCGCTTGGCCTGGGTCGGCAAGCTGTGTTATCGCAGCCACAGAGCCGGTGATAAATCCGGCGACAGGCAGATACGCTCGCAAACCCATTCGAGCACGGAAGGAGTCCTTCATGAGCCACTGGACCCGTCGCGGCTTTCTCGCGGCCGCAGGCGGCGGCCTAGCCGCCTGCACGACGCAGCCCGCCATCCAGGAGACCCCCGGCCAGACGATCGACCGTGAGGTGGACGCGGCCCTCAGCGAGCTCTACCAGGCCCTGCCCGGCGCCATGGACCTCGGCGCCCGCGCCGAAGGCATCCTCGTCATCCCGCGCATCCGCAAGGTCGGCTTCTTCGCGAGCGGCGCTTACGGCGAGGGCGCGCTGATGATCGGCCCGGCCAAGGTCGACCACTATTCGCTCAGCGCGGCGGGCATCGGCTTCACCTTCGGCGCGGCCGAGTTCCATCAGGCGCTGTTCTTCATGAGCCCGCAGGCGCTCCAGGACTTCCGCCTCGCCGACGGCTGGGAGCTGCGCGCCGGCGCGGCGGTGGTCGTCGACCGCGACGGCGCGGCGGCCGGGCTTGACTCCACCCGCTTCAACCGCCCCATCGTCGAGGTGGTGTTCGGCCAGCGCGGCCTCATCGCTGACGCGAGCTTCGCGGGCGCCAAGTACAGCCGCATCATCCGCTGATCGCCCCGGCCTGACCCAATCGCGGCGCGGCTTGCCGGCGCTTTGGGGAAGCCGCCGGCCGGCCCGGAGCCGTGCCGTAACCTCCCCGGCCACCCGGTCGCCGACCGGACGGCGCCCTCCACATAGCCGTTCCAGTAGGTTGCCGTCTCCATCCCGACCCTGTGGATGGACCCCATCGGCGTGCGAATCACCCGCCCGCGGTTCGTCAGCACACCGGGCGCGACAAATCCGACGGGCTCGGCCCCGGGACCAGGGGGTCGCCCGGCCAGTGCTGCTCGAAATACCCCATCGGGATAGGGCGGCCTCGCCGAGGATGCCGGCAACGCTGCGCGGGCTCTGTTCGCGCCGCGCCGACTTGCCGGCGGCGGCAAGCTGCAATTCCTCGTTCAGGCCGGCGAAACCCGCGCCGACCACGACCGCGTCGACGGTCCCGGGTCTGTCGTCGGCCATGAGGCGCGACGGTGCCGCCCCCAGCGCCACGCCGCCCGCGACGGACATTCCCATGAACGTCCTGCGGTGCAGTCCGGTATCCGCCCGGGGCTCTCTCGCGGGAGAGGATTGATCGGCCCGTCACCCTCCTCGGATCAGCGCGCGGCCACGAGTCCTCCACTGAGCACACCCGGCCGCGTAGTGGGCGCAAAGCCATATCCCGCGCGCCGTCGCTGCTGACCGACCGGAACAAATGGCCCCGACACCGCGGATCCTGCCAGAGCGACCGGCATTTCCGGCGCGGGATGTGATCGAACGGCACGGAGCCGTTCCGCGCCCGATCCGGCGGGCCGGCTCTATCTCCCGGCCGGCCGGATCCGGGTCACGCCGATCGCGCCCGCCCGCGCGAGCTCCGGATCGAGCGACATCGGGATGTATTCCGAGCGCCGCCAGAGCGCCGCGAGGTCGTCGTAGTGGCGCGACAGCGGGTGGCCGCTCTGGCCCGTCGCGGTGATCATCACGCTCGAGCCGGGGTCGGCGAAGTCGTAGACGACCCGGATCCCCGCCGCATGCACGTTGAGATAGGGCTCGGGCGACCGGCCGGTGGTCTGGCCGCGCAGCAGCGTGTGGTCGCCGCCGGGCGTGCTCTGGCGGATGTTGACGAGATGGTGGAGCACCGGCACCGCGCCGAGCGTCTGGTGGCGGTGCAGCGCCTGATGCGCATCGCCCCAGCGCCAGCTCTCGAACCGCGGCCCGTAGGCGGCCTCGAGCTCGAGCAGCGCGTCGTCGAGCGCGAGCCGCGCCATGTCGGCACAGGTCTCGCGCACCGTCGTCTGGACGATGTCGCACCAGACGCCGGCACCCCCCTCGTCGCGGAACGCCCGCTCGATGAAGACGAGGTCCGGGGCCGGCACGAGCTCGACCAGCGCGCCGAGCTCGTCGACCGCGAGCCGGCGCTGGAGCGCGCGGACCCAGGCCGCGTAGACGAGCGGCTCGGGCGTGTGCTCGGACATCTCGCCGGTCCAGTTCGCCAGCCGCTCGAGCGCCACCTGCCGGCGCCGCTCGGGACTGCCCTCGGCCGCCGCCTCTCCTGCGTACCAGAGGTCGCGGGCGATCAGCGGCAGCACCGTGCGCGCATCCTCGGCGACGGTGTCGGTCTGGATCTCGATGAAGCTCGCCAGCGAATGGTACTCGCGCGCCCCCAGCAGCCACGACGCCCGCTCGATCCGGTGCGCATCGCCCCAGTCGTGGCTCAGGTGGTCGGGGAAAACCGCGTCGGTGAGGCGGTTGTTGGTGTTGACCACGACCCCGCCGGGCGGGTTCAGCGTCCAGGGGTTCTCGGCGAAGGGACGCATCCCCTCCCAGTCGTTGACCGCGAGCCAGCCCGGAGCCGGGATCCGGCCCTGGCTGGTATGGCCCGCCTGCCGCTGCGGGGCCGCCCCCGCCATCTGCAGCGCGATCGCGTTGCGGGTGGCGAGCGTCAGCATCAGCGACGGCGCCACCAGGCCGCGCGCGGCATCGCGCGCCGCGGGTATCGTCCGCGCGCGCATCAGCTCGATCGCCGCGCCGACGGAGCGGTCCTCGGTGGTGAGCGCGGTCCAGGCGAGGCTCGCGACATGGCCGGGCGGGGTGACGGCGGCGGCACCGAAATGCGGCGCCGGGATCACCGGCCCGTGCCGGGTCCAGCGCAGGGTCTGGGTCACCGGCTCGGCGCCGCGCACGGTGATCACCGTGCTGCGGGTCTCGAACGGGCGATAACCGTCGGGGGTCAGGTATTCGCCGGGGTTCTCGGGGTTCAGCCGCTCGATATAGATGTCCTGGTCGTCGAGATAGCTCGAGGTGAGCCCCCAGCCGAGCGCGTCGTTGCGCCCGACCAGCACCGCCGGGATGCCCGGGATCGTGCCGCCCATCACCGGACCCTCGGCGAGATCGAGGCGGGCGAGCATCCAGACCGTGGGCGCGGTCAGGCCGAGATGCGGGTCGTTGGCCAGAAGCGGCGCCCCGGTGCCGGTCCGCCTGCCGTGGACCGCGAAGGCGTTCGAGGCGCCGGCAAGGCCGACCGGCGCCAGCGGGTCGAGCGGATGACGTGCGGCAACCTCGACCGGGGCGGGACCGACGCCGGGAAAGAGCTCCGAGAACTCGGGCAGCGCCATGACCGGCGCGTTCGGCGCGTCGGGCATGATGTCGCGCAGCCGCTCGCCCGGCAGCACCAGCGAGAGCCGGGCGCGCAGGGTCTCGCGCGACGCCTTGTCGGTGAGCTGGAGCGCCATCATCTTCATCGCCGCGATCGAATCCGCCGGGGTCCAGGGCGCGATCGCCGGGTCGAAGAGGAAGAACTCCGGCGCCCCGCGCCCCAGCGCCTCCTCCTGCACCAGCCGCAACCAGGCGTTGACCCCGTCGGAATAGGCCTCGAGGGCGGCAAGCGTCGCCTCGGTCTGGAGCGGGACCGCCGCGCGGGCGAGGCCGTGCAGGTCGAGCGCGCGCATCAGCATGTCGATCTCGAGCGTCTCGGGCCCGAAGAGCTCCGAGAGCCGGCCCTGTACGGCGCGGCGCGTCAACGTCATCTGCCAGAGCCGGTCCTGGGCATGGACGAAGCCGAGGCCGAAGAAGGCATCGCTCTCGGACTGCGCCAGGATATGCGGCACGGCATGGCGGTCGCGGACGATCTCGACCTCCTCCGCCACCCCCGGCAGCGCCAGGCTGCGCCCGTAATCGGGAAGCGACTGGGAGGCGAGATACCAGGCGAGACCCGCCGCCGCGGCCGCCAGCCCCGAGAGCAGCAGGAAGGCCCGCATCAGCCACCGGAACAGAAACCACATGCGGGCTGACCCCTTCGCAGTCGGGTTGACCCGGATCCGATAGCAGGCCAGATGGAACGGCACAACTTGGCAGGGAAAGGGAGATCCATGGCGCGGGTTGCATTCATCGGACTGGGAGTGATGGGGTATCCGATGGCGGGGCATCTCGCCGCCAAGGGGCACGAGGTCACGGTCTACAACCGTTCACCCGCCCGCGCGGAGGCCTGGGTCGCCCAGCACGGTCACCGCAGCGCGCCGACCCCGGCCGAAGCGGCCCGGGGCGCCGAGATCGTCTTTTCCTGCGTCGGCAACGATGATGACCTGCGCAGCGTCACCACCGGCGCCGACGGCGCCTTCCACGGCGTCGAGCCGGGCGCGGTCTTCGTCGACCACACCACCGCCTCGGCTGCCGTCGCCCGCGAACTCGCCGAGGCCGCGCAGGCAAAGGGCTTTGCCTTCGTCGACGCGCCGGTCTCGGGCGGCCAGGCGGGGGCCGAGAACGGCGTGCTGACGGTGATGTGCGGCGGCGAGGAGGAACCCTATTCCCGCGCCGAGCCGGTGATCGGGTCCTACGCCCGCGCCTGCCGGCTGATGGGCGCGGTCGGCG
>CAZESN010000110.1:9016-9261 GCA_964514775.1 uncultured Rhodovulum sp.
CACCAAGATGGTCAACCAGATCTGCATCGCCGGGCTGGTCCAGGGCCTCTACGAGGGGCTCGCCTTCGCGCAGAAGGCCGGGCTCGACGGGCGTGCCGTGGTCGACGTGATCTCCAAGGGCGCGGCCGGCTCGTGGCAGATGGAGAACCGCGGGCCGACGATGCTCGACGACAAGTTCGACTTCGGCTTCGCGGTCGACTGGATGCGCAAGGACCTCGGGATCTGCCTCGAGGAGGCCCGCCAGA
>CAZESN010000111.1:0-8854 GCA_964514775.1 uncultured Rhodovulum sp.
CGCGCGATCGCCTTCTATTCGGGCGTGCTCGGCTTCGAGCTGACGCAGAAATACGGCAGCCAGGCAGCGTTCCTGTCGGCCGGCGGCTATCACCATCACATCGGGCTCAACACCTGGGAAAGCCGTGGGGGCACCCCGGCACCGGCAGGTCATACCGGGCTCTATCACACCGCGATCCTATACCCGACGCGGAGGGATCTCGCCGATGCGCTGCAGCGGCTGATCGACGCCGACATCCCGCTCGACGGGGCCTCGGACCACGGGGTGAGCCAGGCGCTCTACCTGCGTGATCCCGACGGCAACGGGGTCGAGCTCTACTGGGACCGGCCGGAGGCGGAATGGCCCCGGGATGCCGGAGGCGGGCTCTCCATGGTGACGGAGCGGCTGGACCTGAAGGCGCTTCTCGCCGAGCTCTGAGCCCGGCCAAAGTGTGCCCCGCACAGGCTGGGCACACGTGCCCATTTTTCAAGCACTTGATTTAGCGGAAATAATCCAAACAGGTAAGCATTAGGAAAGCTTCGTTTACGTGCCGTTACCGGGATTTTTTCCGCCCCGGCCGGACAGCAGGCCCATGCCGATCGTCTGGGCGGCGCGGGCAAGGATGCGCGCACTGGCAGGATCGAGGCGGACGGCCCGGGTGATGTAGTCGCGGGCCGCGACGAGATCGCCCTCTTCGCGCAGGCCGTTCGCGATGATGAGATACTGGTGGGCGAGCGCCTTCGGATGCCGGCGATAGATGTCGATGTTCTTCTCGACCAGCCGGATGCGCGACCGCAGGCGGCGGGCCGTGTTGCGGGTGATCGAGTTCTCGGAAAACCGCTGGTGGACCAGCGGCTCGTCGACGAAGGCGATGGTGCCCCGCTGGGCGAGGCGGATCACGAAGTCCCAGTCCTCGATCGGGGTGGTCTCCTCGTCGAAGCGGCCGAGCTCCAGGATCAGGTCACGGCGTACCACCAGCGTCTGGGTGCTGATCATGTTGGCCTGAAGGAGGGGCGCGACGATGTCGCCGTCAACCTCGGCAATGGCTGAATCCGGGACGTAGCGCAGGCGCAGCCGGTCCTCGGTACGGTCGCCGATCAGCCCGAGCGTCAGAAGGCCGCAGTAGGCGCCGACATAGTCCGCGCCGGGGGCGAGCAGGCGCGCCATCTGCTTCTCGAGCTTCTCGGGCAGCCATTCGTCGTCGCTGTCCTGAAAGGCGATCCAGGTGCCCTTCGCCTCCGCAATGCCGGTGTTGCGTGCCCCGGCCGCCCCCATGTTGCGCGGATTCTCGATGAGCCGCAGCCGGGGATCGGTGACCTTGGCCGCCTCGGCCAGGGTGTCGTCCTTCGAGCCGTCGTCGACGACGAGGAGCTCGAAGTCGGTCCAGGTCTGGCGCAGGACGCTCTCGATCGCGGCGCGGATCGTGGCGGCCCGGTTGTAGGCCGGGATGACGACGGAGACGGGAGGCATGGTCATGCGGGGCGGTATCCGGGGCTCGGGCGGGGGCTGTCAGGGCTCATAGTCGATGAGGCGTCCCGCGGAAAGCTCCTCGACGACCAGGTTGCCACGGTCATCGTGGCGGAGCGTGTAGGCGACCGCCTCGCCGCGCTCGGGCGTGCCGTCCGCGCCGCGCGAGAGGATGCGCGAGCCGTCGGCGGCGTAGTCCTCGGGCGCGCGGCCCTCGCGGCTGCGGGTCCAGCCGAGGAGCGTGCCGTCCTCGGCATAGCGGTAGTCGTCGCGCCAGTCTGCGCGGGGCAGCAGCAGCGGGTCGGCATAGGCGTCGGGTCGGCCGGCGTGGTCGAGGCTTTGGATCCGGGGGGCGCCATCGGGGCCGGGCTCGTAGCTGCGCGCCTCGTGGGGGGGGAAGTAGACGCTCAGGATCGCGGGCGCGCTGTCGTGGACGCCGTTGTTGGCGAAGACGCCGATATCGACGCGGGCGGTGGTGAGCGGCACCTCCTCGGAGATGGTAAAGGGCTCGTGCCAGTCGAGGGTGATGCGGGCACGGCGGCCGTCGTCGAGCGGCTCGATGCTGATCTTCGCCGGATCGCCCTGCAGGACGCGCCAGTGGAAGGTGAGCGGGCGGTCGTTGATGTCGCGGGTGTCCTCGGCGGACAGAATCATGGTCCGCCGGCCGGCGGCCGAGCGCCAGATGCGGGCGATGGCGCCGGGCGTGTCGAAGAACTGTTCCGAGAGGCCGCCGCCGAAGTAGTCGACCCCTTCCGTGGCCATGTCCTCCTCCTCGACGCGGATGCGGACCTGGGCCGGGATGTCCCCCGGCTGGATCGCATTGGCGAGGCTGACCATGCGCGCGGCGTTGACGCGGAAGCCCTCGAAGACCGCCGGATGCGCGGCGCCGGAGAAGTAGAGCTCGCGCGAGGTGACGTGCTGGAGCGAGCGGCGGAATACCCACTGGAGGGTGGGGACGATCATCCGCTCCTCGGTCAGCCGGGCCTTGGTGTCCGGGCGGAAGGCCGCGAGCGCCATGGCCATCGCCTCGAGAAAGACCCGGTCGGAGCCGGAGGAGCCGCGCGAGACGATCAGATAGGGCGTATTGGCCGGGAAGAGGTCGCCGCGTTCGTCGTCGAAGTCGCGGTGGGCGGGGTGGACATAGAGGTGGTTGGCATCGGCGTTCTGCCAGAGGCGCATCGGTCCGGTGCCGTCGGCGCGGGTGAGCGCGAGGCGTGGCAGGCTGCGCCACTGCGGGCCCCGCGTCATCGCGGTGGAGGAGTTGCCGAGGGTGGGCCGGTCGAAGAGCACGCTGTCGTTCAGGCCGTAGTCGACCTCGGCCGCGCGCGCCGCGTCGGAATAGGTGACGTGGATGAGCTGGGGATGGGCTTCGGGGCGCAGGCTGGAATGCCCGCGGTCGCGGTTGTCGTAGAGGTCGCCGTGGTTTCCGGCCGCCCGCCCGCGCCGGACATGGTCGCGCAGGAGGTCATGGGCACCGCGCCGGGGCTGGTCGGGCAGGACCGCGGCGCTGGCGCGCTCGGGGAAGGTGAAGCGCGGCTCGAGCCGCTCGGTCGCCGGGTTCCAGGCGGTGTTCGCGGCCGTGACCGGCGCGCGGCCGCCGGTGACCGGCGTCGGGACGGGCGGAGCCAGCGCCGGCGCCTCGGGCAGGTCGCCGAGGCGCGGATCGGCGGCGATCGGGGCGAAGAGCGGGTCGGCGAGCATGCGGGCGAGCTCCGGCAGGCCCAGGCCGGCGGCGGTAACGAGCGATTCGACCGCCGCTTCGGGCTCGTCGGCCAGCATGGAGACGGCGGCACGGTTGAGGTGCAGGAAGGGCAGTTCCGGGGTCCGGGCGATCAGCCGGTCGAAGGTCGCGGCCGCCCCGGCGATGTCGCCGGACTGGAGCCGGGCGATCGCGATCTGGCTCTCGGTCGAGACGCGGGGCATGGCGAAGAGGTTGCGCTCGGCCACCGGGTCGGGCGGGATCTCGGCCGGCGCCGCCTCGCGCGCGGGCGGCGGCCCCTCTGCCACGGCGGGACAGGCCAGACCGGCCAGCAGCAGGCCGGCGACCAGCGGGACGGCCCGGGAGAGCCGTCGTGCCGGGATGCTGGCGGTATCGGTCGGCAAGATGTCGCGCTCCTCCGTTCGCGGGCAGGGCCGCATGCCGGCTGCCGCCGTTTACCTGACCGATCCTGCGGCGTGCATGCAAGATGCGAGCCTCGATACCCCGTGGGAAGTTCATCGCCGGTTAATCGCTCTGCGGCGTTGCGCGGGCGGGCATCGGGGCGGACGCAGGTCGCGCGCGCTTTCAATGCAGATCAACCTGAGGTAGAAGTCGGGCTCTGTCGCGGGTCGCGTCATCGCCTGCCCGCCTCCACTGAAACGCCTATAGACCGCGAGCCGGCCCCCGGCGCAGCAGAGCCCCGCGAGGGGCCGCTGCCGCCTCTGCGTCGTGCCGGGGGCGGGGCCCGTGTCGCCTTTAACGGGACGGCCATGGACACGTTCAAGAAGCACACCCGAAGCCTGACCTCTCCGCCCGAGCATGCCGTCGCCGTCGAGCCGGCCGACGATGCCGACCTCGCGGTCGCGACCCGTGCGCTCTATGTCGGCGTCGGCGGGGATCTCGCCGTCCGGATGCTCGACGGCGGCACGGTGACGCTCGTCGGCGTCCAGGGCGGGACCATGCTGCCGCTCCGGGTGGACCGGGTGCTGGCCACCGGCACGACGGCAGGTGCGATCCTGGGGCTGTGGTGATGACCGGGGTTGCCCTTTCGGCGGGCACCCTGCTCTGGCGCCGGGGCGGCCAGGGCGCATCCGCGCCGGTGCCGCGGGCACCGGTCGCCGTCGATGCGCCGAGGATCACGGGTTCGGGCCGGATCGGCGAGGCGCTCACGGCGAGCACCGGGCGCTGGGACGGATATCCGGCGCCGCGTCTGGCGCGGCAGTGGCTGCGCGACGGGGTCGCCATCCCGGAGGCCACGGCGCCCTCCTACCGTCCCGGGCCGGAAGACGACCTCGCCGAGATCGCCTGCGCGATCGAGGCGGCGAATGTGCTCGGCGCGGTCACGGCGC
This sequence comes from uncultured Rhodovulum sp., assembly GCA_964514775.1. Lineage (GTDB taxonomy): Bacteria > Pseudomonadota > Alphaproteobacteria > Rhodobacterales > Rhodobacteraceae > Amaricoccus. Next base: position 4,495 of record CAZESN010000111.1, read on the forward strand.
TGAGCGCCGCGGTCCGGGTGACGCAGATCCCACCGGCCGGTGCCGGGGACCTCACGGACATTTCCCTTTCACAGAACTCAGGAGTGCATCACGTGAATGCCTTTTCGGGCTTCACCGGCGCAGCGCTGAACTTCAGCGTCACCGGTGACGGCGTATCCATCGATCCCGAGACCGGGATCCTGAGCATCCTCACCGGCGCCCTCCTGAGCGGTGTCGAGGTCACGGTCACGGCGACGAATTCCGGCGGCACGGCGACGGGGAGTTTCCGTCTGACCGTCGCGGCGATTCCCCCGGTGGAGCCGGAGCAGGTGGCACCCGAAGGGGTCACCCCGCCGACGCTCGCCGGCAGCGGGGTGATCGGGACCGAGGTCGTCGCCGACCCCGGCGGCTGGACCGGCACCCCGGTGCCCGAGATCACCTACCAGTGGCTGCGCGACGGCGTGGCGATCGAGGGCGCGACCGACGAAACCTATCTTTCCGCAGCCGAAGACGACGGCGCCGAGCTGAGCGTGAAGGTCACCGCGACCAATGCCGCGGGCGCCGCCTCGGCCGTCTCGGCCGGGCTTGCCATCGTCCAGGTCGCCCCGGCAGTCACCAGCACGCTCGCGGATCTGCGTTTCGAGCAGGGCTCCGGCGCGCAAAGCGTCGACACGGCCGCTGGCTTCACCGGCGCGGTGCTGGTCTTCTCGGTGAGCGGCGCCGATGCCGGCATCGACCCGGCGACCGGCGTCGTCACCATCGACACCGGGACGCGGCGCGCGGCGGAGGTGGTGACGGTCACCGCGACCAACTCGGGTGGCTCCGCCTCCACCAGCTTCACGGTCAGCGTCGTCGCGCGCGAGCCGGAGGTGACGGGCCCCGAACTGGTCATCCCCCCCGCGATCGCCGGGCGCGCCGTGATCGGCAACGAGATCACCGTCGATCCGGGCATCTGGAACGGCACCCCGCAGCCGGAGGTCGGGGTGCAGTGGCTGCGCGACGGTCGCGCGATCGCCGAAGCCACCCGTCTCTCCTACGTGCCGTTGCCGGTCGATGACGGCCTCGCGCTCAGCGTGCGGGTGACCGCGCAGAACGTCGCCGGCACCGAGACCGCCGAGACGGCGCCGGTGACGGCGAGCTATCCGGCGCCCGAGGCGCTCGGCCGCCTGCCCGATGTCGCGTTTGCCGCCGGCAGCGGCGTGCAGACCATCTCGGCGCTGGCCGGATTCGCGGGGGCGGGCCTGACCTTCGTGCTCGAGGACGCCCCGGAGGGCGTGACCATTGACGCGGGCGCCGGGCTCGTCAGCGTCGCGACCGGGGCGCCGGTCGCGGCCACCACCGTAACCGTGCGCGCAGTGAACTCGGGCGGCACGGCTGTCCAGAGCTTCACCCTCGAGGTGCGCGCGGCGGAAAGCGTATTCGACAACACCGCCGCCCTCGGCGACATCACCTTCCACGACGACGCGGGCGCGCCGTCCTGGACCCGTGTGAGCGAGGGCTATGCGCGGCTGGTGCCGGCGGCGACCGGCGGCGCCTATGGCGACTGGTCCGGCGCGAGCGGTGACGGGCTCTACCGGACGCTCGCGCGCTGGCACAATCCCGGTGCCGTACAGACGCAGTTCCGCCCGTTCTCCTTCGGCGTGAACACCCGCAAGGAGGGGCGCAACTTCCACGGCATCCGCCTCGACGTCTATGAGGCGACGGCGCGCAACCGGCAGATCCAGTTCCGTGCGTTCACCGGCAGGAGCAACGGCACGCTGCCGCTCGGCACCACCGCTACGGTCGCCTGGTCGTGGGACACCTGGTACTGGATCGAGGTCGAGGTCGACGGCGCGGAGGTCCGCGCCCGGCTCTATCCCGAGGGCGGAGAGGCGCCCGACTGGCAGGTCGCGGCCGAGGTGGCCGATGCTGCGCCGGGGGGCTTTGGCCCCGGCGGCATCTCGCGGAACGGCCAGGCGCCGGTCGTCGATATCCGCCGCCTGGAATTCACCAAGCCTTCACATGAAGCGGAGATCCCTTCTGCAGCGCTGGACAGTGAGTGGGATATCGCGCAGTTCACGGAGCGGACATGAGATATTCGATCATCCTGAAGCTCAACGGCGCACTCGCCGACGTGGTGGCGGTCGAATGGACCGCCGAGGCCGACCCGACGAACAGCGGCGCCGGCTGGGAGCCCTGCCTCCGGCTCGCGGACGGAACCTGGCGGATCTTCAGCTATGGTTCCGCCGACGGCCGGGATCTGCACTGGCGCGAGCCCGGCGTGGTCGAGAACATCGGCCTGCGCTACCGGCTGACGCCGGCGGGTCCGTGGTCGGCGGTCTCGAAGGACCGCAAGGACATCGTGATCGTCGGCCTCGAGCCGGTCGCGCTCTCGGCCGAGGACTGGGCGGTGGTCCCGCCCGGGACACCCGATGACGCCGGCATCGTGCATATCCTGCGCCCCGGCACGGAGGCCGTGGCCGTCGCGTGGGCGCGAGAGGGGGCGGAGCACGACTGGCAGCCGGCCGAGGCGCTCGGCAACGGCCAGTGGCGGCTCGTCGGCAACTCGCCGGATCTGGCCGGCGTCCCCGTCGTCCTGCGCTACCGCGCCGAGGCGGACGGCGCCTGGTCGCCCGCCTCCCGCGACGCCAAGGTCGCGGTGCCCGAGGAGAACGGCGGGCCGGTGACGCCGAGCCTGCCCTTCGTGCTGGCCGCGCCGGCGCTGAGCGGTTCCGGCGTCATCGGCAGCCCGCTGACGCTCGACACCGGCGTCTGGGGCGGCTTCCCCGCGCCCGAGCTGGCGGCGCAGTGGTACCGCGACGGCGTGGCGATCGACGACGCGACCGGCCTTGCCTATGTGCCCGGCCCAGACGACGACGAGGCCGAGGTCAGCGGTGCGGTGACCGCCTCCAACCCGGCCGGCGAGGTGCGGGTGGCCGCGGCCGGCATCACCGTGACCTATGCCGCGCCCGTGGCGGGCGGCGCGCTCTTCGAGGAGATCTTCGACGAGGGCACCGGCTGGCAGGAGGTCGAGACCGCCTGGGACTTCACCGGCGAGAACCTGACCTTCTCGGTCGAGGGCGCGCGCGCCGAGATCGACGGGCGCAGCGGCATCGTCCGCATCCCGACGGACGTTCCGGTGGACGGCGCGGAGGTGAAGGTCACTGCGCGCAACTCCGGCGGCAGCGCCGCGAGCGGGTTCATGGTGACCGTGGAGGCCGCGGAGGTCGTCGAGGACCGCCCCCGCCAGGCCGTCGCCGAGGACTGGGAGGTGCACGCGGTCTCGCTCGAGCCCGGCACCCACACCGGCGTCTTCACCCTCAACCCCGATCTCGGCGCGGTCGAGGTGCAGTGGCTGGGGCTGGAGGTCGAGCGCTACAACGGCGAGGACGAGCTCGAGCCGCATTACAACCCGACCATCCGGCAGGAAGACGGCACCTGGCTGCATGCGAGCGCGGCGGGCGCGTCCCATCACCTGCGGCGCAACGGCTCGATCCAGTACCACATCCGCCTGCGCTACCGCACCGCCGAGAACGGTCCCTGGTCGCTGCATTCGGAAAACCGGCGCTGGCTCGACGCGACCCTGATCCGGCAGGACCCGAACACGCCCGACCCCGAGCATCCCGAGGGCGAGGTCTGGCACACGATGTCGTTCCGCACCAAGGAGGAGGTCGCCCAGGGCCTGCGCGGCGGCTGCCAGGAGCAGTTCTGGCACGGGTCGGCGCGCTCGAAGTCCAACCCGAACCTGATCATTGCCGGCCAGGACACCGGCGGCTTCTGGTACAGCGACGATGACGGCGTGAACTGGTACCACGCCGAGGACAGCGGCCTCGTCACCTTCGGCATGCAGGGCGTCGGCATCGACCCGGTCAACCCGGACGTCTGGTTCGGTGTCGGCGGCGAGATCTACTACACCGACCTCAAGCGCTACGCCGGCATCTACAAGTCGACCAACCGTGGCAAGAACTGGGTGCGCAAGCTCACGATCGACACGGGCATCCATCACCAGCGCGTTCCGCACAACATGTGCCATGACCCGACCACCGAGCGCCTGCCGATCGGGCAGCGGGTCTGGTATGCGCCGGTGCATTACTGGGACAACAATCCCGGCAAGATCTTCCGCTCGACCGACGGCGGCGAGACCTGGGCCGAACGCGCCAGCATCCCGGTCTCGGGCTCCGGCGCGGCGGTCTCGGGCCGGCTGAGCACGATCTGGCACCACCCCTCGATCTCGGGCACGCTCTTTCTCTGCACCCAGGCCGGCCTCTTCAAGTCGACCGACGGGGCGGCCCGGTGGACACGCATGAACGGCGTGGGCGGCCTGCCGCTGGGCGAGGTTGTGACGCTCGAGATCAACCCCAACGACGGCAACGAGATCTATGCCGTCATCAACCAGAAGGGC
>CAZESN010000112.1:0-8795 GCA_964514775.1 uncultured Rhodovulum sp.
CTTCGGCATCGATCCCGACCGCGTCTTCGGCTTCTGGGACTGGGTCGGCGGGCGCTACTCGGTCTGGGGGGCTGTCGGCCTGCCCCTGATGATCGCGATCGGCCCCGAGCGCTTCAATGAGTTCCTCGACGGCGCCCACCGGATGGACCGCCACTTCGCCACGGCACCCCTGCCCCAGAACATGCCGGTCCTGCTCGCGCTCGTCGGCATCTGGCACCGCGACATCTGCGGCTATCCAACCCGGGCCGTGCTGCCCTACGACCAGCGCCTCGCCCGGCTGCCCGCCTATCTCCAGCAGCTCGACATGGAATCGAACGGCAAGGGCGTCGCGCTCGACGGCACGCCCGTCACCCGCGCCAGCGGCCCCGTGGTCTGGGGCGAGCCGGGCACCAACGGCCAGCACGCCTTCTACCAGCTCATCCACCAGGGCACCGACGTGATCCCCTGCGAGTTCCTCGTCGCCGCCTCTGGCTTCGAGCCCGACCTCGCCCGGCACCACGACCTCCTGCTCGCCAACTGCCTCGCGCAGTCGGCGGCGCTGATGCTCGGCCGCGATCTCGAGACGGCGCGGGCCTCCGTGAAGGACCCTGCCCTCGCCCCCCATAAGGTCTTCCCCGGCAATCGCCCGTCGACGACGCTGATCTACGGCCGCCTCGATCCGGCGACGCTCGGGCGGATCATTGCGCTCTACGAGCACCGGGTTTTCGTCGAGGGCACGATCTGGGGGATCAATAGCTTCGACCAGTGGGGCGTCGAGCTCGGAAAGGAACTCGCCACCGCCCTCCTGCCGCAGGTGACGGGCGAGCAGCCCCCGTCAGGCGATGGCTCGACCATGGGCCTCCTCGCCGCCCTCAGGGACCTCAGGCGCTGACCGGCCCCGAGCGCTCGACCACCACCGTGCACTGGGCATGGCGCACGACCCGTGCCGCCGTCGAGCCGAGCAGGTAATCCGTGAGGTTCGGGCGGTGCGAGCCGAGGATGATCGCATCGACCCCCAGCCTTTCCGCCTCCTCGAGGATGGTCGTCGAGGGATTGCCTTCGTGCACCTCGACCTGCGCCGGATCTATCCCGTTGGCGCGGGCAAGCTCGAACGCCTGCTCGGTCGCCGCCGTGCGTGACGACTCCAGCAGGTCCGCCGGGATGTCGTTGAGGATGTATCCCGGAATGGACTCGATTACCGTCAGCAGCGTGATCCGGCCGTCCCCGCCCGCCAGCAGCCTCGCCACGGCGATGATGCGGGCACCCACCTCGCCATGCGCGGGGTGAACCGGCACCAGGATATGCTTGTACATGGGATCTGTCCTTTCTCTGCGGCCTTCGGAAGGGGTCAGTGGGGATCCGAGCGCTCGACCACCACCGTGCACTGGGCGTGGCGGACGACCCGTGCCGCCGTCGAGCCGAGCAGGAAGTCACCGAAGCCCGGCCTGTGCGATCCGAGGATCACGGCATCGACCCCGAGCTCCTCGGCAACGGCCAGGATGGTGTTTCCCGGCCCGCCCTCGCGCAGGATCACCGCCGCGGGATCGATCCCGGTCTCGCCCGCAAGCGCCTCCAGCGCGTCACGGGCCTCGCGGCGGGTCTTCTCGAGCAGCTCCTCGGGCAGGTGGATGGCAATATGCGAGGGAACCGGCTCCACAACCGTCAGCAACGTCACGCGTCCCTGGCCACCGGCCAGCAGCTTCGCCACGGCGATGATGCGCGCCCCGACCCTGCCGTGGCCGGGATCTACGGGGACGAGGATATGATTGTACACGCGGGGCTCCTCCTGGGTTCCTTGGTCTGCGGCAGCGGTGGCAGATCTCCGCAGCCCCTGCCTTGATCTCGATCACCGGGGGCGCGGCGCGGCTGGCCGCCAGCTTGCCGGCGGGAGCCGCGCATGGCAAGGCTCGCCATCACCCTGGCACGAAAGCGGGAACGGTGGCGAAACTCACGGTCATTCATGCGGATGCGGCGATCGTCGTGCTCGACAAGCCCTCGGGCCTGCTGAGCGTGCCGGCAAAGCCCCCGGGCCCGCAGGACTGCCTGGTCGCCCGCGCCCGGGCGGTCTGGACCGACATCCGCCTCGTCCACCGGCTCGACCGCGACACCTCGGGCGTGATGGTCTTCGCCCGCTCGGCCGCCGCCCAGCGCCACCTCGGCTGGCAGTTCGAGCGGCGGCAGGTCGAGAAGACCTATGTCGCGCGGGTCGCGGGCCGGGTCGCGCAGGAGAGAGGCCGGATCGAGCTGCCGCTCATCTGCGACTGGCCGAACCGGCCGCGACAGATGGTCTGCCATGAGCGCGGCAAGCCCGCGGTCACCGACTGGGAGGTCATCGCCCGCGAGCCGGGGGCCACGCGCCTGCGGCTGCGGCCGCTGACCGGGCGCAGCCACCAGCTCCGGGTGCATCTCGCAGCCCTCGGCCACCCGATCCTCGGCGATCCGCTCTATGGCGACGCGGCCTCGGCCGACCGGCTCCAGCTTCACGCCGAAACGCTCTCCTTCCGGCATCCCGAGGGCGGCGCCCGGGTGACGTTCCATGCCGAAGTGCCGTTTCCACCTGGCGACTGAGCGGCATTCCGCCCCCCTGTCCGGGTTCGGACAAAATACCAATCTATTGATCTAAAACGATAAATTATTTCGCGTTAAGGCTTTTTCAACCACTGTCCGGGGGGAAATTCCCGGTCACAGCCACGCCGCCCCGCGCACGCCGGAACTGTCCCCGTGCGCATTGGGGATGATCCGCGTGCCGAAGCGCTCGCCGAAGACATGGCCGGCGATGCGCGGCGGCAGGCTCTCGTAGAGACGCGCGATGTTCGACAGTCCGCCGCCGATCACGATCACATCCGGGTCGATCACGTTGACGATCACCGCCAGCGCCCGGGCGAGCCGGTCCTCGAAACGATCGAGCGTCTCGCCGGCAGCCGCATCCCCGCCCGCCGCCAGCCCGACGATCTCCGGCACCGTCGGCGCCTCCGCCAGCGGGACGCCACAGCGGCGGGCATGGTCGGCGGCAAGGTTCGGCCCCGAGATCCAGGCCTCGACATGGCCGGGACGGCCACAGGAGCACATGGGGCCGGGGCGCTCGTCGTCGCGCGGCTCGGGCAGGGGTATATGCCCCCATTCGCCCCCGATGGCGTTGACGCCCTCGACCAGCCGGCCTTGGACCACGAGCCCGCCGCCGATCCCGGTCCCGAGGATCGCGCCGAAGACCACCGGCGCGCCCGCCCCCGCGCCGTCCACCGCCTCCGAGAGCGCGAAGCAGTTGGCATCGTTGGCGATCCTGACCGGCCGGTCCAGCGCGGCGGCGAGATCGCCGCGCAGGTCGCGGCCATGGAGCCATGTGGAATTGCCGAGCGTCACCCGCCCGCTCGCCCGGTCGACCGAGCCGGGCACGCCGATCCCGACCTGCGAGACCGGGCCACCGGCCAGCCCCTCGAGATGGGCCGTGAAATCGCGGATCGCGCGGATGCCGCCCTCGTAGTCGTGCCGGGGGGTGGCGATGCGGGCGCGGGCGCGCTCCTCGCCGCCGGGGCCGAGCACGATGCCCTCGATCTTGGTCCCGCCGTAATCCAGCCCCAGCCGCATGCGCGCCTCCACGTCCGCCGCCAGTATCGGCGGGCGCGCCTGCCCCCGCAACGGCTTTGCCTTCGCCCGGCCCGGATGCTAGATCGCCGGCTCGGAGGTCGGACATGTTCACCCAGGCACTCGGACGGCTCTGGAAGATCGGCCGGATCGGCATCGCCCCCCCGGTGCCGCACCCCGACCGCCACGGCATCGCCCTCGCGATCATCCTGCGCAACGAGGCGGCGCGGATCGGCGAATGGGCGGAATTCCACATCCGCGCCGGGGTCCGGCACATTCATGCCTATGACAACGGCTGTACCGACGGGACCATCGCGATCCTGCGCGAGACGGTGCCGGCGGACCGGCTGACGGTGATCCCCTGGCACCAGACCCTCACCGAGACCGGGCTCGGGCGCGAGATCCACAACCAGGTGCTCGCCTATGCCCATGCCGCCAGCAACTTCGGCGGCACCTTCCGCTGGATGGGCTTCATCGACGCCGACGAGTTCCTGATCCCGGTGCAGGCCACGACCCTCGACGGGGCGCTCGCGCATCTGGGGCCGGAGGTGCGAAGCCTGTCGCTGCCCTGGCACATGTTCGGGCGCGGCGGCCATGCGCTGCGCCCCGAGGGCGGGATCCTGCGCAACTTCACCGCGCGCGCGGCCGATCCGATGGGCGATGCGCCGGGCGTGCGGGCGTTCAAGTGCCTCGTGGACCCCTGTCACCTCCGGGTGGCGGGCGTCCATGCGATGGAGGTGGACGGGCACGCCGACACCTGGAACGACCGGGGCGAACGGGTGCCGCTCAAGGCGCGCACCGCACGCGGCTTCTATTCGGCCGACCATGTCCAGCTCAACCACTACTACACCGGGTCGGATGCGGAGCTCGCCGCCAAGATCGGGCGCGGGCCGAACCTCGCCGGCAAGCGTAGCGCCTATGCCCGCAAGGTGATGCGCACGGTCGAGAGCATCGAGGCGGATGTGATCGAGGACCGGGCCGCGCTCGACTATCTCGCGCGGATCGGGCAGGGTTGAGCCCGTGAAGAGCGAGCTCGTCATCTCCACCTACAACAGCCCCCGGGCGCTCACCCTCTGCCTCACCTCGGTGGCGGCCCAGACCGTCCTGCCCGACAGCATAGCCATCGCCGACGACGGCTCGGGGCCCGAGACCGCCGAGGCGATCGCGGCCTTCTCCGCCGCGCATCCGGAGCTTTCCGTGCGGCATGTCTGGCACGAGGACCGCGGCTTCGAGAAGGCGGCGATCCTGAACAGGGCCATCGCCACCTCGGACGCCGACTTCCTGATCTTCATCGACGGCGACGTGATGATCCATCCGGGCTTCATCGCCCGCCACCTCGCCCTCGCCCGCCCCGACCGCTGGTCGTCGGGCAGCCTGATCCGCCTCGACGCCGCGACCACCGCCGGGGTGACCGAGGAGGACGTGACCTCGGGCCGGGTCTTCGATCGCGGCTGGCTGCGGGCGCATGGCACCTTCGACCGCCCCGGCACCTGGCTCAAGGCCATGCCCTTCCCGATGCCGGTGCAGGCCGCCCTCGACGTCGCCTCGCCGGTCCAGCGGGCCTGGTGCGGGGCGAATGCCTCGGCCTTCCGCGAGGCGATCCTGCGGGTGAACGGGTTCGACGAGACCATGAAATGGGGCGGCGGCGACAAGGAGCTCGGCATCCGGCTGACCAACAGCGGCGTGCGCGGCCGGCACCTGCGCTTCACCGCGCCGCTCGTCCATCTCGACCATCCGCGCGGCTATGCCGACCCCGCCCACAAGCGTGCCAACCGCGAGCGCCTGCGCGCGCGCCAGCGCGAGGGCGTCACCTGGACCCCGGACGGGATCGTCAGGGGATGAGCGACGGGCAGACGAGCGGCGGGCAGACGAGTGACGGCCGCGGCGTCCTCTACATCGCCACCGGCGCGGCCCATGCCGAGGCCGCGCGCCTGTCCGCGGCCTCGGTGCGGGCCAGCAACCCCGGCCTTCCGATCGCGATCCGCACCGATCAGCCACTGGCGGGGCCGGAGTTCGACCTGGTCGAGCCCGTCCCCGACCCCCATAGGCGCTCGAAGGTCGACCATCTCTGCGCCAGCCCCTTCGCCCGCACGCTCTACCTCGACAGCGACACGCGGGTGCGCGGCGATCTCACGGACATGTTCGGCCTGATGGAGCGCTTCGACATGGCCTGCGCGCTGCGCGAGCTCGCCACCGGCCGGCACCGCCGCGCGCGCGGGCGCGGCGACGTGCCCGCCTCGCTGCCGGAATACAACAGCGGCGTCCTGCTCTATCGCCGCTCCGGGCCGGTCGACGCCTTCTTCGCGGCCTGGCAGGAGATCTATCGCAGCCTCGGCAAGGCCCCCGACCAGCCTGCCTTTCGCGACGCGCTCTGGGCCTCGGACGTGCGGATCACCGTCCTCACGCCCCATTACAACGCCCGCCGCTTCGATCCTGTGGCCTGGTTCCTGCGCGGCGAGCGGCCGGCGATCCTGCACATGAACCGCTTCCACCCGACCAAGCGGCGGAGGGTGCACGCGCTGATGGACCCGCTGCTCGGGCGCTGACGGTCCCTTAGGTCCGCCCGCAGGCCGCGAGGATGATCCCTTCGAGGCGCGCGTGCAGCTTCTCGTAGTCAAACCGCTCTAGCGCCACCGCATGCGCGGCCGTCCCGAGCCGCGCGGTCAGCCCCGGATCGCCGAGCAGCCGCCCGAGGGCCGCCCCGAACCCCGCGATGTCATGCTCGTCGACGAGCAGGCCGGTCACCCCCTCCTCGACCGCCTCGGGAATGCCCGCGTGCCGCGTCGAGACCACGGCACAGCCCGAGGCCATCGCCTCCTGGATCGCCGTCGGCAGGCCCTCGGTATTGCCGTCCTCGGCGGTCACCGAATGCAGCAGGAACACCGCCGCCCGGGCGAGGCGCTCGCGCACGAAGGCATGCTCCTTCAGCCCGTGGAAGATCACCCGCCCGCCGAGCCCGAGCGCGCGGGCATGGGCCTCGGCCGCCGCGCGCATGTCGCCGTCGCCGATGATCTCGAGCCGATGCCCGGGGTGATCGGCGGCGAAGGCGGCGAAGGCATCGATCGTCGCGAGCGGCGCCTTCTTCGCCACGATCCGCCCCACCGCCAGCACCAGATGCGGGTCCTTCTCCGCCGGCGCGAACAGGCCCATGTCGACGCCCGTGGGGATGACATGGGCGTTGGGATGGGTCACGCCCTGCGCGGCGAGGTTGTCGAGCAGGAACTGCGCCACCGAGATCACCCCGGCGAGACGCGGCATGGCGGCCCGGTAGCGGCGGACCATCCGCGGCTCGCGCAGCCGCTTCGAGGCGTCGAAGCCGCGGAAATAGACGAAGACCGGGATCCCCAGCGCCTGGCCCACCGGCGCGAGATTGGCGCCGAGATGGCCGAATTCGGCGAGGATCGCGACCACCCCATGCGCGTGCAGGAACGCCTCCATCTCCCGCCGCTTGCGGCCGAAGGGCACCCCCGACGAGCTGTAGCGCAGGCTCCCGACCGGCTTGCCGATCTCGAACTCGACGAGATCGCGCAGGCTGCCCGAAGGATGCTGGACGAAGGTCGGCCGCACCGGCACATGCCCGGTCTCCACCCGCTCGCAGAGCACGACCGTATTGCCGCCGAAGAGCAGCGCCACATGCCGGCGCACGCCGGTCTCGGTCGCCTTGCCGAGGATACCGGTGGCGATCGCCACCACGGGCCTGTCTGGCGTCGCCGTCACGCCCGGCCCGCCTTCACCGCGTCGATCAGGTCGTAATCCTCCCGGTAGAGGTCGCGGATGAGCGCATCCGTCTCGGCGCTGCAGGTGATCGGGATGTCGTCGGAGCGGCGCTCGTGGAACTCGCCGGCGGCGCCCAGCGTCCCGGTCACCTCGTCGATCCAGCGGAACACCGGATCCAGCCCCTCCTCGAAGAGGAAGAGCCGCAGGCCCGGGTCAATGAACTCATGCTGCGGCCGGAAGTGGTTGTCCTTGTAGAAGGGGTCCTTGCGGTACTCGGCGAAGCTGCGCGCCACCCAGGTGTCGAAGTCGATGATCTCGAGCCGCCGCCCGACCCGCGCCCCGTAGGAGGGGATGCCGCGCGCCCGCCGCGCCGCCGCCCGCATCCAGCCCAGGGGCCGCAGCTTCGCGCGCATCGGCTCGACGCGCATCCGGAATTCCGAGAACAGCCGGGCCCTGGGGTCGCGCAGCACGGCGAAGCCGTGGTCGTAGAACCCCGGCGGCACCATCTCGGCATGAACCGCGCGGTGCATGTGCTGGGGCGTGGTGCGCGACCAGCCATGCCCCCGCGCCCCGCTGAGCGCGAGCCCGCCCTTGGCCCGCAGATAGGCCTCGACGCTGGTCCCGCCGGTCTTGGGCACATGGACGAAGAAGATGAGCGTGTCGGCGATCCTCGCAAGCGGCATGTGCGTCCCCCCCTGTCCACGTTCATTGCGCGGTTTCCAAGAGGTATCCCCGGCCCGGGGCCCGGCGGCAATGGTCAATCGCCCCCGCCGCGGGACTACATCCACTCGAGGTTGATCTTCCCCGCCAGGTTCCGCTCGGCGATCAGGGCCCGGAGCCGGGCGTCCTCCTCGGCGAGCCCGGGAATGGTCTCGTGCGTCTCGACGAAGATCCGGCCGATGCGCGCGACGGCGCCGCTCTCGATCAGCCGCCGCAGGATGGCGTATTCGGCGCCCTCGGCGTCGATCTTGGCGATGTCGACCGCCCCCCCGATCTCCGCAAGGACGTCGAGGACGTCGCGCACCGGGACGATGCGATAATCGTCCGGCGAAAGGTTCGGCTTCCCCGCGATCAGGGACGAGCTCTCGGAATGCCGGCCGGGGGCGCTTGCATAGTCCCGGTGCAGATGGAGCTTCAGCTCGGTCGCGCGATCGAGGATCGCGCAGTTCCGGGGGATGATCCGCGGATCACGGGCCGCCGCGCGCGCGAGCTCGGGATAGATGTCGGGATTGGGCTCGAAGGCGTGGACGGTGGCGCCCCGGGCCGCGAAGGCGGCGGCGGTCTCGCCGCGATGGGCGCCGATGTCGAGGACCGTCATGCCGGGGCGGACGGTCCTCAAGGTCTCGTAGAGCAGGCGGTCGCGACCGCCTGCGAGCGGTCCGGGGACGGGATACCCGCTGCGGACGAGCCAGCGCCGGAGGCGTGATCTCAGTCCCATCGCGGTCCGCCCCCGGTCGCTTCGATCAGGCTTCCTCGGTCGCCGCGGCCTGGATCTCCTGGCCGGTCTCCTGGTCGAC
>CAZESN010000113.1:0-8754 GCA_964514775.1 uncultured Rhodovulum sp.
TGCGGGTGGTGCAGATCGACCCCGGACCGATCCCGACCTTGACCGCATCGGCGCCTGCGTCGATCAGCGCGCGGGTCGCCGCCGCCGTCGCGACGTTGCCGGCGATCACCTGCGCATGCGGGGCGTGGGCCTTGAGCCGCGAGACGGCCTCGGCAACGCTCTTCGAGTGGCCGTGCGCGGTGTCGATGACCACGATGTCGACGCCGGCCTCGACCAGCGCCACCGACCGCTCGAAACCGGCATCGCCCACGGTCGAGGCGGCGGCGACCCGCAGGCGGCCGTGCTCGTCGCGGGTGGCGAGCGGGTTCAGGACCGCCTGCTCGAGATCCTTGAGGGTCAGGAGGCCGGTCAGCCGCCCGCCGCCGTCGACGACGAGAAGCTTCTCGATCCGGCGGGCCTCCATCAGGCTCTTGGCCTCGGCGAGATCTGCGGGCTCGCGCAGCATCGCCAGATTGTCGGCCGTCATCATCACGCTGACCGGCGTCGCGTTGTCCGAGGCGAAGCGCATGTCGCGGTTGGTCACGATCCCGAGCACGACGCCGCTCGTGTCCACGACCGGGAAGCCGGTGATCCGGTAGCGCTCCTGCAGGGCCTTGGCGTCCTTGAGCGTCTGGTCGGGGGCGAGGGTGACCGGGGCGTAGACGATGCCCGAGACGAAGCGCTTGACCCGCTGGACCTCGGCGGCCTGGCCGGCGATGTCGAAGTTGCGGTGGATGACCCCGAGGCCGCCGGCCTGGGCCATGGCGATCGCCATCCGGCTCTCGGTGACCGTGTCCATCGCCGCACTCAGGACGGGAATGTTGAGCGCGATCGAGGGGGTGACCAGGGTCCGCGTATCCGCTGCGGCGGGCAGGACGTCGGACGCCCCGGGTACCAGCAGCACGTCGTCGAAGGTCAATGCCTCCCGCAACTCCATCTTCCGAATCCTCCGGATGTGCGCGTCAGGCCACGTCCTATTTCACGCGGAGGCGAAAAAGGAAAGACCGTGAGCGCCGCTGGCAGGGTCTCGGCCGGCCACGCGGGACGGCCCCTGCGGTGGCACCGTGTCACCGGAGGTCAAGTTGTTGATATGTAATGATATACATCCACCCCCTTAACCGGGTGTCAATATTTATCAAGATTTAGGCGGCCGAGGCGGTCTCGCGGGGCAAGATGTGGGGTCTCATGAGTCCTGCGTCCGAATGGAGACAAGATGTTGGGTAGGGATTCGGTCTGGTGGTCCCCGGCGAGACAGGTGCGGGACGGCCGGACTATGTGATTTTGTTTCGGGTCGATCGCATCGTGGACGCCCTGCCCCGGGACCGGGAGAGGCGAGGAATTGCCTCGCCCCGGTCCACGGCTGGAGCGCGTGCGCGCGGAGGCCGTCCTCTTCCTCAATGGAGGGCGCGCAAACTGGGGATCGTGGCGCGCCTGCCTGGCGGGTGCGGAACGCGCCTGCCGGGGGCAGGCAGGCGCGTCACGATTTGCCACGGGTCAAATCGTGAAAAAAGGAAAAGGCGCAGCCTTAACAAGGCGATCCAGCGGAATCAGTATGATGCAGACCTAGGACCGGCAGCCAGCGTCGAGCGTGCAATCTCGGGAGCGAATGAGAAAACACCCTCAATGTAGCTGGCCGCCGTCGAGGCCAATCCGGTCCCGGGGATCTGGTCGACGACGGGATTTCACATGACAGGCGAAACCCGGCCCCGTCGAAGGGTCGCGACCGTCTTCCGGGCTCCCGCTCATCGAAAAGCGGCCGGCGGCGGAAGCGGCATCCTCACCCGGGAGCGGCCGGAACGCCCGGGATCATTCCTCGTCAGGCCGGCCCCGAAAGCCCGTGGCGACGACGTATTTCTCGGAGCTGTCCTTGCGGCTGGCCGGGGGCTTCACATGGGTGACCTTGGCATAGGCCCGGTTCAGCCGCGCCACGAGCTCGCGGTCGGCGCCGCCGCCCAGCACCTTGGCAACGAAGGTGCCCCCCGGGGCGAGAACGTCCGCGGCGAAATCGGCGGCCGCCTCGACCAGCGCCGTGATCCGCAGGTTGTCGGTCTGCGGATGCCCGGACGCGGCAGCGGCCATGTCCGACATCACCACGTCGACCGGCCCGCCGAGCCACGCGCGCACCTGCGCGTCGGCATCCTCGGCCAGGAAGTCGAGCACATGCAGGTCGGCGCCGACGATCGCCTCGACCTCCTGGATGTCGACGGCGACCACCCGGCCGACCGGCTTGCCCCTGGCCTCGCCCCGCGCGTTGACCCGCGCCACCGCGACCTGGGTCCAGCCGCCGGGGGCCGCGCCGAGGTCGACCACGCGCGCGCCGGGCGTGAGGAAGCGGAACCTGTCGTCGATCTCGATGATCTTGTAGGCGGCCCGCCCGCGGTAGCCCTCGGCCTTCGCCCGCGACACATAGGGGTCGTTGAGCTGGCGCTCGAGCCAGAGCGTCGAGGAGAGCTTGCGCCCCTTGGCGGTCTTGACCCGCACCCGCAGGTCGCGCCGCCCGCGCCCCGAGCCGGTCGTGCCGGTGCCCGCGCCGGCCCCGCCGGAAGAACGCGGCCCGCTCATTCGAGGCGCACGCCGTCGGCGAAGGCCCCGCGCGCGCTCATCATCGAGAACAGCATCCCCTCGCGCAGGCCCCGGTCGGCGACGCGCATCGATTCGGTCGGCCAGATCCGCAGCAGCGTGTGTAGGATCGCCGCCCCCGACATGATGAGCTCCGAGCGGTCGCGCCCCAGGCCGACGTCGCTGCGCCGCCCCTCGGGCCCGAGCCGCAGGAAACGGGCGATCACGTCGTCTATCGCGCGAGCCGAGAGATGCATGCCGTCCACCTTGCGCCGGTCGTAGCGGCGCAGTCCCAGATGCGCCGCGCCCACGGTGGTCACCGTACCCGAGGTGCCGATCATCTGGAAGCGCGCGCCGTCCATTCCTTCGCCGAGCCCTTCGGCATAGGGCTTGAAGCCCGCGATCCGCTCCTCGAAGAGCCAGGCCATCAGCGCGAACCGCGCCCCGTCGTCGGCAACATCGGCGAAATGCTCGTGGAGCGTGGCGACGCCGAGCGGAACCGAGATGAAATCGACGATCCGCGCCCCGCCCGGCGCGTCGACCCGGTCGCCGCCGGGCATGCGCAGGTTCACGATCGCCTGGGCGCGCGCCTCGGGGGCCACGTCGCAAAGGTCGATCCAGACGAGTTCGGTCGAGCCGCCGCCGATGTCGAAGACCAGCACCTGCTCGGAGCTCGGCGCCACCAGCGGCGCGCAGGAGATCACCGCGAGCCGGGCCTCCTCCTCGGGGCAGATCACCTCGAGCTTCAGGCCGGTCTCGCGGGAGACGGTATTGAGGAACTGGTGGCCGTTGCGCGCGCGCCGGCAGGCCTCGGTGGCCACCAGCCGCATGTTCCCGACCCTGTGCCGCCGGAGCTTCTCGGCACAGATGCCGAGTGCCGACACGGTCCGCCCTATCGCGCCGCGCGAGAGATAGCCGGTGCGTTCCAGTCCGGATCCCAGACGCACGCATTTCGCGAAGGCGTCCACGATCCGGAACTGCCCGCCCTCGGGCACCGCGATCAGCATCCGGCAGCTGTTCGTCCCGAGATCCAGGGCCGCAAACAGTTCCGGCTCCGATTCCCCGGATGCACCGCCACGACAATATGGCTGCCGTACATCCGGCTCCCGCGCAGCCTCACCGAGGTTCTGCGCCATGTATGTCTGTCCTGTCAGTGCGGAGATGCCCGCACGCTTAACGGAAAGTTACATGACGCGCGGCGCGGAGGCAAGAATTAGCCGCAGGGCTGCACGGTCATGGCGCCGGCACCATCCGGTAGGCCGCGCCCTCGGTCTCGGAGAGGAACCAGATCGCTCCGTCGGGCGCCTCGCGCACGTCGCGGATCCGGGGATAGGCGCCGTCGAACAGCCGCTCGGCCTCGGCGAGGCCCTCCTCGCCAGCCTCAAGGCGGATGATCGCGTCGTGCTGGAGCGCCCCGGTCAGCAGGCTGCCCCGCCAGTCGGGAAAGAGCGTGCCGGAATAGACCGCGAGTCCCGAGACCGCCGGCGAGACCTCCCACATCCAGAGCGGCGCGGTCACGCCCTCGACCTCGTCCCGAACGCCCACCGGCCGGTCCTCGCCGTATTCGCGCCCGAAGGACTGGAGCGGCCAGCCGTAGTTGTGGCCGTCGAGGGTGAGGTTGACCTCGTCGCCGCCGCGCGGCCCGTGCTCGACCGTCCAGAGCGTGCCGTCGGGCGCCAGCGCCGCGCCCTGGGGATTGCGGTGGCCGTAGCTCCAGATCTCGGGGAGGGCGTCGTTGCGGCCGGCGAAGGGATTGTCGTCCGGCACCGAGCCGTCGCGCGCCACCCTCAGCACCTTGCCCTGATGGGTGGAAAGGTCCTGCGCCGCGTCGCGCTCGCCGCGGTCGCCGAGGGTGAGGAAGAGCGTCCCGTCCGCCGCCTCCACGACCCGGCTGCCGAAATGCTGGCCGGAGGTGCCGGGGCCGGCCTGGCGGAAGATCACCCGCAGGTCCTCGAGGCGCGCCCCGGCCGGATCGAGCCGGGCGACGGCGAGCGCCGTGCCGCCGGTCTCGCCGCCCTGCGGCTCGGCATAGGTGAGGAAGATCTCCGAGCTCCGGGCGAAGTCGCGCGCCACGACCACGTCGAGCAGTCCGCC
The DNA here is from genome assembly GCA_964514775.1 of uncultured Rhodovulum sp. Taxonomy (GTDB): domain Bacteria; phylum Pseudomonadota; class Alphaproteobacteria; order Rhodobacterales; family Rhodobacteraceae; genus Amaricoccus. Next base: position 4,633 of record CAZESN010000113.1, read on the forward strand.
CTGGCCGTGCGCCCAGACCTCGGGCAGGCCGTCGACCTGTCGCGAGCCATCGCCGGTGACGAGGGTCAGCCGGCCGCCGCGCTCGGTGACGAGAAGGCCGCCGTCGGGCAGGAACCCGATCGCCCAGGGCGTGTCGAGGCCGGTGACGACGGCCGTGACCTCGACCGGTCCCGCCGAGGTCTCGTGGACCTCCGCCACGGCGACCGACGGCAGGCCAAGAACGAGGACCGCCAGGGCGGTGGTGATCGGATGTCGCATGCGTCTCTCCCGGGAACTGTCGGGCGAGAAGCATAGGGCGGGCCGGGTGCCCGGCCGCCGGGCTCAAGCGCTCGTGAACGCCACCCGGCGAAGGTCCGCCGTCAGCCCGCCGGAGCCGCCCGCACCCTCAATGCCGGGCGTACCCGGAAGCGACGGCGCGGGCCGGATCCCCCACCCAGCTCACGCCACCCGGCGCACGCCGCCGGCCGCGCCCAGCCGGCGCTCGATCAAGGCAAGCAGCGCCCCTGCCCCGTCGCCGGCCGCTGCGACACGGGCGGCGCCGGCCAGTTCGGCATCCTCGAGCATCTCGCCGACCGAATGCAGGAACTGCGCGCAATAGGCCACCGTCTCGGCATCCCCGGCCGGCGCCGCCTCGGCGAGCAGGCTGCGCGCCCGCCGCAGGTCCTCGACAAGCGCCTCGCGCACCGAGGCCCGGTCATGGAGCATCACCTCTGCCGCGTCGGGCCGGCGCCGGGTCCCGGCGTCGGGCAGCACCCCGAGCAGGCAGTCCTGAAAAGCGCCTAAGCTCGCGATCGGCTTCTCCAGACAGGCGGCCGCCCCGGCGGCGCGCGCCTCGTCCTGCCAGGTGTCGCGGTCGTTGCCGCTCAGGGCGACGATCCCCTGGACCGGGATCGAGGCGGAGGCGAGATGGCGTATCAGCGCGAGGCCGTCGCCGTCGGGCAGGCCGAGATCGACCATGACCACGTTCGGGCGATAGATCGCGAGATGGCGGCTCGCGGCGTGAAGGCTGTCTGCGCGCCGGACGCGCGCCCCGCTCTCCGCCGCATAGAGGCGGATCGCCTCGGACGCGCTGCGGCTGTCCTCGACGAGCAGGATCGTGACCGCAAACAGGCACTTGCGGCGAAAGCTTCCAAGCCCGGGAACGAGCGGATCGGGAACGGGGGTACTCACGGCCTCGACACTCCGGCTACACAGGAACGGCCTGATCTGAGCGCCACATGGCTAACAGGCGATTAACCGTGCATTCTGGCCCGCACCCGCCGATTCCACCGAGGCCCGATGAGCGACGACACATCCGCGACCCCGCCCCCGACCCCTTTCGACAGCCGCATGCTCGCGGCCTTCGCCCGCGAGGTGGAGGAAGCTGATCCGGTCGCCTGGGGCGACCTGCCGGTCGATCGGGGCCTTGCCTACGACATCGTCGCGAGCCAGATCGCCGAGCGGTTCCGCGGCTACGAGGACCGCGGCGTGGGGCGGGACCAGCAGCTCGCCATAGCGCTCGCCACCGTGGTGAAGCTCTCGGTCGAGAACTTCGTCCTGCACCAGAGGGTCCTGCGCGGCGAGACGGGCTAGCGAGCGGCCGGGCCGGCCGGTGCGGGTCAGGGCGACAGGCTCGTCAGCGTCCCGAGCCGCGGCTTCACATAGGCCACCTTGTGCAGAAGCTGCGGGCGGGCGGTCAGCCCGAAGACCGGCTCGAAGTCGTAGAAGACCTCCGAGACGATCAGCGTCTCGCCGGCGACGAAGGTGAGCACCTCAGGCAGTTCCGCCACCGCGCCGGTCGCGCCGATCCGGCTCACGGCCACAAGGCTCCCGCCGCCGGCGCGCTGCCAGTTGATCACCGGCTCGCCGCTCTCCGCGATCTCGATCCCGGTGACGATCGCGGTCCCCGGGCCCGCGAAGTCGAAGGGCTGGATGATGTTGCCGAGCGCGAGGAACATGCTGTCGATCTGGCCGGGGGTCAGCGTCTTGTCGCGCGCGGCCAGGTCGGCGAGGATGAACGTGCCGTTCTGGAGCTTTTGGCTCAGCAGGATCATCCGTCCGTATTCGATCGTGCCCGCGATCAGCGCCGCGAGGATCGGCAGGATCAGCGCGAACTCCATGGCGCTCACCCCGCCCGTCTCGCGCCATGCCCGTAAGATCAGCCGCCGCATCCGCCCCTCCCCTCAGAACGGCTCGTTGCGCACGGCGACGCTCGAGACGTGCTCGATGCTGTCGCCCATCACGCCGCGCATGAACGGGGTCATGATCCCCCAGGCATAGTTCACCCGGTAGACGACCACGTCGCTCGGCCCCCCGAGCCCGGCCGCGCCCATGTCCGCGTCCCACTGTCCGTTGCCGTTGACGTCGGTGAAGGGCTCGCCCGCGTCATGGATACCGTTGCCATTGAGATCCTCGAAGGGCTCGGGCTGGCCGATGTCGTCGAAGCTCTCGTAGACCAGCGTCTCGATCCCGACCTTGTCCATGTCGACGAGGCCGTAGGTCTTCTGGCCGACGATCTGGAGCACCTTCTCGTCGCGGCTGACGCCGGGGGTGGAGCCGCCGGTGACGCCGAAGCGCGAGGCCTCGAGCACCGCCGACTCGATCGACGAGCTGATGAAGATGACCATGGCCGTCTCGATGGCCCCGACGACCGCCAGCACGAAGACCGGCAGCACCAGCGCGAACTCGACCACCGTCGCGCCCTCCTCCTCACGCTGCAGGCGGCGGAGGAAGCGGACGGGAGCGAAGCGCCGCGCGATCCGGGCCACGGCGCTATTCCACGATCCGCAGGTTCGCGAGCTCGCCGCCGATGGCGCGGAAGGCCTCGCGAAGCTCTGCATTGGTCGGGGCATCGTAGTGCATCGCCGGCGTGGTGGCGCAGTTGCGGAACAGGGTCTGCGCATGGGCCGCCGGCGAGAGGCCGAAGGTGATCGTATAGATGCGGATCCCCTCGGCCTTCATCGCCGTGCAGGTACCCGCCATGCGACTGTCGAGGATGGCGCGCCCGGCGTCGCGCTTCTGCGTGCGGGTGCCCGTGACCCCCATGGCCTCGATCCGGCCATAGGCGGTGAAGTCGGAAGCCGGGATCTCGTTCGTGTCCTCGTCGTGGAACTGGTTCTCGCCGTCGGTCAGGATGACGACCACCTTGTCCATGAAGGGTGTCTCGTAATCGAGCGGAAGCTCGTTCGGGGTGTTCCCGCCCCAGAGGCCCTGCCAGCGTGGCGAGATCGTCCGCCAGCCCCAGGACAGCCCCAGGTTTCCGGTGGTCCCGCCGCGATGCCACGGCCCCATGTTGCCGATGGCGGCGTCTATCAGGCTCCGGGATTTGGTCAGCGGCGTGATCGCCGGACCGCAGCCGAGGTTCGGGCCGCGACCGTTGTTGCCGTCGGAGAGCGCGAGACGGTAGGGCGGCCAGTTGTTGTCCTGGGTTCGCGTGGTGGTGGGATAGTAGAACGAAGTGAAGAGCCCTGCGCTTGGCGGATCGTCGGTCGCGTCGAGGGGATGGGCGCGCGCCATCACGCAGCCTTTCCAGGGCGCGGCGGCCGGGAAGTTGGCCACGCCGGTGATGACCCGGTCGGTCGGCCGCAGCCAGTCCGTACGCCAGTTGCCGATATTGACCGTCGCCGTGAATGGGACGAGGCTCACCCAGAGGTTCTGGATCTCGTCGTCCTCGCCATAGAGAATATCGATCAGGTCGTAGGCGGATGCCTGCATCGTGTCGAACTTGCTGCCGACCATCGAGCCGGTGTTGTCGAGCACGAGCGCGAGCTCCATGCCGCTCGTCTCGCGCTGAATGCGGGTACGCGCGGAAACGGTCATCGTGTGGCGGCCGAAGATGCGCATGAAGACCGTCGGCGTCTCGCCGACGGCGGAGAGCGTCAGGAACCGGCGATCCTCGGACAGCTCGAAGTCGAAGGCGATCAGGTTCACCGACCCGCCCGAGGCCTCGAAATTGGCGGAGAAGTAGTTCTCGGCGATCGTCCTGGCGTTGGCGTTCAGCGCGAGGCGGCCGGCGGCGAGGGCCGCGGCGTCGAGCGACTTCGACATGCGGCTCTTGAGCAGATAGCCCAGCGAGCTGTCGACCGCGAGCCCGACCGAGGCGAAGATCGGCACGATCATGAAGGCGAACATCATCGCGGTCGC
>CAZESN010000114.1:0-8738 GCA_964514775.1 uncultured Rhodovulum sp.
TGAGGAAGGCGTAGTGGCCCTTGCGGTTCTTGTTGATCTTGTAGGCCATGGTCTTCAGGCCCCAGTATTCGGAGCCGACGACCGAGCCGCCATTGTCTGCAAGAACCTGGCCGAAATGCTCAATGAGCCCCTCGGCCTGCGCGTTGGAAAGATCCTGACGCGCGATGAAGACATGCTCGTAGAGAGCCATGCGGTCACCTTTTGCAAGCGGGCTTCAAAACGGGACCATGCTTCCCTCCGGGTCCGTACGAGAGGCCGCGCGATGAAATCGTTCGGAGGGATGCGGCGTTGTAGCGGCTGGCGCCGGGATTGCAAGGGATGCAGACTGCGGATCCGACATATCCCAAGCGGGGAAAGCGCATGACGGCCTGGTTTGAGACGGATCGCTGCCACATCGGCGGCCTGTGGGTAGCGCCCGCGGCGGCAGGCACGCTGCCGGCGGTCGATCCGTCCGACGGACAGGTGTTCGGATCGATTGCCCGTGGCGGCGCCGAGGACGTCGACGCGGCTGTGGCGGCGGCGCGAAGGGCGTTCGACGGGGATTGGGGCGCCGCGACGGCGGCCGAGCGGGGACGCGCGCTTGCCCGTCTGGGGAGGCTCGTCGAGGCCCGCGTCGAGGAACTGGCCGAGCTCGAGGCGCAGGACGTGGGCAAGCCGCTGGGGCAGGCACGGGCGGATGCGCGGGCACTCGCGCGCTATCTGGAATTCTACGGCGGAGCGGCGGACAAGCTCCACGGCGAGACCATACCCTATCTGGCGGGCTACACCGTCTATACCCTGCGCGAGCCGCATGGCGTGACCGGGCATATCGTGCCCTGGAACTATCCGATGCAGATCATCGGGCGATCGGTCGGCGCGGCGCTGGCGGCCGGAAACGCCTGCGTGATCAAGCCGGCCGAGGAGGCGAGCATGACCGCGCTCGCCTTCGCGGCGCTCGCCGAGGAAGCCGGGTTGCCGGCCGGGACGGTGAACGTGGTGCCCGGTCTCGGCGAGGAGGCGGGGGCGGCGCTGGCGGGGCATGGCGGCGTCGACCACATCTCCTTCACCGGCTCCGTCGAGGTCGGCCGGCTCGTGCAGCAGGCGGCCGCTCTGAACGTGGTGCCCGTGACGCTGGAGCTCGGCGGCAAGTCGCCCGAGATCGTCTTCGACGACGCCGACCTTGAGGCCGCGCTGCCGTTCCTGGTCGGGCCGGGCATCCAGAACGCCGGCCAGACCTGTTCGGCGGCCTCGCGGATCCTCGTCCAGCGCGGGGTCTACGACCGGGTGCGCGAGGCGATGGCCGCGCGCTATGCGGCGCTCCGGGTCGGACCGGCGCGCGAGGATCTCGACCTCGGCCCACTCATCTCGGCGCGACAGGCCGAGGTGGTGGCGGGCTGGCTTGCGAAGGGCGCGGATCTGACGGTGGCCGAGCGGGGCAGGGTGGTCGACCACGCGCCACCGGGCGGGAGCTACTACGCTCCGGTGCTGCTCGCGGATGTGCCCGCCGATCATGTACTTGCGCGCGAGGAGATCTTCGGACCGGTGCAGGTGCTCATCCCCTTCGACGACGAGGAAGAAGCCGTGGCGATCGCCAACGGCACCGGCTACGGGCTGGTGGCGGCGGTCTGGACGCGCGACGGCGGCCGGGCGATGCGGCTCGCGCGCCGGTTGCGCGCCGGGCAGGTCTTCCTCAATAACTACGGCGCCGGGGGCGGGGTGGAGCTCCCCTTCGGCGGCGTCGGCCGCTCCGGGCACGGACGCGAGAAGGGGTTCGAGGCGTTGCTGGGCTTTACCCGGCTGAAGACGGTGGCGGCGCGGCACGGATGACGGAGCCCGCGCGCCCCGGCGGGCAAAGGGAGGCGACGGCGATGCCAGTGGATCCGGATGCGCCGGGACGGAGCGCCGACGCGCCGGCGCAGTTCTCGCTGGCCGCATGGCGGGCGGTGCTTGCCCGGACCTGGACCCGGATCGGCGAGGATCACCTGTCGATGATCGCGGCGGGGGTTGCCTTCTACTGGATGTTCTCGGTCTTCCCCGGCGTCGCGGCGCTGATTGCCGTCTACGGGCTCGTCGCCGACCCGGACAGCATCCGCGCGAGCCTGCACGCGATGGAGCCGCTCCTGCCCACGGATGTCCACGCCATTCTGGCCGGGCAGGTCGAGGAGATCATCGGCGCGGGGACCAGTGCGCTGGGGATCACCACGGCGGTCTCGACGGCGGTCGCGCTCTGGACGGCACGGACGGGGGTGATGGCGCTGATCCAGGGGCTCAACATCGCCTACCGCGAGGACGACGAGCACGGCTTTCTCATGCAGTACGTATGGGCGCTGGTCCTGACGGTCGGCCTCGTCGTCTTCGCGGTGCTGGTGCTGCTGGTCGTGGTGGCGCTGCCGGTGGTCCTGCGGTTCAGCGATTTCGGGGTCGCGGGCGCGCTGCTCGCCCAGCTCACACCGGTGCTGGTGATCGGGGCGGCCATGGTGTTCGGCATTGGCGGGCTCTACCGCTTCGGGCCGCACCGGTCCCCGGCGCGCATGCGCTGGATTACCGTGGGCGCGGTGGCCGCGACGCTCGGGTGGGTGGCTGTCTCGCTCGCCCTATCGGTCTATTTCACCAACTTCGCCAACTTCAACCGGGTCTACGGCTCGCTCGGGGCGATCATCGGCCTGATGTTCTGGATGTGGGCGAGCGCCTTCGTGGTGCTGATCGGCGCCAGCCTCAATGCGGCGATGGAGCTGCAGACCGCCCGCGACACGACGACCGGCCCCGAGCGGCCGATGGGGCGCCGCGGGGCCTATGTGGCCGATCACGTCGAATAGGCTGCGCCCCTATTGCACCGGCACCCGCGTGTTGCGGCTGGCGATGGTCAGGGTGACGGCATAGGCGGCGTCGGCGTTCATGCCGGCAAGGACCAGCGCGGCAACCTCGGGTTTCATCCGCGCCATGAGGCCGGCGGCGAAGCTTACGTCCATGCGCTCGAAGATCCGCGCGGCCTCGGCCGGCTTCATGTTCTCGTAGACGACCGTCATCCGCTCGATGTCGCGCTCGGCCGCCTGGTCGGCCATCGCCAGCGTTGCCTCAAGGTTGGCGCGTGCCTCCTCGAGGGCCGCGAGCTGCTCCGCGAGCCGGGTCTCGGCCACGGCCAGCGTCTGGGCGCGGTCGGCGAGGCGGGCCTCCTCGGCCGCGATCTGGTCGGAGCGGGTCCGGATCGAGGCGAGCAGGCCGTCCGCGTCCGCCGCCTGTGCGGGCGTGGCGGACGATTCCGGAGCGGCCTCGGCCCCCTGGGTCAGCGCCCCGATCTCCTGGGCGAAAGCCACGCCGTTCTCGGTCAGACGCAGCGCGGCCGAGCCGAGAAAGCAGACGACGATGAGGCCGATTCCGCCGATTGCGGCCGGCTGGGAGGTGCGGGAGGCCATGATCAGCGCCGCCCGCCCGCCAGCGCGCTCAGCGCTTCAAGCAATTCGTCCTCGCTCTCGGGAACCGGAGCGGGAGCCGCGGCCGCGCGCGGACGCAGCGGGTTCTCGAACGCGGCGAGGGGCCGGGGTTTGGGGACGAAGTCCTCGAGGACATGCGCCCGGCCGGAAGCGGCGATGAAGCCTTCCTGCGCCTCGGTCGGGGCCTCCTCGCCGGCCGAGGCGGCCAGGCGCAGCCCGGGCGCGCCGGCGAGCGCCGGCGGGGCGGGCGCCTCCGGCTCGGCGGGCTGGGCGCGCACGGCCAGCCGGGCCTCGAAGTCGCGGGCGGTGGCGAGCGTGCCCTTGAGCGTCGCGGCGGCGGCCTCCGCCCGGGCGATCAGCCGCTCGAGGTCGCGGCTGTTCTCGGTGGTCGCGGCGCGCGCGTCCTCGAGCGTGCCGCGTGCGAGCTCGATCTGGCGGGTGAGCGTGACGATCGCCCCCCCGAGGCCGGTGTCGAGCGATTTCAGGTCGCGCACCCGGCGCGACAGCACCCAGCAGTAGCCCCCGGCGAAGAGGGATGCCGCCAGAAGCAGGCCGTTCATCAGCACGTCCATCGGAACCCCGTCCTCAGTTCATCACGAATTCGGTCACGAGCAGGTCGCGCACCCGACCCTCGCCGGTCACGATCTGCACCCGGCGCAGCATCTGCGCGCGCAGCCGCATCGCCGCCGCCGGATCCTCCAGGTCGCGCACCTCGACGGCGCGCAGATAGGTGTTGAGCACATCGAGGATGCGCGGCATCAGCGCCGAGACCTCGGCCGCATGGGCAGGCGCCACCTCGAGCTGGCCGGTGAAGCGCAGATGGCGCGAGGCGGAACCGGGCGGCAGCGAGATCGTGATCGGGTCCATCGGGACGAACGCAACCTCGCCGAGGACGGTGGCGGCCTGGCGCGCGCCGGGGCTCGGAGCGGTCAGCGAATCGACGAGCCCCGAGTAGACCGCGTAGAAGCCGCCGCCCCCCAGGGCCGCCGCCGCGATCACGCCGACGAGGAGGCCCTTGAGGCCGGATTTCGAGGGAACGGCTGCGGGTGCCGCGGCATCCATGGTGTCACTCATCGGGTACTCGGCACTATGATGTTCGCGCTTCGATCGCATCTAAGCCGTTCAGCCCTAATCAAATGTTAAGCGGAGCCCGGCGGATGGCCCCGGTATCCTCGAGGTGCCTTCTTGCATCCGCGGGGACACGGCGCCTATGTCGCATCGGTTTCCACCGGATACTTACGTTTCCATTGGGGACCTCATCGCCGCCTTGACCGAAGGCCGCCCGACCATGGAGCTCGTGTCGCAATTGTCCCTGAACCTGAAGATCATCATCGGCAGCACCCGTCCCGGGCGGGTCGGCCCCACCATCGCGCGCTGGATCGAGGAATTCGCGCGCGAGCAGGGCGGGTTCGAAGTCGAGCTCATCGACCTCGCGGCACTGGAGCTGCCGCTGTTCGACGAGCCGGCCCATCCGCGCCTGCGCCAGTACGAGCATGACCACACGAAGCGCTGGTCGGCGATCGTGGAATCGGCCGACGCCTTCGTGTTCGTGACACCGGAATACGACTTCTTCCCGCCGGCCGCGCTCGTGAACGCGATCCAGTGCCTGGCGCTCGAATGGGGCGAGAAGCCCGCGGGCATCGTCAGCTACGGCGGCGTCTCCGGCGGCCTGCGCGCCGCACAGGTGCTGCGCCAGCTGCTCGGCAATCTGAACGTGGTGGCCCTGCCGGGGACCGTTCCGGTGCCGTTCTTCCCGCAGTTCATCGACGAGGAGCAGGTCTTCCGCCCGAACGACCAGATGCGTCAGGGCGCCGGCGCGATGATCGACTCGCTCCTGAAATGGGCGGCGGCACTCAGGACCATGCGCGAGACCGGGGCTGCCGCCTGATCGCGGCCGGCCGGGAGGACAAAACGAACGCGCATCCGGAGCGGCCCCGGCCGACCCGGGTCCGCTTACCAAATGTTAAGCCTGTTCCGCCGATGATCCGCCCATCGAGACCGGCCTCCGCGTCGGCACCCATATCGATGGACCCCGCGAGCCGTGCTGACACCGATCCGCTCCTTCTGGGAAGGTCTCGATCCCCGACAGCGCCTGGTCGCTGTGCTCGCCACCGTGGCCGTGCTCGTCACCATGGTGGGAATCGGCCGGCTCGCGACCGCGCCCTCGATGGTGCTGCTCTACTCGGGGCTCGACGCGACCGCGGCCGGCGAGGTGGTCACCGCGCTTGAGGCCGAGGGCGCCGCCTTCGAGGTGCGCGACGCCGCCATCTACGTCGACCGGTCGGTACGCGATCGCCTGCGGATGGATCTCGCCGGGCAGGGGCTGCCTGCGGGCGGGCCTGCGGGCTACGAGCTTCTCGACAACCTTTCGGGCTTCGGCACCACGAGCCAGATGTTCGATGCCGCCTACTGGCGCGCAAAGGAGGGCGAGCTCGCCCGCACCATCACCGGCTCGCCGGACGTCCGGGCGGCGCGGGTACACCTCGCCAACCCGGTCTCCCAGCCCTTCTCGCGCACGCCGGCCGGGTCGGCCTCTGTCACGGTGACCATGGCGCGCGGCCAGCTCGGCCCTGCCCAGGCCGAGGCGATCCGCTATCTGGTATCCTCGGCGGTCGCGGGCATCGCGCCCGAGACGGTGGCGGTGATCGACAGCGCCCGCGGCGTCGTGCTCGCGGTGGGCGACACCGGCCCGGCGCGTCAGGCGGGCCTGAGCCCCGACGACCGGGCCGAGACGCTGCGCGCCAACGTCCTGCGGCTGATGGAGGCGCGGGTGGGGCCGGGCCGGGCGATCGTCGAGGTCAATGTCGATGCCGACATGGACAGCCAGACGATCAGCGAGCGGGTGATCGACCCCGAGAGCCGCGTGGCCATCAGCCAGGAAACCGAGACGAGCTCGGAGAATGCCACCGGCGGCGCCTCGGGCGTGACGGTGGCGAGCAACCTGCCCGACGGCGACGTCCAGGGCGGGCCGAACGCGGGCTCGCGCCAGGCGAACCAGGCGCGCGAGCGGCAGAACTTCGAGGTCTCCGAGACCCGGCGCGAACGGGTGATCCTGCCCGGCCAGACCCGGCGGATCTCGGTCGCGGTCATGGTCGACGGGATGATGGAGACGGCGGCCGACGGCTCCGAGACCTGGGCGCCGCGACCCGCCGAGGAGATCGAGACCCTGCGCACACTGGTGCAGTCGGCGATCGGCTTCGATGCCGACCGCGGCGACACCGTGACGATCGAATCCCTGCGCTTCACCATCCCGCCCGAGGCGGGCTCGCTGGTCGAGCGCGGGTCCGAGGGGTTCTTCGCGGCCCATGGCGGACGCCTCGCCCAGCTCGGGGTGCTCGCGGGCATCGTGCTGGCACTGATCTTCCTGGTGCTGCGCCCGCTCATCGCCCGCAAGGGCGAGGTGGTCGACTATGCCGAGCTGACCGGACCGCGCGACACCGGCCCGATGTCCGATCCCGCCCGGGCGGCCATCGCCGGGGCGCGCGACATGCAGGGCGACATCCTCGAACTGCCGCCCCACACCCTCACCAAGATCGACCGGCTGCGCGAGGTCATCGCCAGCCGCAGCGACGACAGCGCCGCGGTGCTGCGGAGCTGGATCGAATCCCCCGAGCCGAACAGGGAGCCCGCCCAGTCATGATGCCCTTCCGTCTGGAAACCCTCTCGCCGGCCGCGCCCCCGCAGCCGCGCGTCTCTGCCCTCGAGCGGCAGATCGAGACGGTCCGCACGCAGTCCTACGAGGCGGGCTACGTCGACGGTCAGGGCAGCGCGGTCGAGGCCCATCTCGAGGACCAGACCCGGCTGACCGCCGAGTTCGTCGAGGCGCTCAACGACGCACGGATGACGAACGAGGCGGCGCGCCGGCACGTGGTCGCGAGCCTCGCGCCGGTCCTCGGCGCGCTCGCCCGCACCATCGCGCCGGCGCTCGCCGAGGCCGGGCTGGCCACCGAGGTCGAGCGCCTCGCCGCCCGCGCGCTGGCGGCGGCGCCCGAGGCGCGGCTGGGGCTCAGGGTGGCGCCCGAAATGGCGCCGCGCATCAGCGCGATCCTTGCCGAGCGGCGCGTCGACGCGCTGGTCGAGCCCGCGCCCGAACTCCTGCCGCGCGAAGTCCAGATCTTCTGGGACCACGGCTACGATCACCTCGACCTCGATGCCTGCGCGGCCGAGGCCCTGGCACGCATCGCCGCCTGCATCGATCCGCTGATGAAAGACGAGCCAGAGAATGAATACAGCCGATTCGGATGACCTGACGGCCGGGGGCGTCGAGCCGGTGGCCGATGCCGCAGCCGCCTCCGAGAGTACGCCCACCCCCGAGCCGGAATCGCGTCCGGCGCGGGCTGGCGCGTTTCTGGGCGTGCCGATCGAGGTGACCATCTCGGTCGGCAAGGCGCGGCCGCTCGTGAGCGAGCTCGTGGAACTGCGCCGCGACTCGGTGCTGACCCTCGACAGCTCGATCAACGACCCCGTCGAGCTCTACATCGGCGACCGGCTGATCGCGCGCGGCGAGCTGCAGGAGATCGGGGACGAGTCGGGACGGCTCGGCGTGCGCCTGACCGAGGTCGCCGATTTCTCGAATGAGATCTGACATTCACCCCGGCCCCGGCCGGTCCCGCATCGCCGGCCGCGTCCTCATCGCGGCCGGTCTGATTCTGGTCGCGGGCCTTTTCGCGGCGGGCCTCCTGGTGCCGGTCCCGGCCCAGGCGCAGGGCATCTCGATCGACCTCGGCGAGGGCCAGTCGCTGGGCCTGCGGTCGGTCCAGCTCATCATCCTGCTGACGCTGCTGAGCCTCGCGCCGGGCCTCGCGATCATGGTCACCTGCTTTCCCTTCATGGTGACGGTGCTCTCGATCCTGCGCCAGGCGATCGGCGTGCAGCAGGCGCCGCCCAACATGATGATCGTGAGCCTCGCGCTCTTTCTCACCTGGTTCGTGATGGAGCCGGTCTTCACCGAGGCCTGGGACGCGGGCATCCAGCCGATGATCGACGGCGAGCTCGAGCCCGAGGCCGCCTTCGGCCCCACCATCGGCCCCTTCCGCGTCTTCATGGAGACCCGCGTCAGCCCGGCCACGGTCACGGCCCTGGCCGAGGCGCGCCCGATCCCGCCCGCGCCCGCGCCCGACGGGGCGGTGCCCCTGTCGATCCTCGTGCCCGCCTTCCTGCTCACCGAGATCCAGCGCGGCTTCGAGGTCGGGTTCCTCATCTTTCTGCCGTTCCTGATCATCGACCTCGTGATCGCCGCGATCCTGATGTCGATGGGCATGATGATGGTGCCCCCCGTCGTCGTGTCGCTGCCCTTCAAGCTTGCCTTCTTCGTGATCGCCGACGGCT
>CAZESN010000115.1:0-8725 GCA_964514775.1 uncultured Rhodovulum sp.
GCGCCGTGACCCTGCCGGGCCTCGGCAAGTTCGCCTGCCGCGCCCGTCCCGAGCGCACGGTACGCAACCCCTCGACCGGCGAGCAGATGCTCAAGCCCGCCGACCGGGTCGCCAAGGTGACGATCGCCAAGCAGCTCAAGGACGTCATCAACGCCTGAGCCGCCCTCCCGGGATCGAACACCGGGGGCGCGCGCGCCGTTGCCGACGGGTCGTGCCGACCGGCGCGGCCTGTTTTCTTTCGAGGGGACCGGCATGGACTGGCGCGCGCTCGGGCTCGGCCTCGCCTTCGCCCTGATGTGGAGCTCGGCCTTCACCTCGGCGCGGATCATTGTCGCCCAGGCGCCGCCCTTCCTGTCATTGTCGCTGCGCTTCTTCGTCTCGGCCGCCATCGCGCTCGCGATCGGGCGGCTGCTCGGCCAGCGCCTGCCGCAGAGCCGGGCGCAATGGGTGGCGGTCGCGGTCTTCGGCCTCTGCCAGAACGCGCTCTACCTCGGCCTCAACTTCCTCGCCATGCGCACGATCGAGGCCAGCCTCGCCTCGGTGATCGCAAGCGCCCTGCCGCTGATCGTCGCCGCCCTCGCCTTCGCCGTCATGGGCGAGCGGCTGACCCCGCTTGCCGGCGCGGGGCTCGTCGCGGGCTTTGCCGGTGTCCTCGTCATCATGTCCGCCCGCCTCGGCACCGGGGCGGATCCGGTGGGGATGGCGCTCAGCGTCGTCGGCGCGCTGGCGCTCGCGATCGCGACGCTGATGGTGCGCGGCGCCTCGGCGGGGGGTGATCTCTGGATGATCGTCGGGCTGCAGATGCTGGTGGGCGCGCTCGCGCTCCTGCCCGTGGCGGTGGTCTTCGAGACCTGGACCGTCCACTGGAGCCCGTCGCTCATTGCCGCCTTCGCCTATACCGTGCTCTTTCCCGGCATCGCCGCCACGATGATCTGGTTCGTGCTGGTGCGCCGGATCGGCGCCACCCGCGCCGCCACCTTCCACTTCCTCAACCCGTTCTTCGGCGTGGCGATCGCCGCGCTGATCCTCGGCGAGCTGGTCGGCCCGCGCGACATCATCGGTGTCGCGATCGCCATGGCCGGCATCCTCGCAGTCCAGCTCAGCCGCCGCCCGGCCACGACGCCCCATGCCCCAGCGCCAAGATCCTGACGAGTTCGAGACCCGCCTTGCCGCGGCCATCGACGGCAAGACGAAGCCCGTCGGCGCGCTCGGCCGCATCGAGACGCTTGCCGCCCGCATCGCCCGCCACCAGCGCAGCCTAACGCCCCGGATGGAGACGGCGAGCCTGACGATCTTCGCCGCCGACCACGGCATCGCCGCCGACGGCGTCTCGGCCTATCCCCAGGCGGTGACCCGGCAGATGGTGCTCAATTTCCTCGCCGGCGGTGCCGCGGCCAACGCCTTCGCCGCCAGCCTCGGCATCCCCGTGCGCGTGGTCGATGCCGGTATCCTCGGCGATCCGATCGATCACCCCGACCTGATCTCGCGCCGGATCGGGCCGGGCACGCAGAGCTCGCGCGCCGGACCGGCGATGAGCGGCGACGACTGCGCCCGCGCGCTCGCCGCGGGGCGCGAGATCGGCGCGGACACCCCCGGCGAGGCCGCCGCCTTCGGCGAGATGGGGATCGGCAACACCGCCGCCGCGGCCCTCGTCGCCCACAAGCTGACCGGGCTCGACCTCGGCACGCTCACCGGGCGCGGCACCGGCCTCGACGACGGAGGGCTGCTGCGCAAGCGCACGATCCTGGTCGAGGCCGCCGGCCGCACGCCCGCGCGCCTCGACCCGGACACGGCGCTGGCCGAGTACGGCGGGTTCGAGATCGCGATGATGGCCGGCGCCATGCTCGGCGCCGCCGGGGCCGGGCGCGTCGTCATCGTCGACGGCTTCATCGCCACCGCCGCGGCCGCGGCCGCCCGGGCGATGGAGCCGGAGGCGGGCGCGGCCATGGTCTTTGCCCATGTCTCCGCCGAGACCGGCCACGCGCCGCTCCTCGCCCATATGGGGGCCGAGCCGCTCCTCTCGCTCGACATGCGCCTCGGCGAGGGCACCGGCGCGCTCCTCGCCTGGCCGCTCCTGCGCGCGGCGGCGGCCATGCTGCGCGACATGGCGAGCTTCTCTTCGGCCGGCGTCAGCGGGCCGGCATGAGGCGGCTGGCCGGGGAAGCCGGGCTCCTCGCCCTCGCCCTGGGGTTTCTCACCCGCCTGCCGGTCCCGGCTCCGGATTACGCCCCCGCCCGCATGGCGCTGAGCCTGCGCTGGTATCCTGTGGCGGGGGCGCTGATCGGTGCCATCGCCGCGCTCGTCTGGTGGCTGGCCGCCACCGTCCTCCCCCCGGCGCTCGCCGCGCTGCTTGCCGTCGCCGCCGCGATCCTCGTCACCGGGGCGCTGCACGAGGACGGGCTGGCGGATACCTTCGACGGCCTCGGCAGCGGCGCTGCGCGCGAGCGCGCCCTCGAGATCATGCGCGACAGCCGCATCGGCACCTTCGGAACCCTCGCTCTCGGCGTCACCGTCGCGACCCAGACCCTCGCCCTCGCCTCCCTGCCCGGCGCGGGCGTGCCGCTCGCCCTCGTTGCCAGCCACGGGGCAAGCCGCGCCGCAATGGTCACAGCCGTCGCCGCCGGCCGCTACGCCCGCGCCGAGGGCGCCGCCGGCGCGGTCGGGGCCGGCCCCGGCCCGGGCGGCCTCGCCTTCGCGCTGGCCTGCGCCGCCGCGCTGCTCCTGGCCCTCGGCCTCGTCCTGCCCCCGGCCGCCATCCTAGGCGGCCTCGCGGGGCTCATCGCCGGGGCGGGCGCGATCGACCTCTGGGCACGCCGGCGGCTCGGCGGCTATACCGGCGACACCCTCGGCGCGACACAGCAGGCGGGCGCGACGGGCCTCCTGCTCGGCCTCGTCGCATGTCTCTGATCCTGCTGCGCCACACCCGACCCGCGATCCCCGAGGGCATCTGCTACGGCCGCACCGACCTCGCGCCCGGCGCCGACTTCGAGGCGACGGCCGCCGCGCTGGCGGCGACGCTGCCGGCCGTCGCCGCCATCCGCTCGAGCCCGCTCACCCGCTGCCTCCGCCTCGCCGAACGGATCGCCTCCGCGCGCGGCCTTGCGCTCGAGATCGACCCGCTCCTGATCGAGATGGATTTCGGAAGCTGGGAGACCCGGCCCTGGACCGCGATCGACCGGACCGAACTCGACGCATGGGCCGCCGACTTCGACCATGCCCGCCCCCATGGCGGCGAGAGCGTGGCGATGCTGGCCTCCCGCGTCGGCGCGGCCCTCGACGCGAGCCCGCCCGCCGATCCGCCGGTGCTCTGGGTCACCCATTCGGGGGTGATCCGCGCGGCCTGCGCGCTCACCGGCGCGGGGGAGGGATGGTCGACCGAGACCGGCTTCGCCGAATGGCGCGCCCTCAGTTCCAGAGAAGCCCGGCCCGCGCCGCCCCCCAGGGTCCGATGACCACGTTCTGCTCGGCGAGCTCGGCGCGCGCGGTGCCGCTGCCGCTGCGCGCCCGGTCGATCAGCACGGGCGCCTCGGCCGGCGCGGTCTCGGCGGCGCTGGCGATCACGTCGCGCATGTGGACGAAGCCGTAGGCCTGCTCGGTCATGTGCGCCGCGTCATAGGTCGCCTGCCCCAGCCCGACATAGTGCCGCAGGCTGCCGCCGCGCCGGAGCCGCGCCTCGAAGAGCGCGCAGGCGATCAGGCATTCGTCCGCCAGTTCGCGGACCACGTCGGGCGGCGCACCGGCCTCGAGCACGCGCGCCACCCGCACGGTCAGGAGGTCGACGCCGATCGCCCGGCCGATGAACCGCGCGAAGGTGATGGAGAGATAGGCCTCGAGCGTATGCGAGAGCGGGACCCCCGCCCGCTCGACACCCGATTTCACGAAGTCGGAGGCAATGGCGAGGGTGGCGGGGGTCATGGAGCGGCCCCCTCGGGCCTCGCGGGCGGCAAGTTCTGCCAGGTCGTCCGTCGCATAAAGGTCACCTCGCGGATCCGGTCCCGGACGGGAGATGTCATCTATGGTTCACCAGATTGGTTAAATAATCCGTCCCTGCCAAGCCTCTCGCGGCGATGTGACGGTCCACGGATCCCCCGGACGCGGGATGGTGCAACCGGAAGCAGGAATGCTAAAGGCTTGGGCAGTGGCGCAGTCCGAGCCAGGTGGGAAATGACCGAGACCGAGCTGAAGATCACCCTCGACGCGCGGGGCCTCGCCGCGCTGATGCGGCATCCCGCCCTGGCGCGGCACCGCCTCGAGCCGCGCCGGCGCGAGCAGCTCGTGTCGATCTACTACGACACGCCCGGCCATGCCCTCTCCGTCGCCGGGATCGGCCTCAGGCTGCGCCGTGTCGGCCGGCGCTGGATCCAGACGGTCAAGATCGGCGCGGGCGGCTTCGGCTTCTTCTCCCATACCGAGGTCGAGACCCCGGCCCCCGGCGGGCGGTTGGTGCTCGAAGGCCCCGATCCCGAGGGCGTGCTCGCGGCGATATCCCGCGCCACGGGCGGCGCCCCGCTCTCGCCGGTCTTCGAGACCCGCATCCGGCGCACCATAGAGCGCCTCGCCACGCCGGGCGGCGGCGAGGTGGAGCTCGCCCTCGACGCGGGCGAGGTCGTCGCCGGCGAGGCGAGCGCCGAGATCCACGAGGCCGAGCTCGAGCTCGTCTCCGGCCCGGTCGGCGGGCTCTACGACCTCGCCGCCGAGCTCTTCCCGCGCGGACCGGTCAGCTTCTCGGCCATGAACAAGGCCGCTCACGGCTACCGCCTCGCGCGCGGCGAGGCACCGAAGCCCGCCACGGCGCGCAATGCCGGCACCCTCGACTACCCGGCCGGCGCGACGGTCGAGACGGTCGCCCGCGACGTCTTCCGCGACTGCTTCGCCCAGATCGCCGCGAACATGGCGCTCCTCGCCACCTCCGACCAGCCCGAGGTCCCGCACCAGCTCCGGGTCGGGCTCCGCCGCCTGCGGGCGGCCTTCCTGCTCTTTCGCGACAGCCTCGGCGCCGAGGCCCTGCGGCCCCTCTCGGACGCGGCACGCCGGCTCGGCCAGGTGGTGAGCCCGCTGCGAGACCTCGACGTGCTCATCGGCGAGGTGGTGGCCGACGCCGCCGCCTACGGCCTCGACACCCCCGCGCACAAGGCGCTCGTCTCCGCCCTCGAGGCCCGCCGCGACGCCACCCGGGCCGAGGTGCGCGCCGCCCTGGCCGCACCGGAGGCGGTGGGCTTTCTCTTCGACCTCGGCCGGCTGACCGAGGGCCGCGGCTGGCTCGCGCCATCGGACTACGGCCAGAGCGCCCGCCTCGCCACGCCGATCGGCGAGATCGCCCCCGGCCTGCTCGACGCCCGTCTCGCCAGGGCCCGCAAGCGCGGCCGCAAGATCCGCGCGCTCGACGTCGAGGGCCTGCACGAGCTGCGCAAGGAGCTCAAGAAGCTCCGCTACGCCGCCGACATGCTCGCGCCGCTCTATCCCCAGAAGCGCGTGTCCGGCTATATCAAGACCCTGAAGGCGCTGCAGGACGATTTCGGCAGCCTCAACGACGCCGCCATGGCCGAGACCTATCTCATCGGCGAGGGCGCCCCCGCCGCCGGCAAGCCCGACGCCCAGCGCGCGGTCGGATGGGTGCTCGGCACGCTGGCGGTGCGCACCGGCAGCGACCGGCCGAAGCTCTTTGCGCACTGGGACGACTTCGCCGAGGCGAAGCCCTTCTGGGCCTAGGAGCCGGGGGCGGTCATACCGCCACCGAATGCCGCGCCGCCGAGGCCGCGAGATAGCGGTCGAAGACCGCCGCCACCACGCGCGCGAGACCCTGTCCCGCCGGGGTCAGCGCAACCCGCGCGCCGGACCGGGTCAGAACCCCGTCACCCGCCAGCGTGGCCAGCTCCGCATCCTCGCCCGCCCACCAGCCCGGCGCGGCGCCGAACCGCTCCCCGGCCGCGTCGAGATCCACCGCGCCGTCGCACATGATCCGCTCGATCACATGCCCGCGCAGCCGGTCGTCGCCGTCGAGCGCCAGCCCCCGTGCCACCGGCAGCCGCCCGGCACGCACGGCCCGCGCCCAGGCCCCGGTCTCGGCGATGTTCTGAACGAAGCCCTGAGGCGCCCGGCCGATCGCCGTCGCGCCCATCCCGATCAGCGTCGCCGCCGCATCGGTGGTATAGCCCTGGAAATTCCGGCGCAGCCGCCCCGAACGCGCGGCCTCCGCCAGCGCATCTCCGGGCCGCGCGAAATGATCGAGCCCGACCGCCTGGTACCCCGCCACCACCAGCGCCCCGGCCGCCGCCTCCGCCTGCGCCGCCCGCGCCGCACCGCCGGGCAGCGCCACCTCCGGGATCATGCGCTGGTTCTTCGCCATCCACGGCACATGCGCATAGCCAAAGAGCGCGATCCGGTCCGGCGCCATCCCGACGCAGGCCGCGACGGTGCCGGTCAGGCTCGCGACCGTCTGGTGGGGCAGCCCGTAGATCAGGTCGAAGTTGATGCCCGCCACTCCCGCGCCGCGCAGCCCGTCGACCGCGCGGGCCACCATGTCCGGCGGCTGGATGCGGTTGATCGCCGCCTGCACGGCGGGATCGAACTCCTGCACGCCGAAGCTCGCGCGGGTGAAGCCGAGCCGTCCGATCGTGGCGATCATTCCGGCCGTCAGGCTGCGCGGATCGCTCTCGATGGCGATCTCGGCGCCGGGGATGATGTCGAAGCGCGCATGGAGCCGCTCCATTACCCGCGCGAGATCCGCGGGCTCGAGCGCCGTCGGCGTGCCCCCGCCCCAGTGAAGATGACCGACCCGCATCCGCCCGGGCAGCGCCGCCGCCACCAGCTCGATCTCCGCGAGCAGCGTCTCGACATAGTCCGCGACCGGCCCGTAGCGGGCCGCGAGCTTCATGTTGCAGCCGCAGTACCAGCACATCTGCCGGCAGAACGGCACATGCAGGTAGAGCGAAACCGGGACGTCCGGAGCGGTGGCCCCGAGCCAGCCGCGCCAGTCCGCCTCGGGAAAGCCCGGCCGGAAATGCGGCGCGGTCGGATAGCTCGTGTACCGGGGCACCGCCCGGCCGGCGTATTTCGCCTGAATGTCGCGTCCCATCCCGGGGCTATGCCCCGGGCCGGCCCCCACCGACATTGACCTGCGTCAACCGGCACGCCCTCTTGGGACCGGATCAGGCGAGGCACTGCCTCGCCCCGGTCCACGGCTGGAGCGCGCGAGCGCGGAGGCCGTCCGGTTCCTCAATGGAGGGCGCGCACAATGGGGATCGTGACGCGCCTGCCGGGGGCAGGCAGGCGCGTCACGATTTGACAACGGTCAAATCGTGCAGGGAAATCAGCCCCCGCGGTACGGCGGCCCCGCCTTCTCCATCACCGCCGCATAGTCCTTGAGGATCTGCACCACCCGCGCGGCGCGCTCGCTCTCGCCGGCGATCTCCTCCCAGAAGACCTGCGCCTCGGCCTGGACCGTCGCCCATTCCTCGGAGGGGATGGTGGTGAGCTCGAGATCGCCCTGGGTACGGTAATGCGCCTCGCCCCACCAGTACCAGTGCTGGCGGTAGTAGTGCGAGCTGTCCATGCAGACCCGCCAGAGCTGCTTCAGATGCTCGGGCAGCTCGTTCCAGCGATCGGTGTTGGCGAAGTTGCTGCCGATCCAGGCGCCGTTGATGTTGTTGGTCAGATAGTGGCTGAGCACGTTGTTCCAGCCGACCGAATGGATCTCGGTCGCTCCGCACCACCAGATGCCGTCGAGCTCGCCCGTCTGCACCGCGACCTCGATATCCTCCCAGGGCAGGGTGACGGGGACCACGCCGAACCGGGTGAGGAACCGCCCCGCCGTCGGGAAGGTGAATATCCGCTTGCCCTGAAGGTCGGCGAGACTGTTGATCGGCTGGCTGGTGCCGAGGTTGCACGGATCCCAGGCGCCCGACCCGAGCCAGGTGACGCCGGTGCCCTCATAGGCCTCCTGCCAGATCTCGTTCAGCCCGTACTTGTGAAAGAGCGCCGGCACGTCGAGGCTGAAGAGCGTCGCGAAGGGGAAATACGCGCCGAAGATCGCCACATCGACCGGCGAGCCCATCGAATCGTCGTCCGACTGGGCCGCGTCGATCGTGCCGTTCTGCACCGCGCGAAAGAGCTCGCCCTGCGGCACCAGCTGGTCGGCGGTGTAGAGCTCGATCACCATCTCGCCGTTCGCCGCCGCGTTGAACGCATCGACCGAGGGCTTGATCACGTCCTCGGCGAGCGCGGCCCCGGCATAGGTCT
The DNA here is from genome assembly GCA_964514775.1 of uncultured Rhodovulum sp. Lineage (GTDB taxonomy): Bacteria > Pseudomonadota > Alphaproteobacteria > Rhodobacterales > Rhodobacteraceae > Amaricoccus. Next base: position 8,239 of record CAZESN010000115.1, read on the forward strand.
GGAGCCGCCAGCGGATCGGGGCCTGTGCCCGCACATGGGGGGCCGCGAGCGTCGAGGCCCCGACCGCACCCGCGGCGGCAAGGCCGGCACCCCGGAGGAATTCGCGTCTCTTGGTCATCCTAACTCTCCCTGTTTTCGTTGACGGACAGTCTAGCGCAGCCGCACCTGCTGGGGCAGCCACAGCGCGATCTGGGGGAAGATCATGATGATCACGAGCCCGAGCAGCATGATCGCCACGAAGGGCACGATCGACCGGTAGATGTCGATGAGCGAGATCTCGGGCGGGGCCATCGCCCGCATCAGGAACAGGTTATAGCCGAAGGGCGGCGTGATATAGGCGATCTGGCAGGTGATCGTGTAGAGGATGCCGAACCAGATCGGATCGAAGCCGAGCGTGATCACCAGCGGCACGTAGAGCGGCGCCACGATCACCAGCATCGCGGTGTCGTCAAGGAAGATCCCCATGATCAGGAATGAGACCTGCATC
>CAZESN010000116.1:0-8638 GCA_964514775.1 uncultured Rhodovulum sp.
CCAGCATCGCGTCGGTGATGTCGGTGATCTGCATCTCGTCGAAGGCGAGCAGCGTGGCCTCGTCGGCGATCGCGTCGGCCACCGGGCGGACCGGATCGTCCGCGCCGCGCGCCCGCGCCGCGTTGATGCCGGCATGGACCTCCTGCATGAAGGCGTGGAAATGCACCCGGCGCTTCCTCGCGACCGGCGCGCCCTCGTAGAAGAGGTCCATCAGCATCGACTTGCCCCGGCCGACGTCGCCGTAGAGATAGAGCCCGGGCACGGGCTTCACCTCGAGTCGCTCGCGGCCCCAGCCGAAGAGCCCGAGCCCCACGCGCTTCGGCCGCGCCGGGTTGTAGTCCTTCAGCCGCATGTGCAGGAGCTGGAGCTCCTCCACGGCGCGGCGCTGGGCGGGATCGGGGCTGATCTCACCCAGCGCGACCCGGTCGCGGTAAAGGCTCATGGGGCCGTCGGACATGGTGCGTATCCCCTCGGCTAGCCGGCGAAATGCAGGTTCACGCGCCGGTTCTCGCGACCCTTCTTCTCGATCCTGCCGAGGCGCAGGCGACCGATCTCGCCGGTCGCGCGCACATGGGTGCCGCTGCAGGGCTGGAGGTCGATCGTGTCCTCGCCCGCGCCGATCCGCACGAGCCGCACCCGCCCCTCGCCGGTCGGGGGCTTCACCTTCATCGTCTTCACCATCCCGGGCCGGGCCGCCAGCTCGTCTGCCGTGATCCACTCGGCGGTGACGGGCAGGTCGCGGTCGACGAGCGCATTGAGCTCGGCCTCGACCGCCGCGAGGTCGGCCGGCGGCTCCGGCATGTCGAAGTCGAGCCGGCCCTTCTCGGTGGTGATCGCGTCCCCGGTCACGCCGTAGGGGAGCACCACCGACAGCAGGTGCAGCGCCGAATGCATCCGCATGTGCAGATGCCGCCGGTCCCAGTCGAGCGCGACCCCGACCTCCGTGCCGGGCAGGGGTAGCGGCGCGCCCTCGGCCACCAGATGCAGGATCCGGCTCCGGTCCCCGTCCGGATGGACGGCGCCGGTGATGGCGATCCCGCCACCGAGCGTTCCGGTATCGCCCGGCTGGCCGCCCGAGGCCGCATAGAAGACGGTGCGGTCGAGCTCGAAGGCCCCGTTGCCTGCGGCCGTCACCCGTGCGGTGCAGGTCGCGAGATAGGGGTCGTCGCGGAACAGATACGCGGTCATGGGCACTTACCTCCGGGCCGCCCCTCCCTAGCGCCGGGGCGGTGCGAGGCCAAGGCCCGGTGTCGGGCCGGCCTGGCATCACGCGGCTTGATGGCCGGCGTCACGCGAATTGCTTTGACCCCGGCCCGGCCGGGGCGCAGCATGGCGACCCCTCCTTCCCCGGATTCCCATGACCTCCACGCGCGCCCCGCTCATCACTCCGGTCCTGATCGCGAGTTGCCTCATCCTTCTCGTCAGCTTCGCGGTGCGTGCGAGCTTCGGGGTGTTCCAGATCCCGATCGCCGCCGATTTCGGCTGGCCGCGGGCGGAGTTCTCGCTGGCGATCGCCATCCAGAACCTCGCCTGGGGTATCGGCCAGCCGGTCTTTTCCGCCATCGCCGAGCGCTACGGCGACCGCAGGGCGATCGTGCTCGGGGCGCTCTGCTACGTGGCGGGCCTGCTGCTGTCGGCCATGGCGATCACGCCCGAGGGGCACCAGCTCCTCAACCTGCTGATCGGCTTCGGGATCGCCGGCACCGGCTTCGGCGTCCTCCTCGCCATCGTCGGGCGTGCCGCCTCGCCGGAGAACCGCTCGATGGCGCTCGGGATCACCACCGCCGCCGGTTCCGGCGGCCAGGTGGTCGGGCCGCCGCTGGCCGAGGCGCTGCTCGGGGTCATGCCCTGGAGCTCGGTCTTCGTCGTCTTCGCGGTGCTGATCGCGGGCTCGCTCCTCGTCCTGCCGATGATCAAGGGCCCGGCGAAGCCCGTCCCCGTTCCCGGCGAGGAGGGGATGGGTGCGATCGTCGCGCGGGCGGTGCGCGACCCGAGCTTCATCCTGATCTTCCTCGGCTTCTTCTCCTGCGGCTACCAGCTTGCCTTCATCACCGCCCATTTCCCGGCCTTCGTGACCGAGGTCTGCGGCCCGATCGACCCGGGCGGGATCCTCGCGTCGATCGGGATCACCACCACCTCGGCGCTCGGTGCGGTGTCGATCGCGGTGATCGGCATGGCCAATATCGCCGGCACGCTCGCCGCGGGCTGGCTCGGGCAGCGCTATTCCAAGAAATACCTGCTCGCGCAGATCTACTTGGGCCGCACCGTCGTGGCCGCCGCCTTCATCCTCTCGCCGATGACGCCCGCGAGCGTGCTGATCTTCTCGGTGGTGATGGGCGCGCTCTGGCTCGCCACCGTGCCGCTGACGAGCGGGCTCGTCGCCCAGATCTGGGGGATCCGCTACATGGGCACGCTCTACGGGATCGTGTTCTTCAGCCACCAGCTCGGCGGGTTCCTCGGGGTGTGGATGGGCGGCGCGCTCTACGACATCACCGGCAATTACGATCTCGTCTGGTGGATCGGCGTCGGGGTCGGCGCCTTCTCGGTGCTTGTCCACCTGCCGATCCGTGAGCGCCCGGCGGCCGTTCCCGGCTGAGGGCGGGGGGGGGGCCGCCTCTTGGCGGCGGTACGGAGCGCGCAGGTGCGCGCGAGTTCTTAGGCTGGGCGCACGCGTGTTCGCCTGCGCCGGCGGGGCGCTCGCCGCCCCCGCATCCCCAGGCACTGCTCTCCAGGTTTCTAAGCAGAGAAGGACGCGGGGCAGGGGACGCCACGGGGCGATTTCTCAGGCGCCTTCGGAGAGGCGTTCCCGGAACGCCCAGCATGCGCGCCGAGATCACGCCCGGCGCTCAGGTGGGGCGGTTGCGCTACGCGGCCAATGCGGCCCCCGAGATGATCTCGATCGTCAGGCGCAACAACTGCGGCAAGGCGCTCGACATCGCCCGTCTTGCCCGGGACATGCACGGCGGCAACGGCATCTCGGGCGGGTTCGATGTGATCCGGCACCTGGTCAACCTCGAGGCGACCAACACCTGCGAGGGCGTCCACGACGTCCCTACCCTGATCCTCGGCCAGGCGATCACCGGCCTTCAGGCCTTCTCCTGAGCCGTTGCGCGCCCGCATTAGTTAAATCGTAAGATCCTCGGCCTTTGCTGCATCCGGCTTAACTATTCAGGAATACCGGACGTGCACAGGACAACTTGGATCGCCACCCTCATCCTGGGGGTGGCGGGGTTTGGGGCAGCGGCAGAGGCCTGCCCCGATTATTCGCTCAGCGGCGATACCTACCAGGCCACCGGCCGCGAGCTCTACACGCCGCGGGCGTTCAAGGTCGTGGCCGGAGGCAACAATTCGATCGGGCGCTGCCGTATCCGGCCGCTGACCGACAGCGGCGACGGCTATGTCGCGACCCGGCCCGACTTCACCTTCTCGCTCAGCGGCATGGACCGCTACCGGCTGGTGATCAGCGCCGAGAGCGCCTGCGACACCGTGCTGCTCGTCAACACCGGCCAGGCCAACTGGTACTATGACGACGACGACGGCGGCGGCCTCGACCCGAGCATCTCGCTGTCCCGGCCCTCGAACGGCTGGCTCGATGTGTGGGTCGGCACCTACGAGCCCGAGAACTGCCACGCGGTCCTCACGCTCGAGACCTTCGACCGCTGAAACCGGGCGAGGCGTCACGGGGGCCATTGGCAACTCGCCGCACCCGCGCCAGACTGCGGCGGATCCTTCCCGCCGCAGGTCGCCCATGTCCCGCCCCCTCGTCCTTCTCCTTGCCCTGATGGCCGCGCCCGCATTCGGGCAGGAGCCGCCGCCCTATCTCGACGACCGCTCCGACTCGGCGAGCGTGCTGCGCTCCTACTACAATGCCGTGAATCGGGGCGAGTATGCGCGCGCCTACGACTATTTCGCCGATCCCCCGGCGGATTATGCGCGCTTTGTAGCCGGTTACGCGGACACCGCCCATGTCGAGCTCGCCCTCGGCGCTCCGGTCTCCGAGGGGGCGGCCGGCAGCATCTTCACCACCCTGCCCATGGCGATCCGCGCCACCGACACCGGGGGCGGGGTGCGCGTCTTCGCCGGATGCGCGACCCTGCGCCAGATCCAGCCCGCGATCCAGGAGCCGCCCTTCCGCCCCATCCGCATCGAGACGGCGCTGCTCTCCGCGACCGACACCCCCTTCGCACAGGCCCTTCCCGCCACCTGTCCCGACCCCTGAACACGGCGAGATTCCGCCGACCCGGCCGGAGGTGGTGGACGGATCCGCCGCAGCGCAGCAATCTCCCGCGTCGTGTAACAAGTCGGGATGCTGCTCTTGCATCGGATCCTTGCCTGCCTGTCCGCTCTGCTGATCCTCGCCAACTGCACCGCCGCCCCCGAGGCCCCGTCGACCGTCGACCTGCCCTCGCGCGCCGTCGCCGGCCCCGCTCCGGTCCCGGCCCAGCCGGTGGCGAGCCGGGACGTCGCCTGCCTCGCCGAGGCGCTCTATTTCGAGGCGCGCGGCACCGGTGAGCGCGGCAAGGAGGCGGTTGCGCATGTCGTGCTGAACCGCATGAAGCACCGCGAGTTCCCCGGCACCGTCTGCGGCGTGATCGCCGATCGCTGCCAGTTTTCCTACCGCTGCGACGGACGTCCCGACACCCTGACCGACGCCGCCGCCCGCGCCCGGGCCATCCGCTCCGCCGAGACCGTGCTCGCCGGGGCGCCGGATATCACCGGTGGCGCGATCTTCTTCCATTCGGCCCGGGTCAGCCCCGGCTGGTTCAGCACCCGCCAGCGCGTCGGCACCTTCGGCGGCAACGTCTTCTACCGCTGACCCGCACCTCCGGGGTGCCGCCCCGGGACTGATGCCGCCCCTTTTCCCGGCCTGCGCCTGCGCAACCAGGCAGATCCGTCGAACCAGCCCGCGTTTCATCCGGGCGTGACGGGGCGTTTTTTGGAACATATAGTGAACATATGCTCCACACCCGCCATGCCCCCGCCGAAGATGCGCTCGAGCTTGCCCCCGGGGCGACGCTTGCCCTTGCCCGGGCGCATGAAATCGCGGGCCCGGCGCGGACCGCCCTCGCGCTTCTGATTGCCGGGCGCACGGCGGGGCCGGTGCTCTGGCTCCAGCCCGCCTGGGAGCCTTCCCGGCCGATGGGGGACGGGGTCTGCGCCATGCTCGACCCGGGGCGGCTCCTGCTCGCCCGGGGGCGGCGCATGGTGGATCTCCTGTGGTCGGCGGAGGAGGCGCTGCGCAGCGGCGAGGTGCCGCTGGTCGTGGCGCTCCTGCCCGAACCCCCGAGCGGCCTCACCCCGGTGCGGCGGCTGCATCTGGCGGCCGAGGCAGGCGCGCGCGCCGGCGCGCCGCCGATCATGCTCTTGCTCCTGCCGGGCGAGGGGCAGGCCGCGGGGGTCGAGAGCCGCTGGCACGTCGCGCCCGCCCCAGGCTGGGCGCGGGACGGGATCCCGCGCTGGCGCCTGGCGCGCACCCGCTCCCGGATGGCGCCGGAAAAGTCCTGGGAGATGCGCCTCGACCACGGCTTGCTGGGCTTCGAGGCGCTTCCTCACGCCGCTGCCATGGCGGACGACGCGCGGATGCCGCCTCTGCGGTCGGATGCTGCAGGGGCCTGTATGGCCGCGGCCCGGTGCGCCGAGGCGGGTTGAACGCCCGCGCCGGGAAGGATGATGGCTGTCTTGTGTCGGCCGGTGACCCGGGTTCCCGCAGGCGGAAACCCGGGATCTCCCCGCCTCAGAGGGCGTAGCGCAGGATCGCCGCCACGTCGCCGCCGCCGGGCACATCGTCGCGGCGCGCGGCCACGACCCGGGCGCCGGACTGGAGCGCGCGCCGGGCGATCTCGTCGACCACGCCGTAGTTGCCGGGGCCGGCCTCCTCGGCGAAGCTGACCGCGCCGTCCTCGTCGGCGACGGTGCCCGGAACCACCGCGTCCATGTCGACGATCAGCGTGTCCACGGCCCCGAAGGTCGCGGCCCGCGCCGCCTGGGCGATGTCCGTGGTCGCCCGGCCCTGGGGCTCGCGCGCGCCAAAGAGCTCGGCCAGCGCCCGGATCTCCTCCGCATAGATCTCGTCGAGAACGCCGCGCGCGGCGGCGGCGAGCTCATGGTCGGGTGTGTGGTCGAAGCTGCCGGCGATCACCTGGGTGGCGGTGTTGCCGTAGCTGCTGACCGAGCGGTAGATCGAGGCGAGCGGCTCGGTGGCGGCGACGATCAGCGGCCGCTCGTGCCCCGAGAGGACCGGGCGCAGAGCCTGGTCGACCGCGCGGGCATAGCGGCTGAGCTGGGCGTTCTCGCTCGAGTTCTCCTGCCCGCGCATCGCCCCCGCCCGCTCGGCGTTGCCGGCCCGGCTGAGCACGTGCTGGAGGTCGCGCGGCAGGCCCGGGACCTCCACCGGATGCGGCGGCAGGTCGGCGGTCACCTCGACGAGCCGCACCGAGCCCGCCCCGATCGCCAGCACATAGGCGTTGTGCGGGAAGGTGATGGCGCGGATCAGCGGCTTGACGTGGAACCGGTCCGAGACCTCGACCAGCGGCGCGAGCTTGTTGGGCAGGCGCCAGGTGCGCAGCCGCTCGGGCGTGGCGAAGATCGCCAGGCTGTTGGCCTGCTCCGCCCAGAAGTCGTCGTCCTCGATCAGCGCCTCGATCGCGTCGCGGATCGGCCAGATCTCGCGCTTGGGCGTGCCCGCCTCCTCCATCTCGGCAATGGCGGTCTTGAGCAGGTTCTTGAGCTCGATCCGGTCGACATCGGTGTTCTGCGTCACCGGCGTCGTGCGCAGGTAGATCGAGACCGATGGCATTCCGTGATGACCGGCGAGCTTCTCGATCTCGGCGCGGGTCGGCAGGTCGATGTGCAGCATGTCTTCTTCCCTCGTTGCGTCGATATGCAGATATGTGCGTACGGGCAGGGGGGAAGGGCCGGGCGTGCAACTTGCCTCAGAGTGGCGGCCAGGCCACGCCCTGCCCGAGCGCATGCCGGATGTCGTCCCCGTGCTCGTCCCGGCGGGGCGGCGGCCGGTCGGCGGCGATCTCGGCATCGGAGAAGCGGATCGGCAGCCTTGGCGCGCGCGAATTCCCGATCTCGGTGACGGCGCCGCGCGCCTTGGCCTGCGGCTCGGCGAAGGCCTCGGCAACGGTGTTGATCGGTCCGGCCGGCACGCCGGCACGGAGCATCGCGGCGAGGACCTCGGCGCGGGGCAGGGCGAGGATGCGGGTCTCCAGCAGCGGGATCAGCGCCTCGCGATGCGCCAGCCGGTCGGGGTTGGTCGCGAAGCGCGGGTCCCGGTGCAGGTCGAGACCCAGTCCGTCGCAGAGCCGGGCGAACTGGCCGTCGTTGCCGCAGGCGATCACCAGCGGCGCGTCCGCGGCCTCGAAGACCTGATAGGGCACGATGTTGGGATGGGCGTTGCCGAGCCGGCGCGGGACCAGGTCCCCGATGAGGTGATTGGTCGCCTGATTGGCGAGGACCGCGAGCTGGGTGTCGAAGAGCGAGAGGTCGATCCACTGGCCGCGCCCCGTGCGCTGGCGCTGCCAGAGCGCGGCCTGGATCGCGATCACCCCGTAGAGCCCGGTAAAGAGGTCGGCATAGGCGACGCCGGGCTTCTGCGGCTCGCCCTCGGGCGTGCCGGTCAGGTCCATGATCCCGCCCATGGCCTGGATGATGAAGTCGTAGCCGGCGCGCGCGGCCTCCGGGCCGTCCTGACCGAAGCCGGTGACCGAGGCATAGACGATGCCGGGGTTTGCCGCGGCGACCGATGCGTAGTCGAGCCCGAAGCGGGCAAGCCCTCCGGTGCGAAAGTTCTCGATCAGCACGTCTGCGCCGGAGGCGAGCCGGCGGGCGAGCGCATTGTCTTCCGCATCGCTGAAATCGAGGGAGATGGCGCGCTTGTTGCGGTTGGCGGCGTGGAAATAGGCCGCCGAGCCATCGGCGGCGAAGGGCGGGCCCCAGGTGCGGGTCTCGTCGCCGCCGAGGCTCTCGACCTTGACCACGTCGGCGCCGAGATCGGCCAGGGTCTGGCCGATCCAGGGGCCGGCCAGCACCCGCGCGAGCTCCAGTACCCGCAGCCCTGCAAGTGGTCGCTCGCCCATGCCCGCACCTCCCGGTTCCCGCCGGGTATACCCGCTCCGGGCCGCGGTTCAACCGTCCCGCGGGCCGGCAAGCCCCGGGGGCGGCGCCGGGAAGGGGTGGGGAAGGGGGCGGATTCGGTCATCGGGCACGCCACGCGGGCCCCGGCGCGCGTTTTGTGATGACAGGCGGGGGGCGGGACGGCTGCTGCGCGGCGAGACCCCCGGAGAGAACCCCAAGGAAAGACAGCAGTTTCGGGAGGGTGTGCGGCGCGGGGCTCCCCGCCGCACCGGACTGCGGATCGCGGTTGACAAGGTTTCCCCCAGCACCTAGGTTCCGCGCGCTCCGGGGGTGTCTCCTTCGGGGCGAATGCCACAATCTGGCGGTCATGACTCGGGCGTTTCGCCCCAGTCCTCTGGAATTCGGCCGTGACGGCACCGATACGGGCCGATCAGGGCAATTTGGCGTTGGGCGCATGCGGCGTCGGGCGCTGCAACGCAGACGGTGTAGACGGGGTCGAGACAAGAATGCCCACCATCCAGCAGCTGATCCGCAACCCGCGGCAGCCGAAAGCGAA
>CAZESN010000117.1:0-8564 GCA_964514775.1 uncultured Rhodovulum sp.
GCCCATGTGATAGCCGTTGAAGGCATCCCAGAGGCCGTCCTTGATCATCGTGTCGATGAACTTCAGGTCGCCCATCTTCTGGCCGGCCCGCAGATGCGCGGCATGGACCGAGAGTGACATGTTCTCCTGTCCGCCCGCGACAATGATTGCTGCATCGCCGAGCGCGATATGCTGGGCGCCGAGCGCAACCGCGCGCAGGCCCGAACCACAGACCTGATTGATGCCCCAGGCCGCCGATCCGATCGGAAGGCCGGCCGCGATATGCGCCTGCCGGGCCGGGTTCTGGCCCTGGGCCGCGGTCAGCACCTGGCCGAGAATCGTCTCGGACACCTCGTCGGCCGCGACGCCAGCGCGCTCCAGGACCGCACGAATCGCGGCGGCGCCGAGTTCGTGCGCAGGCGTGGTGGCGAAGCTGCCGTTGAAGCTGCCCACCGCGGTGCGCGCGGCCGAGGCGATAACGATGTCAGTCATGACGATCCTCCTTGCGCGGGACTCTCCGAGACCCGCTTTCTGGGTTCGCGCCCGCCGCACGATTCGCTGCGTCGCGACACAGGCCCGTCGTTGCACAACTCGGCCCCGCTCTCAACCGCAGCCGCATGACGGGAGCTGCCCTGAACACTGGCCTCAACCGCCCGCATGCGCATGCAGGAAATCCACGAGCGGCTGCACCACCTCGGCCCCCGCTGCCTCCCCGACCACCATTCCGACATGCCCGGTGCGCGGCCGCAGCAGACGGGCGCCGGGGATCGCCCGCGCCAGCGGCTCGGAGAGCGGCGGCGGCGCGATCGAATCTTTCTGCCCCGCGAGAACCAGGGTCGGGATCCGGATCCGGCCGGGGTCTACCATCCCGCCGAGGAACTGCCACTGCCGCCAGGCCGTCACGTTCCCGATCTGCCAGTGTACGAGCAGGTCGATCGCCGCCGGGGCGGGCATGGGCACGCCGTCCGCGAGCCAGTCCTCCAGGGCGACGAAGAGCCGTGCCGGTTCGCTCCGCGGGTCCATCCTCGCGAACTTCTGGAACTTGACCGTGGCCTGGACCGGGTTGACCAGGGCAAAGAGCGTCTGGAAGAGCGACACCGGCACCAGCCCGAATGCCTCTCCCGCCGCCCGCAGCAGCGCCTCGGTCCGCGCGGACCCTTCTGCGCGCAGCATCGCTCGCAGCCCCCCCGCGATCCCGCGCGCCGAGGCAAAGTCCCAGGGCGCCCCGAGCGTTGCCAGCGCCGAGATCCCCTCGGGCGCCCGGGCAGCCATTCCCACGGCGAGTGTCGCCCCCATGCAGTAGCCGAGCACCGCTACATCTCGACCTGTCCGGGCCCGCACCTCGGCCAGCGCGGGCAGCAGCCGCTCGGATCCGTAGTCCCCGAGTCCGAAGCCGGCCTCGACCGGCCCCGGCTCGCCCCAGTCGAGGGCGAAGGGCCTCAGCCCGGCGGCTGCGAGCGCGCGCAGTACCGAGCGCCCCTCCATCAGATCGAGAATATAGCCCCTATTGATAAGGCTCGGGACGACCAGCACGGGCAGGCCGTCGGGCGCGGTGGCCTCCGGCACCTGGCCGTAGTCGAGGAGACGCGAGCACCCGTTCCGCCAGACCACCGGCGGCTCAGCGAGATCACGCCGGTAGGGATGACGCTGCCAGGCCTCGATACCACGGATGGTCGCGCGCAGCCGGGCGGCCACTTCCTCCGCGACCTCGATCGGGTCGAGGTCCGACCCGAGCCGCCGGGCCGCTGCGGCCAGCTCGGGCTGCCAGGGAAAGCTCGGGCTGTCCGCCCGCGGCGCGGCCATGATCGCCTGCCCGTAGATCGAGAGAGCCGCACCCAGGTGGAAGATCAGCGGGCTCGGCTGTCCGGTCCTGTCAGGGTTGCCAACGGGTTGGAGGCCCCCATCGGCGTTCGCGGCGGCGGTCTGCCGCTCGGCCCGCGCGATATTGCATCCACCGGCCATCGGGGCCGGCTGGGGCGTCCCCAGAGCCTTCGCGCTGACCTGCCGCTCCCAGAGATCGAGATAGATCCCCGCCCGCAGGTCTGCCGGCACGCCGGACGCCGCTCTCGCCGTTCTCCCTTCCCGCGTCGCGCCCAAGGTCCCTCCCCGGACTTTCGCAGCCGCAAAAATGGCTTTGCGCAGCGCAGTCCTGACCGATAACCTTAGCCGCAGCGCACGCGACATTCATCAGGAGAGATTGCGGTGACAGACAGGACGGAGAATGGCGCCGAGCCGATCGTCATCAAGAAATACGCGAATCGCCGCCTCTACAATACGGCAAAGTCGAGCTACGTGACCCTCGAACACCTGGCCCAGATGGTGCGGGCCGGCCAGGATTTCGTGGTCAACGACGCGAAGTCCGGGGAGGACATCACCCGTGCGGTGCTCGCCCAGATCATCTTCGACGAGGAAGCCAAGGGGCAGACGATGCTGCCGGCGAACTTCCTGCGCCAGCTGATCCGGCTCTATGGCGATACGCTCCAGGGCTTCGTGCCGGGCTATCTCGAGGCGTCGATGGAGACCTTCTCGCGCAACCAGGAAAAGATGCGCGACCAGGTCCGCCAGGCCTTCGAGGCAAATCCGGCCCTCGCGAACTTCGAGGCGCTGGCGCGCTCGAACATGGAGTGGTTCGAGAACGCGATGCGGATGTTCGCGCCCTTCGCGACCGGCATGGGCGGGAACACGCCCGCCCCGAAGGCCCCGCAGAAGGACGTGGAGATCGAGGAGCTCAAGGCCCAGCTCGCGACGATGCAGGCCCAGCTCTCGAGGCTCGTAAAGGACGGATAAGGCGGGAGGAGACCGGGCGAAATCGGCCCGGTCGGCGCGTGGATCGAAATGTCCCACAGTGGGACATCGATCAACGTATTGATTTTATTGTGATTTCATAATCATGCGGAATCCGGCCCACCTTATGGGGCGATGCCGGATCCCGCGGTCTAGCCGGCGATGGCAACCCCGTCGCCCTCGCCGTCCAACGGCAGATCCGGCGCCGCCGCGGGCCGTCCCGTCAGATAGCCCTGGAGGCAGTCGATCCCGGCGGCGCGCAGCCATTCCGCATCGGCACGGGTCTCGACCCTCTCCGCCACCGTGAGCATCTCGAAGTGCTGCGCGAGCCCGGCAAGGCAGCGCACCAGCGCCTGGCCGTCGCGATTCGCATGCACGCCCTTCACGTAGCTTCCGTCGATCTTGACCATGTCGAAGCGGAAGTCGCGGAAATGGCGGAAGCCGGTCGCCCCCGCCCCGAAGTCGTCGAGTGCGAGTGCGGGGCCCAGGCCGCGGACATGGGCGATGAAGTCGCGGGTCAGGTCGGCGTCGGAAAGCGCGTCCTCCTCGGTGATCTCGAGGATCAGGCGCCCGCAGACACCGGTACCGCCCCGATGCGCGGCGGCGAGAATGCCCAGCCATTCCTCGTCGCCCATCGACCGCGGCGAGACGTTGACCGAGAGACGCAGCGTCGGCTGGGCCACCAGTGCCTCGAGCGCCCGGGTGAGCGCGAGCCGGTCGATGGTGCGGCCGAGCTCGCTGTCCTCGACCGCCGGCAGGAAGGCCGCCGCCGGGAGGATCTGGCCACCCGGCATCTGCAGGCGGGCAAGCATCTCGAAGAAGGCGGGCATCCGGGGCGCATCCGCCCGCACGACCGGCTGGTAGTGAAACACGAGCCGGCCCTGCACCAGAGCCTGCGCGACGGTGAACCGAAGTCGCGCGCGCGCTTCCAGCCGGCTGGCCTGGACGGCCTGCTCGCCCGCGGCGGGAAAGGCCAGGAGCGTAAACGGATCGGTGGCGGGCGTCTGGTGCATGGTCGGGTACTCCGAATCTTCGCGCCGGTTCTCGACGACAAGGCCAGCTAAGGGCGTGTTCGCTAAAAGTTCGTGAACTGTCCCGCGTTTTTCGCCTAACCGGAGATATTCGGCGGCGGCGCCTCGCGTTCCGCGCGAGCCGCGCGGTTGTGGCTCTGATCCGCCCGCGCCACCGACAGGAGCCGCCCCAGTGCCTCGTGCTTGCCGACGCTGACCGCCGCCGCCGCCCGCGCGGCCGCGATCTCGGAAGCGAGCGCTGCCCGGCGGCGGCGGGCGCGGGTGATGCCCTGCTCGACCCAGGCAAAGCGCAGCGCCTGCTGGGCGAGCGGCGCCTGGACGATGCTGCCCCCGGCCATGTCCTGCGCCGGGATCGCCGCGAGGCGCATGATCTCCTCGGCCAGCCCGCGCTCCTCGACCAGCATCGCCTCGAGCCTCGCGAGGTCCCGGTCGCGCCGCGCCGCGGCGAGGGAGACGAGCCCGGCCAGGGCTTCGGGGCTCATCGGCCGCGCGCCTTGGCCGCCTGCCGCATCCGGTCGGCGAAGCGGATGGCGGCGGCGACGCCGCGATAATGCTCGGGCGCGATCTCGCGGCCGATCTCGGTGGTCGCGTGCAGTGCCCGCGCCGTGGGCGGGTCGCTGTGGACCGGGACCTCGGCCTTGGCCGCGATCGCCCGGATCGACAGCGCCACCTCTCCCACCCCCTTGGCGACGCAGACCGGCGCGCTGCCCCGGGCCCGGGACCATTTCAGCGCCACCGCGTAATGGGTCGGGTTCACGATCACCACGTCGGCCTTGGGCACGTCGAGCAGCATCCGGTTGGTGGCGATCGCCTCGGCACGCGAGCGGCGCTGCGCCTTCATGTGCGGATCGCCCTCGGACTGCTTGGCCTCTTCGCGCATCTCCTGGAAGGACATCTTCAGCTTGCGGGCATGATCGAAGCGCTGCCAGACGATGTCGACGCCCCCGATCGCGACCGCGATCACCGCCGTGATCGACAGCAGCACGACGAAGCTCTCCATCATCAGCGAGCCGAGCACCTTCGCCTCGGCCTGCGCCGCGCCGATCATCCGGTTGAGGTCGCCCGAGAGATAGAGAAAGAGCGTCGTCCCCACGGCGGTGAGCTTCACCACCGTCTTGGCGAATTCGACGAGGCCGGTCGGGCCGAACTTCTGCTTGGCGTTCGAGAGGATCGAGATCCGCGAGTACTTGGGCTTGAGCTTGTCGCCCGCGAAGACGATCGCCTGCTGGGCGAAGAGGCTGACGAGAACCGCCCCGATCGGCACGAGGAAGATCGGGGCGAGCGCGATCAGCGACTCGCCCAGGATCCCGCCGAGCAGCCGGCCGCCCCCCGGCCCCAGCACGAGCCCCTCGAGCCGGTCGGGCTGCGAGACGAAGATCATCAGCGTCGAGGCCGCCCGGTCGAGCGCGAAGCCGCCCACGCTGAGCGCCGCCGCCAGCAGCCCCAGATAGGTCGCCGCCACGGTGACGTCGTTCGATTTCGCGATGTCACCCTTCTTGCGCGCCTCGGCAAGACGCTGCGGGGTCGGGTCGAACGACTTCTCGCCGCCGCTTTCCTCCTTTCCGCTCATCGGGGCCCCGTCATCGCGGCATGGCCAGCGGATCGGCGAGGATGAGATCGAGCCGCCCGTTCCAGAAGCTCAGGATGGTGGGCGAGGCGAGCATCAGGATCAGGAGCCCGCCCGCGGTGATCGCCGGCGCACCGACGAAGGCGACCATGAGCTGCGGCATCGCCCGGTTGATCGCCCCGAGCGCGAGGTTGTAGGCGAAGGCGGCGATCACGAAGGGCGCGGCCAGCGAGAACCCGAGCGCGAATGTCTGCGCCACCCGCGCCGTGCCCCAGGCGGCGATGTCGGCGGCCGGGACCGGCAGCCCCATCGGCAGGATCTCGTAGGACCGCGCCATGGCGATCGCCGCCTTGACGTGCAGCCCCGAGGCGACGGCAAGGGTGACGCCGGCGAGCATCAGGATGTTGCCGATCGCCGGCATCGGATCGGGCGTCGCCCCCGCCCCGAAGATCTGCGCGAGCGCGGTCGACTGCGCCGCGACCGATCCGGCGAGCTGGAGCGCGATCACCATCAACCGGAAGGCGAGCCCCACCAGCAGGCCGATCCCGGTCTCGATGATCATCATCAGGTAGAACGGCCGCCCCGGATCGGGGTCCGCCAGCCCCGCCCCCAGCAGCGACCAGGTGATCACGCTGAACGCGAAGGCGAGTGCGAGCCGGACCCGGGCGGGGATGAGCTGCTCTCCGAATCCGGGCAGCAGGGCCGCCACCGCCCCCACCCGCACGAAGACGAGGACGAAGCCGGCCAGCGCCGCTTCGGTGACATCGAGAATCGCCGCGAGCCCGCTGAACATCACGCCATGCCCAGCACCGCCGGCCGCGCCGTCACCCCGACCTCCTCGAAGGAGAGCACCGGATTGCGGATGCCCTTCGCCGCCAGCACCGTGTGCAGGAACCGCCGCCGCTTGGTCGAGGTGACGACGGCCGGGTACCGCCCCTGGGACCCCGCATGCGCGATCCGCTCGGCCACCGAGCTCGCCAGGCGGTTGAAGTCCGCCGGCGGCAGCGCCACGTCGACGACGCCCGATCCCTCGGGAAGCTGATACTTCTGGAACAGCTCCTCCCAGGTCGGGTTGAGCTGGATGAGCGGAAGCGCCCCGTCCTGCTCCTGGACGCCGGCGACGAGCTGGAAGCCGAGCCGGTGGCGGACGTGCTCGCAGATCACCTCGGCACTCGTCTGCGCCGAATAGACCTCGCCGATCGCTTCGAAGATGAGCGGCAGGTTGCGGATCGACACCCGCTCCTCGAGCAGGAGCCGCAGCACCGCCTGGAGCGTGTCTACGGGGAACTTGTCGGGCACGAATTCGTCGAGCATCCGCCGGTTCGCCTCCGCCCGCCGCGCGTCCGAGGGGGTGACGAACTCGTCGAGCAGCTTGCGCAGGGCGCGCCGGTTGAAGAGCCGGCCGAAATGCGACTTCACCACTTCGAGCAGATGCGTGGCCACGACCTCCGTCGGCGTCACCACCGACAGGCCCATCAGCGCCGCTTCCTCCTGATCGGCCTCGTCGATCCAGCGCGCCGGCGCGCCGTAGACCGGCTCGGCCACGCCGCGTCCGTTCGGGGCGGAGGCCTCCTCGTCGGGCAGCAGCACCAGCACCTTGTCGGTCTCGACCTCGGCCCGCGCCGCCTCGACCCCCTGGATGCGGATCGCGTAGGTGCCCGGCGGCAGGCCCGGATTGTCGGTCAGCCGGATCTCCGGCAGGATCAGCCCGAACTCGGTGGCGATATGGCTGCGCATGTTGGCGATGCGCGCATCGAGCCCGGTCGCCGCATCCATGACCACCGGCACCAGGTCGGGCGCGAACTCCATGTGGATCTCGTCCACGTCGAGCAGGTCGCCGAGCGACTTCTGCCGTGGCGCGTCCCCCCGCTCGGCCGCCGGAGCCGCCTCGGCGGCCTCGGCCTGGCGCTGCGCCGCCTGCGCATACCAGGCCGCGACGCCGAGCGCGCCGGCACCGATGACAAAGGGCACGAACGGCAGGCCGGGGATGAAGGCAAAGAGCGCCATCAGCACCGCGACCGTGGCCAGCGCCAGCGGATGCGCGCCGAGCTGACGGATCAGCGCCCGGTCGGCCGTGCCGACCACGCCGCCCTTGGAGAGCAGCATGGCCGACGCGATCGAGATGATGACCGCGGGGATCTGCGTGACCAGCCCGTCGCCGACCGTCAGGATCGAATAGGTCTCGAAGGCGTCGCCGATCGGCATGCCGTGCACGGTCACGCCGATCACGAGACCCATGACGAGGGTCAGCAGCGTGATTAGCAGACCCGCGATCGCATCGCCCTTCACGAACTTCGACACGCCGTCGAGCGAGCCGAAGAAGGTCGTCTCCTCCTGCTCGATCCGCCGGCGCTCGCGGGCCTCCTCGTGGCTGATCGCGCCCGCGGCCATGTCGCTGTCGATGGCGAGCTGCTTGCCGGGCATGCCGTCGAGCGCGAATCGCGCGCCGACCTCGGCCATGCGGCCCGCGCCCTTGGTGATGACGATGAAGTTGACGATCAGCAGAACGCCGAAGATCACCAGCCCGATCAGGATCGAGCCGCCCATGATGAACATGGCGAAGCCCTCGATCACATGGCCGGCGGCGCTGGTGCCGGTATGGCCCTGGCCGATGATCAGCTTGGTCGAGGAGACGCTGAGCGAGAGGCGCAGCATCAGGCTCGCCAGCAGAACCGTGGGAAAGGCCGAGAAATCGAGCGGACGGTTGATGAAGAGGGTGATCGTGAAGATCAGGATGGCGAGCGAGAACGACCCCGCGAGACCCAGGTCGAGCACCCAGGCCGGCATCGGCAGGACCATCATCACGATGACCGCCATCAGCGCCATGGCGAGCAGGACAGTGGGGTGGAAGATCGAGCCGAGGCTCAGACGGGCGGGCATCGTCTCAGCCTCACATCTGCGGGGCCGCGGCCGGGTCCGGCCTGCGGGCGCTCATCCATGGCGGCACGGGATTCTCCTCGCTGGTCCACGGAACGAGCCCTAGGGGCATAGGGTTACCGGCGCGTTAGCAGGCGTGCCGCCACGAAAAACCCCGCCGGATCGCTCCGGCGGGGTCCACGGGGCCAGGCCCCGACGTTCGCGGCAACAGCCTCAGAGGGCGGCGGCGACCTTTTCCCAGTTCACGAGCTTGTCGAGGAAGTTCGTGAGATAGGCCGGGCGCTTGTTGCGGAAGTCGATGTAGTAGGAATGCTCCCACACATCGA
>CAZESN010000118.1:0-8538 GCA_964514775.1 uncultured Rhodovulum sp.
TGATGGGCACCTTCGCCGAGGATTGCGCCACCGAATTCCAGTTCACGCGAGAGGCCCAGGACGGTTACGCCCTCGCCTCGCTCACCCGCGCCCGGGCGGCCCAGACCTCAGGCGCCTTCGCCCCCGAGATCGCCTCCCTCACCGTGACCACCCGCAAGGGCGAGACGACCGTCGCGGAGGACGAACAGCCCCTGACCGCCCGCCCCGACAAGATCCCGACCCTGAAGCCCGCCTTCCGCAAGGATGGCACCGTCACGCCCGCCAACTCCTCGTCGATCTCCGACGGCGCCGCCGCCCTCCTCCTGATGCGCGAATCGGAGGCCCGCGCCGCCGGCCTGCCCGTGCGCGCCCGCATCCTCGGCCACGCGAGCCACGCCCAGGCCCCCGCCCGCTTCCCCACCGCCCCCGTGCCCGCGGCGCGCAAGCTACTGGCGCAGCTCGGCCGCGGCATCGGCGACATCGACCTGTGGGAGGTGAACGAGGCTTTCGCGGTCGTGCCCATGGCCTTCATGGCCGAGACCGGCGTCGCCCACGACCGGATGAACGTCCACGGCGGCGCCTGCGCCCTCGGCCACCCGATCGGCGCCTCGGGCGCGCGCATCCTCGTCACCCTCCTCCACGCGCTCGAGCGCCACGACCGCAGCACGGGCCTCGCCGCGATCTGCATCGGTGGCGGCGAGGGCACCGCCATCGCCATCGAGAGGATCTGACATGCAGCCGGCCCCCGACATCGCCGCCGTCGTCACCGGCGCAGCCTCGGGCCTCGGCGCCGCCACGGCCCGCGCCCTCGCCGCCCGCGGTCTGCGCGTTGCCGTCCTCGACCGCGACGAGGCGGGCGGCGCACGGACGGCTGCCGAGATAGGCGGCCTCTTCTGCGCCGTCGACGTGACGGACTCGGCTTCGGTTGCCGCCGCACTCGCCCGGGCCGCTGCCGTCCACGGCCCCGCCCGCATCGCCGTAAACTGCGCCGGCATCGCCCCGGCCGCGCGCACGCTCGACCGCGAGGGCACCGCGCACGATCCCGGCCTCTTCGCCCGCGTGATCGGGGTGAACCTGATCGGCACCTTCAACGTCGCGACCCAGGCCGCAGCCTCGATGGCGGCTCTCGACCCGGTGACGCCCGACGGCGAGCGCGGTGTGATCGTCAACACCGCCTCGGTGGCTGCAATCGAAGGACAGATCGGCCAGATCGCCTACTCCGCATCCAAGGGCGGCGTGGCGGCGATGACCCTGCCGATGGCGCGCGACCTCGCGAAATCCGGCATCCGGGTGATGGCGATCGCGCCCGGGCTATTCATGACGCCGATGCTCGCGGGCCTGCCCGAGGAGGTCCAGGCGAGCCTGGGCGCGCAGGTCCCCTTCCCCGCGCGGCTTGGCGATCCGGCGGAATACGCGGCACTCGTCCTCCAGATCGTCGAGAACCCGATGCTGAACGGCAGCCTGATCCGCCTCGACGGCGCGATCCGCATGGCCCCGCGCTGAGGGATGGCGCAGCCCTGCTCAGCCGGGCGCGTAGGCCTTTAGGAAGAGGCGCGTCGCGACCTCCACCTGCGCCTCTATCGCCGCATCGCTCCTGTCGGCTTCGCAGCAGAACAGGCTGCGGTAGAAGAGCCGCGCCTTGCAGAGCTCGAAGAACTGGAAGGACGCCAGATCCGGGTTGCCCCTGGCCAGTTCGCCGCGCTCCATCGCCGCCTCGAGCATGGGCGCAAGAAGCCGCCGCGCCTCGTCCGGACCGGACTGAAAGAACGCGAGCCCGATCTCGGGGAAACGCTCGCTCTCGGCGACCGCGATCCGGTAGATGCTGAGCCCGAAGGGCGAGAGCATGAGGGCGATGAACTCGCGCCCGACCTGCTTCAGCACGTCCTCAAGCGTGCTGTGATCGAAGTCGAATGCGCAGATATGCGCGGACTGCCGGGCGAACTCGCGCCGGACATAGGCATTGAAGATCGCCGTCTTGTCGGGAAAGTAGCGGTACATCGTCGCCTTGGAGATGCCCGCCTGCCGCGCGATCTCGTCCACGCTCGCGCCGCCGAAACCCCGGGTGGCAAAGACCTCTCCCGCCCCCTCGATGATCTGATCGAGCTTGCGCTGGCCGCGCGCGCTCAGCGGCCCCTCGGCCGTCTCGCCGTGCGCTCCCATCAAATCATCCGCGTCCATCATCGCCGAACTCCCGCGGGTCACGTTGTCGTGACCCATGATCTGTAGCAGCCCCTGCGTTCCTTCGTCCAGCACCGGGGCGTGAAAAGAAAAATGAACCGTTTCGTTTCACTCCCTCTTGACCCCCCCGCGGGGTGCCATAGATAGGCAGATATGAACGAAACAGTTTCGTTCAAGAGGGTGCACATGAGGTTGCCCCTCCAAATTCGACGGAGACTACCATGACCAGGATTTTCGCTCGTTCCGCAGTGTTCGCAGCCGTCGCCGCCGCGGCGCTTAGTACGGCCGCATCCGCCCAGACGCTGGGCGAGAAGCTGTCTCAAGGCCAGCTTTCCGAAGCGGCCTTCGCCCAGCTCATCGCCGGCAGCGGCGTCTCGGCCAACGAGGCCCGCAACCTGACTCTCGAGGACATCGTCGCCCTCAAGTGGCAGGATGACTGATGCAACGGCCCGGCCCGGAGACCCATCCGGACCGGGCCCATTCTTCGGGCTGATCTTCAGCTGGTATGCAGGTAGTCAGCGGCGGGACCCCCCGCGCCCCCCGCTAGTAACATGGCCATAGGCTGCAGCACCGATGTACTGCCGGCCGCCGGGATCACGCCCGCCCAAGCAGATGCAAATGGCCGGCGCTGGGCCTGAACACTCGGCCGCCAACTCAATGCCCTCCGGAAAGGACCAGGGTGCGCACCGGCAGGATCAGCGCCTGGAGCCGCAGGATGGCGGCATGGACGACACCGGTGGCGTCGATCGCGTGCAGAGCCAGCGCGTGGAGGGTGCCGAGGTCGGGGTCCTGGAGCCGGTCGTGGTTCGAGGTATAGGCATTGGCCGCGCAGGCGGAGCCTTGGGGCAGGCGGTCGAGGGCCCCCTCGTAGAGCGGTTGCAGGATCGCGGTGATCGTACCTGGCCGGGCGAAGGCCGCGACGTCCTGGAGCTGATCGGTCGGACGGATCTGGCCGGCCGCAATCACGTCCTGCACATCGACGACGACCACGGGGACCACCCTGAAGGGCATGGCGGGGCAGGCAACCTCGCCCACCATTCCGACCTTGATGATCTGGCTCTCGATCTGGCCAAAGCCCGCGACGAGGCCCGTGCGCAGCCGGTCGGGTACAAGAATACCGGCAGGGCGCAGCATCGGGTTGACGACATCGCCGCGGCGCAGCGCGAACTGCTGGACGATGCCGTCGGTGCCGGCGACCACCAGCGTTTGCGACAGGGCGACCTCGGCCTCGGCGAGGGCCGCCTCGGCAGTAGCACGCGAGGCGGGAAGCTGGAAGTCGAGCTGCGACTGGACGGCCGCCTTGGCAGCTACGGCTGCGTCAACCGCGCCCTGGGCGGTCTCGACCGCCACCTGGGCACGATCGACCTCGCGCTGGGAGATGGCATCGGGGTTGCGGCGCATCAATTCGGCGCGGGTCTGGTATTCGTCCTGAGCCTGGGTGAGCGAGCCGCGGGCCTGGACAATCCGGCCCTCGGCCTCGGCAAGCTGATTGCGGGTCACCTCGGTCGTGGCGTCGACCTCGGCGATCCGCCGCTGGGCCGTGGCGACGGCGGCCCGGGCCTCGGCGTCGTCGAGGCGGAAGAGCGGCTGGCCCTCGGTGACACGCTCGTTGATGTCGACATAGGTCTCGGCAACGCGGCCGCTCGTCTCCGGCAGGATCGTGACGGTGCGGTAGACCGCGACTGCACTTGAGGTCGAGGGATGGAAGTAAAAGATCGTGGTGATGAGCGTGAGCGCCAGAATGACGCAAAGCGTGATCCCCCAGCGCAGCTCGTACCAGACCGAAAAGAGAGTGATCTCGTGCCCGATGCGCTTTCCCTGAGCATAGCGGCGGAAGAGGTAGTCGGGCAGGACGGTGACCGCGGAGGAGAGCAGGAGTTCGAGCATGTCAGGCCTCCCGCCCGGTCTGTGGCGCCGGGGGCGGCGGGGTTTCGACAGCCGCTTCGTCGTCCGAGAGGAGATCGTTCCAGCGCGAGGGTGGCGCGGTCGAGCGGTCGCGGCCGGAGAGTTTCTCGAGCGACAGAGCGATCGAGTTCATAGGTGTCGTGAAGTTCGGGAGTTCCACGAGCGCGAGCAGAAGCGCCGCGATCCAGAACAGGTGGTTGTGGGTGAAAAGCGCGAGCAGAGTGAGCACCGCGATGAACTGGAGCTGCACCTTGTTGGTGCGATGCGCGATGTGCTCGGGGAGCGCGTGAAGCTTGAGGTAGACGATGCCGACCGAGAGCACAGCCACCGCAAGGAAGACCGCCATCAGGGTCATCAACGTGTCCGGTCCGCCGGGCTCGGCGATGAAGGACGGCAGGTGCGGCGGCGCCATCGGGTGCATAGGCGGGTGGTCCATCATCAGGCTCCGTCTGTGGCCGCGAGCCGCCCGGGACGGGTCCGGCCGGCGACCGGGTCGCAGAAGGGGATGGTTGCGGGGCACACCAGCGCGAGTCGCCTTTGCGGCGGCTCAGCGGGAGGCGCATGCTTGACCGAGGCGCGCGGGGGCGTGGGACGGAAGCTGGAAGCGCGGCCGGCCGTCAGCCCTGCGCGCACCGCCTCAGCAGAAACGGTCTGCTCCTCTTGCATCATGCCGTGGCCGCCATATGCCGGATACGCCGGTTCTACCTATACGGGTAGATCATGCCACGGCCCGGGCAGGTCGGAAATATTGCTGAATAGTGCCGTCTGTAAAATAAGCTGTACGTTGCCCGCCCGCATCGCTGCCGGCCGCGCCTGTGAGGGAAAGGCGAGGCGCGGGGACAAAGGTGGTTCAGTGAGGCCCGGACCGTGAGACCGAGCCCGCGTCACCGCTGACGCGCGGCGATCGCTTCGACCTCGACCCTGAACTCCTCGCGGGTGAAGCCGGACACGATCATCAGCGTGGACGCAGGGAACGGAGGCGAGAACAGCCGGTCGCGCACGTCCATATAGGGCTGCATATGCGCCCTATCGGTCACATAGGCATTGATCCGTACGACATCGGCAAGGCTCATGCCGGCAGCCCGCAGGACCTTCTCTATGTTGTCGAAGCAAAGCTCGGCTTGTGCGCCAGCATCTTCGGGGACATGCGCATCGGGGCCGATCCCGAGCTGACCGGAGCAGAACACCATGTCCGCACCACTGCGCACCACCACACCGTGGCTATAGGCCGCAAAGGGCGGCGGCATGTCCTCGGGGGCGAGGTGCCCCAAAGCGGACGGCCCTCTCTTCATCACAGAGCTCCTCGATCCATGCAGGTTCTCCTGAAGGTACGCAGGCACCTACCGAGCATACAGCCGATCAAGCCTGATGGCGCGACCGATCAACAGCAGCGCAATGACCGTGAACAGGATGAGCAGGGCCGAAATCGCATGGGCGGTCGGCTCGAGGCTGAAACTCGAATCCGCGTAGATCCTGACCGGAAGCGTCGTGAGACGCGGCGTCGTCAGGAATGCGGTCACGGTCACCTCGCCGAAGCTGAGCAGGAAGCCGACCATGCCCGCCGCAAACAGCCCCGGTGCGAGGGCAGGCAGGCTGACGAGCGTAAACCGCCGCACCGCCCCGGCACCGAGGCTCGCTGCGGCCTCTTCCTGGCTGCGGTCGAGCGTCATGACCGATGCGGTCAGCAGAGTGATCGCAAACGGCAGGATCACGACGACATGGATCCCCATCAGGCCGATGAAGGGCGGGATCGCGAAGTAGATCTGAAGCAGGCGCAGCATGCCCACGGCGATCGCCACGCCCGGCAGAGAAAGCGGCAGGAGCCAGAACACCATCAGCGCGGATCGGCCCCGGAACGGATAGCGGGCGACAGCGAATGCCGCAGGCAATGCGATCAGCAGGGCGGCCGTCATCGACGCGAGGGCAAGCTTCACGGACACCCAGAACGACTCCGCATAGAGCCCGCCCCAGAGCACGGCCTCATACCAGCGCCAGGTGAACCCCCGGAAACCGGACGCGGTGGCCTGGGGGACATCATTGAAGCTCTGGATGCAGACGAGCAGGAGCGGCAACAGCAGCAATCCGAGCGCGCAGACCAGCAGGAGCCAGGAGATGGGGCGACCAATGACTTCGATGACGGCCACGATGCCGCGTGGCAAGGTGATGGGGGTGATCACCCGCCCCTTGTCCCAGGGCATCAGGCGGCCGATCAGGTAGGCAATCAGAATGGTGAAACCGAGGCCGATTACCGTCATCACCAGCGCCAGCGCGGAGGCCATTGGAGCGTTCAGGTAGATCATCGCTTCCTGAACGACGAGCATGCCCGTCGTCCACACCTTCTTGCCGCCGAGCAAGGTCGCGGACACATAGGCCGTGGTCGACATCAGGAAGACCATGACGATCCCGGCCCTCAACCCGGGGAGGGAGAGCGGCAGATCGACGGTCAGGAAACGCACCGCGGGAGAGGCGCCGAGGCTTTGCGCCGCCTCATGGACGCGCGGCGAGGTGTTCTGCAGGCTGTCATAGAGCGCGAGCACCATGAACGGCATGAAGACCTGCGTGAGGGCCACGGCAACCGCACCATGGGTGAAGAGCATGTTGCGCGCTGGTGGCAGGCCGACCAGGCCGCCGACCATGTTGAGCACACCTTCGGGTGCCAGCAGGAGAATGATGCCCAGCGAGCGGATCACGACGTTGGTGAGCAGCGGGATCAGAATGACCGAAAACGCGAGCGGTCGCCACCTCGTCGGCATGCGCGCCAGCCAGCAGGCGAGCGGATAGGAGAGAAGAATGGTGATACCCGTGACCGCAAGGCCGAGCAGCACCGTCTCCGCGATGATGTTCAGGTAGAAGGTATCCGTGACGATCGTCGTGAACTGCACGAGCGAAGGTGCCTGGAACAGCGGCGCGAACGGGTCGGTATCGGCGTTGAGCGAAAGCACGACAACGACGAACATCGGCGCAGCGAAGGCGAGCAGCAGCCACAGGGTGGCCGGCGCTGCAAGCGCCGGCCCGATCCATCGGTTCATCACATGATCTCGCGATCGAAGCGCGCCTGCCAGCGGTTGAGATTCGCGTTGATGACATCCCAGTCGAAGTCGACCAGCCGGTCGACCTGCTCGTTCAGCACCAGCTTGGGCGCGAGGTCGGCCGGAACGTCCAGGTTTCTGACCGTGGGAGAATAATAAAGCTCACGCGCATAGGCGAGCATGCACTCGGGGCTGAGATGGAGGTTGACCCACTCCTCGGCAAGCTTCTGGTTCCGGGTGCCCTCGGTGATGCAGGCGACGTTCATCGCCACCGCCTGACCCTCGACCGGATCGGCGATCTCGATGTTGGGGTTGCGCGTCTCGGCATAGGTACGGGTGAAGCTGCCGAACTCCACCGACATGTCGCAGATGCCCTGATCGAACATCTCGAAGAGCTGGGCCTGGCTCGCCTGGATCGCGGGAAAGGGGGTCAGTTCCTTCATCTTCTCGAACGCGATGTCGATGTTGTGCTCATCTCCGCCCCAGGTGCGCGCGGTCATGGTCAGGGCCGCAATACCTTCGGTGCCGCTCAGGACCGGCCAGGCGATGCGCCCCTTCCACTCGGGGTTCCACATGTCCTTCCACGAGGTGACCGGCGCGGAGGCCTTCCGCTTGTCGTAGACGATCGTGCACGGGTTGAAAGCGACGCCGTAGCCGCCGAGACGCGCGATCGGATAGAGGTTCTCGAAGTTCTCGACCGCTGGGGTCGGCGCCTGCGTCACGCGGGCCTGCATTGCCTGGCGGCTCTCGAAGATGTTGAGGTAGACGACATCGAAGCTCGGGCGCCCACGCTCGGCATAGGCGCGCGCGCGCCGCTCGACAGTACCGCCAAGAACGTAGTTGACCTTG
Source organism: uncultured Rhodovulum sp. (assembly GCA_964514775.1). Taxonomy (GTDB): domain Bacteria; phylum Pseudomonadota; class Alphaproteobacteria; order Rhodobacterales; family Rhodobacteraceae; genus Amaricoccus. The sequence goes on from CAZESN010000118.1 coordinate 7,941, forward strand.
CAGCCGTACTTCTCGACGAGCGGCTTCTCGACATACTCCTTGACGAGGCGCTCCTGGGCGCCGCCCCATACTCCGACGACCAGTTCGTCACCGGGCTTGGGCTGGGCAATCGCCGGCCGAACGAAATGGTAGGGAGCGGCTAGTCCGGCGGCTCCGAGGATCAGCTTGTTGAACGTGCGACGCGAAACGGACATGGCATTGGCTCCTTATGCGGACCTGATGAAGCTTGTTCCGCCGGGAAGGGTCTGAATCCTGCATGCCGTCCCGACGGGAGGCGGCGGCAGTTCCGACGGCACGACGAGTCTGATCATGCCCGCGTCGGTCGCCACGTCGACTTCGAATGTATCGCCGAGATAGCCTATCGTTTCGATGGTACCGAAGGCGGAAAGCGGCCCCTCCTCATCGGAAATTCGCAACCGTGATGCCCGAAGCACCAGCCGGTCGGCCCCCTCCGGAGCCCCCTCGCATTCAAGGCCTGGGGCATGGAACACGCCATTGCTGCTTGTGCCGCTGATGACCGTTCGTGCCCCCAGGAACGCGGCGGTGAACGGCGACGCGGGGTTGTCGCAAAGCTGCTCCGGCTTGCCGGTTTCCGCGA
>CAZESN010000119.1:0-8527 GCA_964514775.1 uncultured Rhodovulum sp.
GTTGAAGAGCCCGGCGCCGGCCGCGAGGGCGGCGCGGGCCACGGCCGCCTTGCGGGTGTCGACGGAGATCGGGGCGGTGACGCCCCGGGCGCGCAGGGCGGCGATGACCGGCACCACGCGGTCGATCTCGACGTCGTCGGGGACCGGGTCGGCGCCGGGGCGGGTCGACTCGCCGCCGATGTCGAGGATGTCGGCGCCCTCGGCGAGCAGGGTCTCGGCATGGGCGACCGCCGCGTCGCGCGCGAGATGGCGACCGCCGTCGGAGAAGCTGTCGGGCGTGACGTTGACGATGCCCATGATGCGGGGGCGCGAGAGGTCGAGGCCCGCGACCGGCGCGCGCGGCGCGGTCAGGGCATTGAGCATGGCGTCCGGGATCGCGCCGGCCGGGACCGTCCGGGGGGCGGCACCGGGCTCGAGGAGGGTCGCGTCCGCGAACCAGAGCGGGGTGCCGGCCAGGCAATGCGCGCCGGCAGGTCGCGGCAGGTCGGCGCGCAGGTTCGGGCGGTAGCGCGGCGCGCTCATGCCGTATGCAGCACGGCGGCGAGGATGCCGGGCAGGTCGCGGTAGTCGTCGAAGGCGGCGGCCGGCGCGATCTCGGCGACGCCCGCGTGCCGGTAGCCGCGGGTGAAGAGAAGGAAGGGCACGCCGGCGGCGCGGGCCGTCGCGGCGTCGGTCTCGCTGTCGCCGACCATCACCGCCGGCGCGGGGGTGAGCTGGTCGGCGGCATGGGCGAACATGCGCGGGTCGGGCTTCAGCACGCCGACGCTGTCGCCGCCGGTCAGGCCGGTGATGGGGGGCATGAGCCCGAGCCCGGTCAGAATCCGGCGCGCGGGGGTGTATGGCTTCTGCGTGCAGACCGCGAGGCCGTGGCCGTCGGCCGCGAGGGCTGCGAGCACCTCGGGCACCCCGGCGAAGGGGGTGGTTCCGGCGAGAGGGTCGGCCTCGTAGATCTCGAGGAAGCGGGCATGGGCCCTGTCGGTCCCGCCGGGCGCGTCGCCGCCGGTGGCGTCGAGCAGCCGCTCGACGAGCCGGCGCGCGCCGCTGCCGACGAAGCCGCCGACGGTCGCTTCCGGCAAGGCCGGGCGGTCGAGTTCGGCGAGGAAGGCACTGGCCGCCGCCGCCATCCCCGGCAGCGAATGCACGAGCGTGCCGTCGAGGTCGAAGACGATCCGCGCCATCAGCCGGCGTGGCCGGCGAGGAGATCGGGGCGGTCGGCGGGGAGCGTGCCGCCGGCGGTGACCAGCATGCCGCCGATCTGGCCGGCGAGCCAGGCGGCGAGCCCGCCAGGGTCGCTCGCGTCGGGCAAGGTCGCGGCGCGGGCAGCCGAGAGCATATGCGCCGGCGCCCAGACGAGGAGCCTGCCGGTCCGCAGCGCCCAGTCGAGTTCGGTTCGGGCGGCGACGACGCTGAAGCGCGGATCGGCGTCGGCGAGCGCCCAGGCCGCCTGCTCGATGGCGAGAAGCCCGATCTGGCGGCGCGGCTCGCTTGAGGCCGGCGCCTGCGGCACCCCGGGGTCGAGGCAGAGCACGGCCGGACGGCCCAAGGCGGCGACCGCGTCGCGCCAGGCGGCGCCGTGGGGGCCGGCCGCGACCGCCTGCGGCAGGTGGATCACGAGCGGGCGCACGGCGGCCTGGGTCGCGGCGGGCGTCTCGGCGACCGGGCGCAGGCGCGCGGCGGCGCCTTCGGGGCGCTCGCGGACGATCTCGACGCCGAGCCCGCCGGGGATGCGGTCGAGCTTCTCGACGCGCACGAAGATCCGGACGCAGCGGGGATCGGCGAGGCAGATCGCGGCCACCCGCTCGGCCAGCGTCTCGAGCAGGTTCAGCCGCTCGGTGGCCAGCGCCGCCTCGATCGCGTCGGTGATCATGTCGTAGGAGACCACCCGGTCCACGTCGTCGGTGGCGGCGGCGGTGGTGTGGATGATCTCGATCACCACGTTGAAGCGGATGCGCTGCGTCACCCCCCGTTCGGAGCGGAAAGCACCGATATCGATCTCGCGGACATAGTCACGCACGGAGATCCGGTCGGGCGGAGGACCCGCATAGGTGGCGGAAGCCCGCGCATGGGGCAACTCAAAGGCGATCGATGTCTCGTCCATGGCTCCACCCGGCCCATCTTGCACCCCAGATAGCCCCGCCGGCCGGGTGCAGCAAGGGCGGGTCGGGGCGCTCGGCGGCGGCTGGCCGTGCGGGATGCGGTAACGAATTGTTAACCGCCCTCCGACCTACTGGGCGCCGCAACCTGCGACTTAATGTATCAGAAAGCCGTGCCCGGAATAGTTGCCGAGCGGCACCCGTTCCCTCCCGGAGATGCAGCTCGGGGTGGATACAGGAGGCTCAGCGATGCGCCACATCTTTACGCAGACCGTCCAGGTCCTTGCGGTGTTCATCATCACAGGCTCGGCCGCCCTGGCCGATACGCGGGTCCCGCGCGACTTTTCGCGGCCGATCATCGGGGGCGAGATCGACCAGCAGCTCTTCAACGAGGCGGTGCTCTTCTATTCGAACGCCGTGCGCCGCGAGCACAGGCGGCCGGCGCTCGCGCCCGACCCCGCCCTTACGGCGGCCGCAGCGACCCATGCCCGCAACATGGCCCGCCTGAAGACCCACAGCCACGTCCTGCCGGTCCGCGGCCAGCAGCACCTCCAGCAGCGCATCCGGCAGCAGTCGGTGAGCTACCGGGTCGCGGCGGAGAACATCGCGATGGACAAGGTCTACCGCCTGCTCGGGCGGCCGATCTCGATGAGCTCGCGCGGGTGCAACTTCACCTATGCCGACGACAACACCCAGGTGCCGGTGCATTCCTACGGCAGCCTCGCGCAGCAGGTCGTGTCCCGCTGGCTGAACTCGCCCAAGCACCGCGAGTCGCTGCTCTCGTCGCGCTATCAGAGGGTCGGCAGCGGCGTCGGCATCGACCCGGCCGGGCCGGCCTGCGGCGATCTCTATCTCGTGCAGACCTTCGCCGGGAGGTAGGGTCGCCCGACACCCGCCTGGCGGCGACAGCTCAGCGCTGCGCCACCCGCGTGCCCTGTCGGTAGAAGCGGTGGTTGCCGATGGCGGCGGTGCGGGTCATCACCCGCGCCCAGTTCGGCGCGACATAGGTCGCATGAAAATGCGTTGCCCCGTCGGTTATCGAACGCGGGTGCCCGTCGAGCAGCAGGCGGGCGATCTTCTCCGCGCGCTGGCGCGCCGCCGCGGCGGTCATCGCATCCGAGCGGCCGTCGCAGGCATAGGAGAACTGACAGGCCCGGCCCGTGCCCACGCCCTGGTTCGTCACCGCGCAGACGCTGTTGGGATAGTGGCGGTTGTCCACGCGGTTGAGGACGACCTCGGCCACCGCGACCTGGCCGCTGACCGGCTCGCCGCGGGCTTCGTGGTAGATGGCGGTCGCAAGGCACTTCCACTGGGCATCGCCGCTGACGGCCGGCATCGCCTCGAGCATCGAGAGATCGATCCGGCCCCCGGCCCGCACGGCCGCCGCCGCCTCGGGGCCGACGCTGCGGCTCGCGATGGTCACATCGCCACCGTCGTCATGGCGGGCGCGAGGCCGCGCACCCTTCACCAGCTCGCTGATCCGCGCATTGCCGCTCAGGGCGAGCACGGCGCGCTCGCGGCTCATGGCCCGCACCACCTCGCCGCTCGCCGCCCGGGCCATCGGCCCGTCGCCGCCGGCCAGGGCCGGCAATCCGCTCATGACGCCCGCAGAGAACGTCAGGGCCGCCGCCATAAACGCCAGGCGGCGCAGTGCGCAGTGTCGGATGGACATTAATCGTCCCCTCGTCGCGCCGATCCTTGGAAATGCCGCCGGCGCTCAGTTGCGTTGTGTTACCGATCCGTTACGGCCTCAGGTCTGGCAAATCGCCCGGAATAAAGTCCAGCATTGCCAAGGCATAAGCGGATTGCCGCCCATCGCTCCGGCCCGAGTGGAACAGCGGCGCTCAGGAGAATCCGTTGGATTCAGATATTTTTAAGGGATTCATCAAGTGCGCGGGACCCGCGCTCGGTCAGCGAGGCAACCACCGAGAACGGACTGCCTGCGCCCGTCAGTCGCGAGGCGAGCAGACGCAGCCCGACCTGCCCGAACGAATCGGCGATTCGCGACTCCGCCCATGCCCGGGTCTGCGCCGCGCGCCGCGCCCCGAGGGCCCCGGAGGCGGCGCCCGCGGCCGCCTGCGCGGCGATGGCGGCGATGGCCTCGCCGATCCCCTCGCCGGTCTGCGCCGAGACGATCAGCACCCCGGGCGCCGGGGCGTCCCCGGCGGTCAGCGACAGCGCCCCGCGCAGGTCGGCCGCGGCCCGGCGCGCGGGCAGGCCGAGGTCGCCCTTGGTCACCAGCACGAGGTCGGGCACCTCGGTGACGCCGGCCTTCATGAACTGGAGCGCGTCGCCGGAGCCGGGCTGGGCGCAGAAGACGACGAGATCGGCGCAGTCGGCGATCTCGGTCTCGGACTGGCCGACGCCCACCGTCTCGACGATGACGAGGTCGAAGAGCGCCCGCATCAGTACCGCCGCCGGATAGGTAACCTCGGCGAGCCCGCCGAGCCGGCGCCGGGCGGCCATCGACCGCACGAAGACGCCCGGATCGTCGGGGTCGGTGTCGATGCGGATCCGGTCGCCGAGCAGCGCCCCGCCCGAGCGCCGCGACGAGGGGTCGACGGCGATCACCGCCACCGTCTCGCCCCGCGCCCGGGCCTGGCCGACGAGCGCGTTCGTCAGCGTCGACTTGCCGACACCCGGCGGGCCGGTGAGGCCGAGGACGAGACCGCGCGGCGCGGCGAGCGCCGCGTCGAGCAGGCCGACGAGGCGCGCATCCCCGGGCGCGGTCTCGAGCGCCGAGAGCGTTCGGGCGAGCACCGGCTTCGCGCCCGAGGCGAGCTCGGCGAGATCGGCGGGCAGCGGCCTCATGACGCGGTCCGGGCCCCCTCGCGCGCGAGAAGCGTCGCCTGGGCGGCGGCGAGCCGGGCGATCGGCACGCGGAAGGGCGAGCAGGAGACGTAGTCGAAGCCCGCCAGCTTGCAGAAGCGCACCGACGACGGATCGCCGCCATGCTCGCCGCAGAGCCCGAGCACGATGCCGGGGTTGCCGGCCCGCGCCCGCTTGGCCGCGATCAGCATCAGCTCGCCCACGCCCTCGAGGTCGAGCGTATGGAACGGGTCGTCGTGGAAGACGCCGCCGTTGACGTAGTCGCGCATGAACCGGCCGGCGTCGTCGCGCGAGAGGCCATAGGTCATCTGGGTGAGGTCGTTGGTCCCGAACGACAGGAACGCCGAGGAGGCGGCGATGTCGCCCGCGCGCAGCGCCGCGCGCGGCGTCTCGACCATCACCCCCAGCCGGTAGGCGAGGCGCGCCTCCTGCTCGCGCTCGACGGCGGTGTGGACGGCGTCGATGCGGGCCTTGACGAGCTCGACCTCGCGGTAGGCGGAGACGAGGGGGATCATGATCTCGGGGACCACGGGGGCGCGGGCGTTGCGGTTCACCTCGATCGCCGCCTCGAAGATCGCGCGCACCTGCATGTCGTAGATCGCGGGCATCACCAGCCCGAGCCGGACGCCGCGCATGCCGAGCATCGGGTTCACCTCGGCGAGCTCGCGGGCGCGCGCCGCGATCTGGTCGGGCGGAAGGCCGAGGGCGGCGGCGAATTCGGCGAGCTCGTCGGGGGCGCTCGGCAGGAATTCGTGGAGCGGCGGGTCGAGCAGGCGGATGGTGACCGGCAGGCCGTGCATGACCTCGAAGATCTCGACGAAATCGGCGCGCTGCATGGGCAGGAGCCGGTCGAGGGCGGCCCGCCGCGCGGCGTCGGTGCCGGCGAGGATCATCTCGCGCATCGCCGCGATCCGGCGCTCGTCGAAGAACATGTGCTCGGTCCGGCAGAGGCCGAGACCGTCGACACGGAACTCGCGGGCGAGGCGCACCTCGGCCGGGGTGTCTGCATTGGCGCGCACGCCGATGTCGCGCACCGCGTCGGCCCAGTCGAGGAGCCGCGAGAGCGCGCCGCCGAGCTCCGAGGCGATCATCGCCGGCGCGCCGGCCATCACCTCGCCGCGGGTGCCGTCGAGGGTGATCACCGCGCCTTCGTGAAAGATGCGCCCGTCGCGGGTGGTGAGGGTTCGCGCCGCCGTGTCGAGGCGCAGCCCCCCTGCCCCGACCACGCAGGGCAGGCCGAGGCCGCGCGCGATCACCGCCGCGTGGCTGGTCATGCCGCCGCGGATGGTGAGCACGCCGCGCGCCGAATGCATGCCGCGGATGTCCTCGGGGCTGGTCTCGGTGCGCACCAGGATCGCGGCCTCGTCCTGGGCAGCGAGGGCCTGGGCCGCCTCGGCGGAGAAGACGATGCGGCCGGTCGCGGCGCCGGGACTGGCGGCGAGGCCCTGGCAGAACACGTCGCGCGGGGCCGCCGGGTCGATCTGGGGGTGCAGGTGCTCGATCAGGCTCCGCGGCTCGATGCGCAGCAGCGCGTCGGCCCGCGTGATCGCGCCGGCATCGGCGAGGTCGACGGCGATGCGGACGGCGGCGCGGGCGGTGCGCTGGACCGGCTCGGCATCAAGGATCGCGATCTCGTCGCCGATGCGCGCGAAGGAGAGGCGGCAGGCCTCGCCGACGCCCCGGGCGACGCGGTCGCAGGCCTCCCGAAGCGCGGGATGGGGGATGTCGCCCGGATCCGGGGCGCCGGTGCGGCTGCTGACCGCCTGGACCGCGCCGGCGGTGGCGGGCGCGCCGCCAAGCGCCATGACCTGCATGATCAGGCCGAGCCCCGCATCCTCGGGCGCACCGCGCGACTGGCGCAGGATGCGGGTCGAGGGCGCGTGCCAGCGGCGGGCCATGGCGCGGGCCGCCGCCTCGAGCTGGTCATGCGGGCTCTGCGGAAAGGGCGTGCCGGTCTCGGCCCCGAAGCGCGCGAGCGCGGCCGCGATCCGCGCGCGCAGGTCGCCGGCCCCGTCCGGCGGGGTCGCGTCGGGATCCGGCGCCGCGAGATCGAGGTCGTGGACGGCAAGGGCGAAGGCGAGGACGAAGCGGTGCCAGATCCCCAGCGCCTCCGCCTCGCCGAGCCGGGCCGAGAGGGCCGGCAGGGTGTCCGGGCCGATGCCGATGTTGAGGAGCGCGGGTGGGCCGCCCCAGGCGCGCATCTCGGGGCTGGCGCGGAGGGCGAGGAGCTGGTCCGGCGCGCCGGGGGCCGGCAGGTCCGGCAACTCGCCTCCCGAGCCGAGATCACGCACGCAGGAGAAGGAGAGCGCCACCGCCCCGGGCACCGGCAGGCCGAGCCCGAAGAGCCGCGCCAGAGTGTTCGCCCGGCGGCCGAAGGTCGCGACAGGCACGGGGTCCCGGCCGTCGAGGCGGGCGACGGCATGCGTGGGCTCCCGGAGGATGTCCTGCGGCTTCATTGCACCGCAGCATAACCGCGATCCCGGCAGGTTCAACCGAATCGTCATGCATACGTTACAGGGAGGCGCAGGTTTAGAAAAACCCGTTCAGGGTCAACGGCTTGTCGACATTCCATCCGACGGATCCGAAGGCCGGGCGGCTCTGCACCCCGGTCGGGTGTCAGGCGCCTTCGATCTCGCTGAAGACGGCGATGCGGTTCATCACCGCGCGGATGCGGTTCAGGAGGCAGAGCCGGTTGCGGCGCACGGCCGGGCTGTCGGCATTGACCACGGTCGTCTCGAAGAAGGCATCGATGGGCGCGCGCAGGCCCGCGAGCACCGTCATCGCACCCGCGAAATCCTCGGCCGCGATCCGCGGCGCCAGGGCCGGCTCGGCGGCGTCGAGGGCCTTGAAGAGCGCGCGCTCGGTGTCGGTCTCGGCAAAGCGGGGATCGGGGTCGAGGGAATACTCGACGCCGTCCTTCTTTTCCTCGGCGGTGAGGATGTTGACCGCGCGCTTGTAGCCGGCGAGCAGGTTGGCGCCGTCCTCGGTGGCGAGGAAGGCCTGGAGGGCGCGCGCCCGATTGACGAGCAGCACGAGATCGTCGTTGCCCGGCATGGCGAGACAGGCGTCGATCACGTCGTGGCGGACGCCCTGGTCGCGGAGGAAGACCTTGAGGCGGTCGTGGAGGAAGGCGAGGAGGTCTTTTGCTATCCTATCTGCTTCGGCGCGAAGCCGCTCCAAGGAGGCAAGCCGCTCTGCGGCACGCTTCTCTGCTTCGGCCGCCAAAGCTGTATCAAGTACTTCGACGAGGTCTTCACTGTGGGCAAGCGCCACGGCACGCTCCAGATCTTGGAAATCCGCCACGCGCGCTAGTCTGCCCATGTGCTTGGCGATATGGCTCCAAACAACACCGGTCAGGGGGATGCGGAGACTTCTATCGAGCAGCATCCGAATGACCCCGAGCCCTGCCCGCCGGAGCGCGAACGGATCCTTCGACCCTGTCGGCTTCTCGTCGATCGCCCAGAAGCCGGTCAGCACGTCCAGCTTGTCCGCGAGCGCCACGGCCACCGACACCGGCGCGGTCGGCACGGCGTCCGACGGGCCGAGCGGCGCGTAGTGCTCGGGGGCGGCGGCGGCGACCTCGGGCGCCTCCCCTGCCCGCTCGG
>CAZESN010000120.1:0-8436 GCA_964514775.1 uncultured Rhodovulum sp.
TCGGCCGCGGCGACACGCTGACCGGCTCGATCGGCGTGATCATGGAATACCCCGATCTCACCGGGGTGATGGAGCGGCTCGGGATCGGCCTCGAGACCGTGCGCTCGTCCGAACTGAAGGCCGAGCCCTCGCCGTTCCGCCCGACCAACCCCGCCGCGCGTGCCCGCGACGAGGCGCTGGTGGCGGAAAGCTATGGCTGGTTCCGGGGGCTCGTCGGCGACCGGCGCGGGCTCGAGGGCGCGGCTCTCGACGCCGTGGCGAACGGCGGCGTCTTCACCGGGCGCATCGCGGTCGAGAATGGCCTGATCGACGCGATCGGCGGCGAGGCGGCGGCGCTCGACTGGCTCGAATCGCGCGAGCCCGGCCTCGGCCGGCTTCCGGTGCGCAACTGGGAGGTGAGCGAAGATCGGCCATTCCTGACGCGGATTCTAGGTCTCATGGCTCCAAGCGGCGGGATTCTCGGGGAAATATCGCTCAGGCAGGCCCCGAAGCTCTATTCCCTCGGGCCGTGATTGGTGCCAGAATGCGCGGCGGGCCGTGTGGGGGCGAGTCTGGTATGCATGGGCACAAGCGCCCGCTCCCGAACCTTTGATGGCGGGATGGCGGAGAATCTGGGGGAAGCGATGATCAAATCGGAACTGATCCAGAAGATTGCCGAGGACAACCCCCACCTGTTCCAGAGGGATGTGGAGCGGATCGTCTCGACCGTCTTCGACGAGATCATCGAGGCCATGGCCCAGGGCAACCGGGTCGAGCTGCGCGGCTTCGGCGCCTTCTCGGTAAAGAAGCGCGAGGCGCGCCAGGGCCGCAACCCGCGCACCGGCGACTCGGTCGCCGTCGAGGAAAAGTACGTCCCCTTCTTCAAGACCGGCAAGCTGTTGCGCGACCGTCTGAATGAAGGATAAGGTGCGCCCCGCAGGCGGAGGGCGTTCATGCGTACGATCAAGCTGATTCTGCTGGGACTTATCCTCGCGATCATCGTGGTGCTTTCGCTCGCGAATCGCGGCGTGGTGACCGTGCGGCTTCTGCCCGAGGAGATCGACGGCCTGCTGCCCGGCGCGGTGCTCGAGCTTCCGCTTTTTGTCGTCAGCCTGCTGTCGATCGTCACCGGCATGGTGCTCGGCTATATCCTCGAATGGCTGCGCGAGCACCGTCACCGGCGCCGCGCCTCGGAAAAGGCCCGCGAAGCGGCGCGTCTCAGCCGCGAGGTCGCCAACCTGCGCAAGGGCGAGCCCAAGGACGACGTGCTGGCGCTGCTCGGAAACTGAACGGAGCCTCACGCATGCAGGTGAAGATCTGCGGCCTTCGGTCGCGGGCCGAGGCCGCCGCCGCCGGAGCCGCCGGAGCCGATTACATCGGTCTCGTGTTCTTCCAGAAATCCCCACGGGTGGTGTCGCTCGCCGATGCGCGCTGGGTCGCCGACGGCGCGCCCGAGGGGCTGCGCCGGGTGGCGCTGAGCGTCGATCCCGACGACGACTTCCTCGAGAGCCTGGTCGAGAAGGTGCCGCTGGAGATGCTCCAGCTCCACGGCCACGAGAGCCCCGAGCGGGTGGCCGAGATCCGCGCCCGGTTCGGCAAGCCGGTGATGAAGGCGGTCGGCATTGGCAGCGAGGACGACCTCGCGGCGCTGGCCGACTATGCGGAGGTCGCCGACCAGATCCTCGTCGATGCCCGCCCCGCCGCCGGTGCGGATCTGCCCGGCGGGAATGGCATCGCCTTCGACTGGCGGCTTTTGCAGGGGCGGAACTGGCCGAAGCCCTGGATGCTCGCCGGCGGGCTCACGCCCGAGAACGTCGCCGAGGCCGTGCGCCTGACCGGCGCCGAGCAGGTCGACGTGTCGTCGGGCGTCGAGAGCGCGCCCGGGATCAAGGACCCCGAGCGGATCGCGGCTTTCGTGCGCGCCGCCCGCAGCGGCCTTGCCGTCGGCGCCTGATTGCAGTCGACGCCCCCCGGCCCGCGCGCTAAGAGAACGCGATAATCTCGAAGGGGGGAAGGATCCGATGACCGCGCCGCTGCCCAACTCGCTCCGCACCGGCCCCGACGCGCGCGGCCGCTTCGGCATCCATGGCGGGCGCTTCGTCTCCGAGACGCTGATGCCGCTCATCCTCGATCTCGAGGCCGAATACGGGCGCGCCAGGGTGGACCCGGCCTTCAAGGCCGAGATGGACGACCTCTGGACCCATTACGTCGGCCGGCCGTCGCCGCTCTATTTCGCGGAGCGCCTCACCGAGCGGCTGGGCGGCGCGAAGATCTACTTCAAGCGCGACGAGCTCAACCACACCGGCGCGCACAAGATCAACAACGTGCTCGGCCAGATCCTGCTGGCGCGGCGCATGGGCAAGACCCGGATCATCGCCGAGACCGGTGCCGGCCAGCACGGCGTCGCCACCGCCACGGTCTGCGCGCGGTTCGGGCTGAAATGCGTGGTCTTCATGGGCGCGACCGATGTCGAGCGCCAGAAGCCCAACGTCTTCCGCATGCGGCTCCTCGGCGCCGAGGTGGTGCCGGTGACCTCGGGGCGCGGCACGCTGAAGGACGCGATGAACGAGGCGCTGCGCGACTGGGTGACCAACGTGCGCGACACGTTCTACTGCATCGGCACGGTGGCCGGTCCGCACCCCTACCCCGCCATGGTGCGCGACTTCCAGTCGATCATCGGCCGCGAAGCCCGCGAGCAGATGCTGGCGCGCGAGGGCCGGCTGCCCGACAGTCTGGTGGCCTGCATCGGCGGCGGCTCGAACGCAATGGGTCTGTTCCATCCGTTCCTCGACGATCCCGAGGTGCGGATCATCGGCGTCGAGGCCGGCGGCCACGGCGTCGACGAGCGCATGGAGCATGCGGCCAGCCTCACCGGCGGCCGTCCTGGCGTGCTGCACGGCAACCGCACCTATCTGTTGCAGGACGTGGACGGGCAGATCATCGAGGGGCATTCGATCTCGGCCGGTCTCGACTATCCCGGCATCGGTCCCGAGCACGCCTGGCTCCACGACATCGACCGGGTGGAATACGTGTCGATCACCGACGACGAGGCGCTCCAGGCCTTCCAGCTCTGCTGCCGGACCGAGGGCATCATCCCCGCGCTCGAGCCTGCGCATGCGCTGGCGCATGTCGCGAAGATCGCGCCGGCCCTGCCCGCCGACCATCTGATGGTGATGAACCTCTGCGGTCGCGGCGACAAGGACATCTTCACGGTGGCCGACGCGCTCGGCGACGCCATCTGACCGCGCGGAGGCATAGACCTTTGGTTTATGCCTTCTGAACCAAGGGCCCAGGCCGGGCCGGATAAACGCGCGGCCAATGGCCGGCCCCCGCGAAACCCGCTTTTTCCCTCTCGTGCCCGGGCATCCGGGTGGCAACCCAGAGAGGGAAAACACGATGACACGCACCGGCCTTACCATGCTGGCACTCCTGATCGGCACCGCGGCGAATGCCCAGTCGGGTCTCGACGGAGTGCTCTCGCGGCTCGAATCCCAGGGCTTCGGGCGGTTCGAGATCGACCAGGAGCGCGACCGGATCACCATCGAGGCGCATCGCGGCCGGGAGGAGCGTGAGCTCGTCTATGACGCGCGCACCGGCGACCTCGTCCGCGACACCGTCGAGCGCAATGACGGTCCCGACCGGCCGTCGCGCGATCCTGCCGGCGACCTCGGCGGCGGCGTCGGGCCCTCGGCGGTGCTCGAGCGCGCCGGCCTCGGGGGGGTCGTCGAGCGCCTGCGCGGCGAGGGGTTCCGCGCCATCGAGACCGAGCAGGAGAACGGCCGCATCACCGTCGAGGCCCGGCGGGGGCGCGAGGAGCGCGAGCTCGTCTATGATGCGCGTACCGGGGATCTTGTCCGCGACACGGTCGAGCTCGACGACGACGATGACCGCCGCGACAGTGACCGCGCCGACAGGCGCGGCGACGACCGGCGCGACGGGCGTTCCGACGGTAAGGCCGGCCGCGATGACCGTGGCGGCCGCGACCAGGGCCGCGACAACGATCGCGACCACGACCGAGATCGCGGGCGTGACCGGGATGACGACGACCACGACGATGATGATGATGATGACGATCGTGATGACGACTAGATTTGTCCGCGCGGTCGGGCAAATAGTCGCGATGACGGCCCGGCGACATGCGCCGGGTCGCCGGGGCATCTCGCGGGAGAGCCGACCGAAGGGGACGGCTGGAACAGAATGAGGCGCAGGGACCTTCTGTGCGGACTGCTGGCGGCGTCGCTTCTCGCGGCGCCGCTTCAGGCTGATCCGGCCGCGGACATCGTCCGCCAGCTCGACAGCGAGGGATTTCGCGTCCGCGAGGTCGGGCGCACCTGGCTCGGCCGCATCCGCGTGGTGGCCGAGACCGATACGCTGCGCCGGGAGATCGTGCTCGACCGCGTGACCGGGGAGATCCGGCGCGACCTCGTCACGCAGAAGCGCAGCGCCCGGGGGCGGGCCGACGACGGCGAGGACAGCGCGCGCGGTGGCGGCTCCACGCGCGAGGACGGGCGCGGCGGTGGTGGCGGTCCGTCCGGCGGCGACCGGGACGACGACAAGGACGATGACGATGACGGCGATGACGATGACGACGACGACGACGACGATGACGGCGGGCGCGACGGCGGTGGCCGGGGTGGCGACGGAGGCCGGGGCGGCGGCGGGGGCGATGACGGCGACGATGATGATGACGATGGCGACGATGACGATGACTGACCGCCCCGATCCCTCGGCGCGCGGCTGAGCGATGCGGAGCCCCGGGGGCGCACGGCTGGTCCTTGCCGCGGTCGTCGCGGCCCAGACGCTGTGCTCGCTCTTCTTCATCTGGGACATCCTCGCCGGCCTCTTCGGCCTGCGCACCGAGCCGTTGAGCTGGCAGGCGCGCGAGCTGATCGAGATCGGCGCCGCCCTCGGTCTCCTTCTCGGGGTCGTGCTCGGCGCGGTGCTGCTCGTGCGCATCTTCCGCCACAACCGCCGGATCGAGGGCCAGCTCCGCCGCGCCTCGACCGCCTTCGCCGAGCTTCTGGAGGAGCGCTTTCTCGAATGGGGGCTCACGCCCTCGGAGCGCGACGTCGCCTGGTTCACGATCAAGGGCATGACGCTCGCCGAGATCGCCCGGCTGCGCCAGACGAGCGAGGGCACGGTCAAGGCCCAGTCGAACGCCATCTACCGCAAGGCCGGCGTCTCCGGCCGCACCCAGCTCCTCAGCCTCTTCATCGAGGATCTGATGGAGGCGCGCCCGGCGACGGCCTGATCGGGTCTGCCGCGCCGGCCCCGGCGGCGCCGGAAATGCCGCAGAATCGGCTTGCGCCGGCCCGGAGCGACAGGGGTTGCCCCGAATCTTTCGGTGGTCTACGCTGATCGGACGAGTATGGATCCCGGTGAAAATCCGGGTGGCTATTCCGGCCGCCGATCCGCCGGACAACCGAATCCGACAGCCCCCTTATCCGAATTCTCCGGGCCGTCGGGCAATCGTGACTCGCATCAGCCATGACAGAAGCGAATTCACTCGATCGCGGCGAGTCCGCGTCGGTGCACCCATCCTCCGGCCGGCGGCGGCAGAACCGCATCCCGTCCTTTGCCGACCTGCGCCGGCACTGGCGCGAAGACTATGCCGTCAACGGCCGCAACCTGTGGCAGCCCGGAAACCAGGCCGTCGCGCTCTATCGGTTCGGCGTCTGGGTGGACGGGCATCCGAACCGGTTCGTCCGCTACCCGCTGCGCAAGCTCTATCAGTTTCTCTACCTGATGGTGCGCAATCTCTACGGGATCGAGATCCCGATCGGGGTTCGGATCGGCCGGCGGCTCAAGATCGCGCACCAGTCGGGCATCGTGATCTCGCCGCTCTGCCGGATCGGGGACGACTGCCTCATCCACCACAACGTGACCATCGGCCAGACCCGCACGGGGGTGAACCCCGAGGACGGGGTGCGGATCGGTGACCGGGTCGAGATCGGCACCGGCGCGGTGGTGCTGAACCCGGCGCGGATCGGGCACGACACCCGCATCGGGCCCAACGTCGTGCTTCGCGAGGACGTGCCGCCCTTCAGCAAGATCCTGCCGCCGCGCCACGAGGTGCGGCCGCGGGTGAGCCGCACCCCGACGCCGCGCTAGGTCCTGTGGCCGCGGACCGGATCGGGCGAGGCATGGCCCTGCCCCGGTCCGCAGCCGCAGGACGTCCGTCTCGTCTATGAAGGTCGGCGGCAACGGGGCGAGGCGCGGGTCAGATCCTGCAGGGAAAACCTGCGCCGGCTCAGCCGGCAGCGAGGCGCAGCACCGGTGCCGCAGCGATCAGCTCACGCGTATAGGGATGGCGCGGGGCGTCGAGGACGGCATCGGTGCGCCCCTCCTCGACGATCTCGCCCGCCTTCATCACCATCACCCGGTCGGTGATCGCCCGCACCACCGTCAGGTCGTGGGTGATGAAGAGATACGAGAGCCCGTAGCGGTCCGAGAGATCGGCGAGCAGGTCGAGGATCTGTGCCCGGACCTGGACGTCGAGCGCCGAGACCGCCTCATCGAGGATGATCAGCGCCGGCCGGATGATCAGCGCCCGCGCGATCGCGATCCTCTGGCGCTGGCCGCCCGAGAACTCGTGGATGTATTTCTCCGCATCTCCGGGCCGCAGCCCGACGTCGGTCAGCGCCCGTGCCACCGCCTCCGCCAGCTCCGCCCCGCGCGGCGGGTCGTCGAGCAGGTGGAAGGGCTCGGTCACCAGCCGTGCCACCCGGTGGCGGGGATTGAAGCTGCCGTAGGGGTCCTGGAAGACGACCTGCATCTTCGCGCGCAGGTGCCGCGGCATCGCCTCGCCCGCGCGCACTTCCTCGCCGGCGATGCGCACCCGTCCGCCCTGCACCGCCTCGAGCCCGAGGATCGCGCGGGTGAGCGTCGACTTGCCGCAGCCCGACTCGCCCACGAGCCCGAGGCTCTCGCCCTGATTGAGCGTGAAGCTCACACCCCGCACCGCGCGGAACACCTTCGGCGGCCCGAAGAGGCGCCGGCCGAGCGGGTATTCCCGCACCACCCCCTCGACCTCGAGGAGCGGCTTGCGCGCGAGCCGCGCCGGGCGGTGCGGCCGGTGCGACGAGGCCGCGAAGAGCGCCTGGGTATAGGGGTGTCGCCGCGCCGCCAGCACCTCCGCCGCCGGCCCCGCCTCCACCACCTCGCCGGCGCGCATGATGGCGATCCGATCGGCCATGTCGGCGACCACCGCGAGGTCGTGGCTGATGAGCACCAGCCCCATCCCGTCCTCGTCGACGAGCCGCCGGAGGAGCGCGAGGATCTGGGCCTGGGTGGTGACGTCGAGGGCGGTGGTGGGTTCGTCCGCGATCAGGAGCCGGGGCCGGAGCGCGATCGCCATGGCGATCACCACCCGCTGCCGCTGCCCGCCCGAGAGCTCGTGCGGATAGCGCGAGAGCGGGAACTGCGCCTCCGGCAGCCCCACCCGCTCGAGCGTCGCGCGTGCGATCGCCTGCGCCTCGGCGCGCGCGGCGCGGGTATGCACGCGCACCGTCTCGGCCACCTGATCGCCGATGGTCTGGAGCGGGTCGAGCGCCGTCATCGGTTCCTGGAAGACCATCGAGACGTCGCGGCCGCGCACCGCGCACATCTGCGCCTCGGTGAGGCCGAGGAGGTCGCGCCCGTCGAGGCGGATCTTGCCCGCGGCACCTGCCCCTTCGGGCAGGAGCCCCATGCAGGCGAGCGCCGTCATCGACTTCCCCGACCCGCTCTCGCCGATGACGCCGAGCACCTCGCCGGCGCCGACCCCGAGCGAGACCCCGCGCAGGATCGGCTCGCCGCCGATCGCGAGGTCGAGGCCCTCGATCGCGAGCAGGCTCATGCCCGCCTCCGCCGCAGGCGCGGGTCCATCAGGTCGCGCAGCCCGTCGCCCATCAGGTTCAGGCCCAGGACCGTCAGCACGATGGCGAAGCCGGGAAAGAGCGCGAGCCATGGCGCGAAGCCGATCATCGTCTGGCTCTCGGCCAGCATCCGCCCCCAGGACGGCGTCGGCGGCTGCGCGCCGAGACCGACGTAGGAGAGACCCGCCTCGGCGAGGATGCCGAGCGAGAACTGGATCGTTCCCTGCACGATCAGCAGGTTCGCGACATTGGGCAGGATGTGCTCGACCGAGATCCGCGCCCTGCCCTTCCCCGCCACCCGCGCGGCCAGGATGAATTCCCGGGTCCAGAGGCTGAGCGCCGCTCCCCGGGTGAGGCGCGCGAAGACCGGGATGTTGAATATCCCGATGGCGATGATGGCATTGATCGCCGAGGGGCCGAAAACGGCGGTGATCATGATAGCGATGAGCAGCGCGGGAAAGGCGAAGACGAGGTCGTTGCCGCGCATGATCACCTCGTCGAGCAGCGAGCCGCGCCGCGCCGCCGCGGCGAGCCCGAGCGGCACCCCGAGCCCCATGCCGATCCCGACCGCCACCAGCGCCACCGCGATCGAGACCCGCGC
>CAZESN010000121.1:0-8298 GCA_964514775.1 uncultured Rhodovulum sp.
CTCCAGCCAGCGCAGCCAGAGCATCGCCTCCTCGGCCTGCGTGATCTGACGCGGGCTGGGCCTTGGCCGCCGCATCTGCGGCTCCTGACCGACCTTGTCGGCGAAGCTGTGGAAGTACTCGGGCCACGCGTTGAAGAAGCCCTGCGGCATCACGCCCGGCATCTGGCGCATGACGCCCGCCGCGAGCTCCAGCCGGTCCTGCACCTGTGCTGTGGTCCACTCACCCATGGCGCGCCTCCCGTTCCCGCTTGCCGTAGAGCCGCTCACCGAGCTGGCGGACCAGTTCACGCTCGGGCCAGGTCAGGCGGTCGTCGTCGATGGCGACGGCCAGCAGCCCCTGTTCCTTCCAGCCGTCGCGCTTGACCTCGTCGGGATTGCGGCGGTGACCGCCATAGCCCTTGGGCGTGAACCGCATGCCGCTCATTGCACACCTCCCCGGGTCTCCAGCGCCCAGAGCAGGATCGCGATGGCGTCCGCCTCGTTGTCGTCGGCGGGCGAGAAACCCCGCGCGCGGGCGGCCGCCATCATGGCCTCCTTGTTCGCGTTGCCCTTGCCGGTGGCGTGGCGCTTGATGGTGCCGACCGGTACACCCTGATAGGCGACGGCCGCGGTCTCCGCCCATGCCGTCAGCGTGGCGAGCAGCCCGCCATAGACATGCGCCGCATCGGTGCCGACGTGCCTGCGCACCTCCTCGAAATGGATGGCGGTGATGGTGCCGGCGTCGTGCGCCAGCTGCTCGAGCCAGCCCCGGAACCTCAGGTAGCGCATGCCGCCGCCGTCATAGCGGCTCGGTCGGAAGGATACGGTGCCGCTGGTAATCAGACCGTCCGCCGCCTGCAGGGCCCAGCCGGTCGTGGTGCCGAGATCGAGGGCGAGGACGACCGGCACGCCGGGAAACGGGGCGATCATGGGTGTCGGGGTCAGAGATGCGTGGGCCATGATGGGCTCCTTTCCGGGTTGCTGCTCGATGGGGTGACGGGCGGGACATGCGGGGCTCATGGATCGAGCTCCCGCAGCCAATCGGGGACGAGTGAACCTCGGGAAACTGCCGCGGGAGGTTCACACGGAGGTTCACACCGACAAGGCTCTGAATTCACGGGGCTTTGTGAACCTCGCGAACCTTGTGAACCTTTTCCGGCATCATCCTTCGCATGTGCGTGCGCGCGCGCGTGCGTAAGGGTTGGTAGAGGTTCACAAGGTTCACAAGGTTCACATTTGCAAGCCCGATCAATGGCTTGATCGTGTGAACCTCGGTTCTGGAGGTTCACACCCGCGGCCCGAGGTTCACACGCGCCGGGCCCTCGTGCGCCCGATTGCGGACGCGACGGTTGCTTCGAGACCTTCAGCTGCCACTTGACCGCCCGCCGAAACGTGCCCGCCTGCACCAGCCTGAGGGTCAGATCGCCCACCTGGAATACGCGGTCCCGCATCTTCTTGATGGCGATCCCGAAGCTGGTCTTCTGCGCGCGGTCCGTGTGGCCGGTGATCGGGGGCGCCGGATCGCAGAACAGGGCGACGTCGAAGAGATCGGCCGCACCCACCTCGGCGGTCCCGAAACGATCCCACCAGGCGGCGATGAAGGCGCTCCAGCCCGCGCCCTCGCTGTCGGAGGCCTCCATCATCTCGTCGAGATTGCCGAGGAAGCCGGGAATGCCCGCGACCTCGAGCACGCCGCCCACGACATGCGCCCAGTTCTCGAAGGAGCCGATGGTGCGCGCCCCGCGCGGCTTTCCGGCGGCGATCCACGCCTCGCAGAGCGTGAGGCAGGCGGCGACCAGCCGGGGGCGATTGGCACGCACCCATGTCATCAGATCGGGATGGCGGAAGCCGGTGCGCTGCCAGGGGCGCTCCTCATGGGGATCGAGCCGGATGCGCAGCAGGCGGCGCGCCATCTCGTTGGAGAACTCGGGGTTGTTGCCGGTGGCGATCCAGAGGCAGCGGATCGGCAGCCGCGCCATTTCCGATGCGCCGAGGATCCGGTCCTCCCAGAAGGGCGCCGTCAGGGCGGCCGCGACGGCGGAGCTGTCGAGCTTGGCGCGCAGGTTGTCGATCAGCACGATGGCGGGGATCTGGCGCAGCTTGGCGGTGACGCGCTTGCGCCATTCGTCGTCGTCGCGCCCCTCGGTCATGACGCTCGCGCCCGAGCCGGTGAGGATGGTGGCCACGGCATCGACCATCAGCGTGGCGCCGGAGCCGGGGCTGGGCTTCTCGATCAGGTGCAGCGGCGTCGGCCCGTCGATCATCCCGCGCAGGAAGCCGAGCAGCAGCAGCGCGATCACATGCGCCATCTCGGCGGGACCGACGAAGGGGAAGTCTCCGAGCAGATCCTCGCACAGCAGATTGCGGGCGGCGGCAACCTCGGCGGCTGACGGCTTGGCCGGAATGGTCGGCACCACAAACCCGGGCGTCGGGGCATAGAGAAGCCGCGCGTCGGGATGATATCCCGGGGTGGTCAGCAGCGTGCCGCCGCGACCGAAGACCGGGGTGTTAACGATGCCCACCAGCACCGGCAGCGCCGGGTCGGGTGTGGCCAGCACGGATTTGACCACGGCGATCGGCGGCGGGGCCGCGACCAGCTCGCCCTTGCCGTTCAGCTTCTTCCAGTGCGCCAGCCGCGCCAGCATGTGACGCAGCCGTTCCTCGGTGATCGCGGTGGCGACCGGACGGCCCTCGTCGTCGGGCACCACCCATGTCGGCTGCCCGGCGAAACGGAACACCCATGGCGTCCGGTTCGAGGCCATGAGCAGGCTCCAGACCCGCTCGACCGAGCGGGCCAGATCGCCTTCGTCGGCGCGCAAGGTGGGGATGGCCTCGCCGCTGCCCTGATAGTTGACCGGCCGGTGCTGCCCGATCAGCAGTGTCGGTTCGGCCTCGGTGATGGCCTCCGCATCTGCCATCAGGGCGGCGACAGCCTCGGACCCTTCGCGCAGCAGCAGGTCGTTGAAATCCTCGCCCTCCTCGGGCGGCAAGACGACGGCCACGTCGCGCCCTTGCGCGCGCAGGCGCCGGGCGGCGGCCTCGGCGGCCCGGAGACCGGCCCCGGAGGTGTCGTTGTCGGCCAGGATCAGGACGCGCCGGACGCCAGGCGGCAGATCGACCTGTTCGAGGCCCGATGTCGACAACGTCGCCCAGACCGGCAGATCGGGGCATGCGGTCATCACCGCGAGGCCGGTCTCGATCCCTTCGGAAAGCGCCAGCCGATCGCGGTCGCCGAGATCGGCGAGACGCACCGCGCCACCAGCCACCCGGCCCAGCATCTTCTTCGCCTTGTCGAGCGGCGCCTTTGTGACTGCCTCGTCCTCGATGGCGAGGTAGCTGCGGTGCAGGCCGATGACCGCGCCATCGCGGTCGCGGACCTGTCCAAGCATGGCCGGATAGCCGGTCTTCGTTTCCCAATGGGTCAGGTCAGGGTGAAACAGCAGATCGGCGGCCTCGGGCACCATCAGGCCGCGTCCGGTCAGATACCGCGCGACCGGAGAGCCCGTGATCGTCTCCGCACCCGTCAGGATGTGCGCGATCTCGAGCGCGGGATCGCGCTTCAATGGGGGCGGCGTCGGCGGCGCGCGGCGTTCCGGCGCGCCAGGCGCGATGCCCGCGATTTCGGCCGCCTCGACGATCAGGGCCCGGCCGTCGAGCCCGGTCGCTTCCTCGATGGCGCTGATCGGTCCGCCGCCCTGATTGCCGTCGAAATCGATCCAGTCGCCGGCATGCGCGCCGCGCAGGGTGATGACACAGGAGCCGGTATTGCGCGGCGCGTCGCCCCGGATGTTGGCGAGCCGCCACTCGTCGCCCGACCTGCGCCCGCGCGGAAACAAGCGTGGCACCCATATCTCGGCGGTCTCGCGAAGGCGCGCCACCACCAGATCGAGATCGTAGCGCAGAGGCTCGCCGCCGAGCGGTTTGGCGTCGTTGAGGTCAAGCAAGGATCACCAGACCTTTCTCGGCCCGCGTGATCGCGGTGTAGAGCCAGCGGTTGCGGTCGGCGGCGCTGCGCCCGAACCCGTCGTCGAACACGACGACGTTCTCCCATTGCGAGCCCTGTGACTTGTGGCAGGTGATGGCGTAGCCCCAGCTGGACTCGATCAGCCCGCGCCGGATCTGCCACTCCCGTCGCCCGCGCTCGGGGTCGTAGGCGACATGATCGGCGTATTCGCCGCGCCAGAAGCTCTGCCGCCCGCCGAGGCTCACCCCGTCCTCGGTCTCGACCATGGCGCTGAAGGCGAAGGCGTCGTCCGGATCCTGCCGCACCTCGGTGAGGGTCAGGAACATGCCGTTGATCAGCCCGAGATCGTGGCGGTTCTTGAGACAGATGATCTTCTCGCCGCCGCCTGTCGGATAATCGGCGCCGAACCCCGCCGCGCGCTTCATGGCGGAGTTAAGCCAGCGGCGCGTCGCGTTGGTGCCGCAGATCACCTGGCCACCCTGCAGCATCTGCGCGGGACCGACCTCGTGGCGCGACATCTTCCAGACATGGTCGTCATGCGCGCCGGGTGGGATCGGCAGTCCCTCGCGGGCGAGTGTCGCGAGCCGCAGGATGGCGCTGTCGCCCGCCTGGCGGTGCACCTCGGTCAACATCACGTCCGGTGCGGTCTCGGTGAAGAAGCCCGTGCCTTTCACCGGCGGCAGCTGGCCCGGATCGCCCAGCACCAGGATCGGCTTGCCAAAGGCCATGAGATCGTGGGCCATCTCCTTGCCCACCATCGAAACCTCGTCGAGCACCAGAAGGTCCGCGTCGCGCAGGATCGACTGTTCGTTGATCAGGAACTTCGGCTGGTGGATGTCCTCGAGGCGCAGTTCGAGCTGGGCGATGCGCGTCATTGCGAACCCCCGCTCGGCCGGGCCCATGCGCGGCAGGTCGCGCCGCAGCGCCAGCAGATCCTCGGTCGCGCGCGCGATCTCTTCGGGCGTCGCCTCGGAGACGCGGTAGATCAGGCTGTGGATGGTCTGCGCGGGCGTTCCCTTGCGCGTCATGACGATCGCCGCCTTGCCGGTGAAGGCGGCGAAAAGCACGCCGCCAAGCCCGCCCGGGGTCATCGGTTCAAGCCCCAGCGCCTCGATCGCCATGGCAGTGATCGTGGTCTTGCCGGTCCCGGCATAGCCGAAGAGGCGGAAGATCTGCTGGTCGTGCCGCCGCGTCTCGTACCAGTCGCGGATCGCGGCGATGGCGCGGCCTTGGGTTTCGGAAAGGGTGATTGTCATGCGCGGTCTTCCCAGCAGCGTGCGGCGAAGGGGCAGAAACGACAGAGGAAGAAGTCTTGGCTGGTTGCGATGCGGGGCAGAAGATCGCCCGCGTCCGCGGCGCGCAGCACGTCGACCGCCTTGTCCGACAGCGCCTGCGCGGCGGCCGGATCGAACGGCACATGCTCGTGGTAGAGCTCGCAGGTGTCCTTGTTCAGCGCGGTGAAAAGCGCGGACCCGAGGCCCATGTAGGCCATGTAGATCTGCATCTGGCCGAAATAGACGGGCTTCGAGAGCTGCACGCCTTTCTTCGCAGTGTCCGACCAGGACGAGGCTTTCAGCGCCTTGTGCTCCCAGAGCAAAGGCCATTCGAGGCCGATCTCCGGGCCGCCGACGATCACGCCGTCCACGTGGCCGCGAATGCGCCCGCCCGCCGTCTCGAAACCGAACTGGCCGCCAGCTTGCGTCTGCGTGCGCAGATCGAACCTGGCCTGCCGCAGCCAACGGATGGCCAGATCCTCGAAGACATGCCCGGCCGCGAAAATGCGAAGAACGCGCCCCTCGAAATCCTTGCCCGGATCGTGCGGCGTGTGGGTGACCTCGTAGACCAGCCGCCGCGCGCAGGGCTCGCCGATGCGGCTGGCGCCCAGATAGTTGCGCGGGCGCTGGCCCTCGCGTTCGGCCTCCAGCGCAGCGTCGATGTGGCGGTTGATCCGCGCGCCGAGGGGTTCGGGATCCGAGGCGTCGCGGCCATAGACGAAGCCCGAACCGTGATTGAAATCGACCAGCATCCGCACCCCCTCAGATCGGCACGTCGCCATTGTCGGACTGACGCTGCATCGATGCTTGAAAGCCGTCGACGCAGGCCTCGATCACGCGGTCGATGTCCGCGGCCGGGCGGTCGAAGAAGGGCGCCATCAGGCCCATCTCCGTCAGCGCCTCGGCGAGCATACGGCGGGCCTCCACGATGGCGCGCGTCTCCATGTCGGTCTTGTCGATCATGCCGTGGTTCCTTTTGGCGTTGGCCGAGCCCGCCATCAGGCAAGCCATCGAGCAGAAGCGGTAATGAGGGTGACGGTCCCAGCGCAGGCCGTGACAGTAGCCGAAGCCCCGGGCCTCGCGACCGCACTGGGCGCAGGGCACGCGCCGGGCGAGGTCCGCGCGCGTCACCCCATGAGCAGCAGGTCCAGCGCGTCGCGCTCCTCCTTGTCCGGGGCGGCGGTCCGGCGCTCGGAGGACAGCACGATGAACCGGCTGATGGCGTTCGAAGCCATGCATTCCAGATCGCGCCGGGTCAGGCTGGCGATGGGTCGGTCGAGACGCCCGCGCGCCTCGAGCCAGCGTCCCATCGCCAGTGCCGCCTCCGTGGTGACATGCGCCTGCCATTCGTCCGGGCTCACGGGTTCAGCCAGGCCGGGCCGTTGCCGGGTTTGGCGGCGGGCGGCGTCTGGGTGGCGGGTTGGGCGGGAGCCGACGGCGCGCCCCAGGCAGGCGCCGCCGGCGCGGAGGCCACCTGCGGCTGACCCCATGCCGGGGTCGCGGGCTGCGCGGGTGCTGCGGCGGGCCGGGGCTTGTTCGAGGGTTGCGCGGGCACGGGCTCGCCCGCCATCACCTTCTGCCATTCGGGCGCGGTGGGCAGCACGACATGGTCGAGCTTGTTGGCATCCTTGTAGGCGGGGTTGCGGCTCGGCTCGATCTGGATCTTCGCGACGAAGCTGATCCCGTCGAGATCGGCGAGCCCGCGCAGCACCCGCTTGACTTTCGCCGCCTCGCTCATGTCCTCGGGGTTCAGCCCCAGCGCGCTGTCGATCATCGCGCGGAAGGTCGACTTCGAGATCTTCCAGCCGATCGACTGGCCCTGCTCGTCGAGCTTGCCGCCCTGCACGGTGAAGTTCTGCCAGAACTTGCGCCGGGCATGCGGCCCCTCGGCGACGGTGAACTCGGCGTCGAGCATCAGCACGTCGCTGCCGGGCTGGTTCGAGGCCTTGAGCAGCCCGCGATCCGCGTCGCCCGTCCCGTCGGTGCCGCCCTTGCGCAGCGTCATCACCAGCTTGGCGAAGGTGCCGTCGGGGATCAAATCGCCGGACTGCTGCGGCTCCACGTCGTTCATGTCGAAGGTCATGTCGTCATCCTTTCCGGGGTTGGTTGATCTTGATGAGGAGCGCGCCGAGATCTGGCGGCTCGGTCAGGTCGAGCCTGCCGCTGCGATCCTTGGCCGGCAGGCCGAATGGATTGCCGGATTGGCAGACGAGGCGGCGCGCATTGCCCTTGTCGGGATCGTGCCGCCAGGTCGGGGGCGCATCGGGGTCCGCACCGGGATCCTGCGTAAACAGGCTCATGGTAAGCACCTGATCGACGATGCCGGGGAGCTCGCGGGCGACCTTTCCGCCGTCCATCTGCGGCTGCCATGTCACCCGGTTCATGTCGTCGACGACCTTCTCGAGGATGCCGACGAAGATGACGGTGCGGCCGGGCGCATGCTGCAGATGCTTCAGAAGACCGATGACTTCGCGCGCCAGAAGCCCGTAGGCGCCGCGCGTGTCCGGCTTGCCGGTGCGTTCTGACAGCGCCTCAGGCCGGGTCTTGGCCCATGCCATGGCCTGGCGCGTCAGGTCGGTGATGCTGTCGACGAAGATGATGCGCTTGGTGTCGATCTTCTCGGCCAGCTCGGGATGCTGCGCCCGAAGATGCGCGTGGTGCGCCTCCGAGAAATGCTCCTCGGGCTGGGCGGCCGGGTTCGCGCCGCCGATCAGGCAGGCGATGTCGACCGCGTCGGAAAAGCGGCGGATCGGGATGCTGTCGCCCGGCCAGTCCTGGACGGACTTGAGGCCCGCCTCCAGATCGATGCAGAGCGTCTCGGCGGGCGGCAGGGTCTTCAACAGCGTGGTCTTGCCCGCGCCGCTCGGCCCGAACAGCGCCATCGTGGTCTTGCCCTGCGCCTCGCGCAGCCGATCGTCGGCGGAAATGATGCGCAGGCTCATTGATCGCCTCCCTGCGGGACGATCTCGACCTTCAGCGTGCCGGGACGGACGGTGCGCGCGGGCTCGAAACCGGCGCGGATGGCGTCGGGCCAGGCGGCGTATTTGCGCTCGGGCACCTTGAACGCGATGTCGACATACT
>CAZESN010000122.1:0-8298 GCA_964514775.1 uncultured Rhodovulum sp.
CTGGGCGGCGCGGAACGCGCCTGCCGGGGGCAGGCAGGCGCGTCACGATTTGCCACGGGTCAAATCGTGCAAGGGGAAGAAGCGCAGGGCCTTTCCCGGGGCGGTCGCGCGGTGGCGACGTCAGGCGCATCGCATCACCTCAGAGATCATGGCCCGAATAGGAGCAGTTGAAGGATTTGTTGCAGAGCGGGAAGTCGGCGATGATGTTGCCCTCGATCACGGCCTCCAGCAGCGGCCACTGGAACCAGGAAGGGTCGCGCAGGTGGCAGCGGCGAATGCGGCCGGCCGCGTCGAGCGCCACCCAGGCGAGGATGTCGCCGCGGAAGCCCTCGACAAGGCCGAGGCCCTCGCGCGGCGCGCCGGCCCCTGGCAGGTCGGTGCGGACGGGGCCGGCGGGCAGGCCGTCGAGGATGGCGTCGATCAGGCTGAGGCTCGCCTCGGCCTCGCGGATGCGGATCCAGACACGGGCGTTGACGTCGCCGTCGCTGCGCAGCGGCACGTCGGGGGCGAGCCGGTCGTAGGGCGCGTAGGCCAGGTCGCGGCGGGCGTCGAAGTCGCGGCCCGAGGCGCGGCCGACGAAGCCCCCTGCCCCGAACCGGCCGGCGAGCGCGGGCGAGAGGATGCCGGTGCCGACCGTTCGGTCCTGGAGCGAGGCGGTGCCCTCGTAGAGGGCGACGAGCGCCGGCAGGCGGGCGCGAATCGCTGTCGTCGCGGCACGGATCGCCGCGATGCCGGCGGGGTCGAGATCGCGGGCGACGCCGCCGGGAAGGATGCGGTCGCGCATCAGCCGGTGGCCGAAGGCGGCGTCGGCGGCGCGCAGCACCTCCTCGCGCAGGACGCTGGTCTGGGCGAGCATCATCGCGAAGGCCGCGTCGTTGCAGATCGCGCCGATGTCGCCGAGGTGATTGGCGAGGCGCTCGAGCTCGGCCATCAGCGCGCGCAGCCAGAGGGCGCGCTCGGGGATGGCGACGCCGAGTGCCGCCTCGACCGCCTGGGCGAAGGCCCAGGAAAAGGCCACCGTGCTGTCGCCGGAGGTGCGGGCGGCGAGGCCGGCGCCGCGCGCGGGCGTGGCGCCGCGCATCAGGCCCTCGATGCCCTTGTGGACATAGCCCAGGCGCGCCTCGAGCCGGACCACGGTCTCGCCCTGGGCGGTGAAGCGGAAATGGCCGGGCTCGATGATGCCGGCATGGACCGGGCCGACGGGGACCTCGTGCAGGCTCTCGCCCTCGACGGGGAGGAAGGGATAGGGCGCGGTTCCGGTGGAGGCGGGCGTCGCCGCGCCGAGGGGGTGGCTGACGCCCCAGCGGCCGTGGTCAAGCCAGGGACGCGGGTCGGGCGCCCCCTCGGGGATGAGGCCGAAGAGGTCGGCGGCGGCGCGCTCGGGCCGCTGGGCGGGGGCGTGAAGGCGGCCGACCGAGGGGAAGGCGGGGCCCGCATGGGTGATGAGGCCGATCCGGTGCGACCGGGGCTCCAGCAGCGCCATGTGGCAGGCCTCCGCGTCCCCCCAGAGGCCGAGCAGGACAGAGGTGCCGCGGGCGAGGTCGCCGGCGGCCTGCTCCCAGAGCTCGGCGCCGACGGTGTGGCGCGGCATCGGACCACTGCGAACAGTTTCGGGCGGCACCATGAGCTCGATGATCTCGGGCATCGCTCACCTCATCCGAGCAGCTGCGCCACCGCCTGCAGCCAGGCGACGACCGGCGCGGGCAGGTAGATGCCGGCGACGAGCACCAGCGCGACATGGGTATAGAGGGGCACGAGCGTGCCGGTCAGGGGGCGGCCCTCGGCGGAGGGCTCGCCGAAGGCGATCCCGGTCAGGCGCAGGGTCAGCGCCCCGAAGGCGAGGAGGAGCCCCGCCACCAGCACGAGCGCGAGGAGCGGCGCCCGGGCGAAGGTGGAGGTGACGAGGAGGAACTCGCTGGTGAAGACGCCGAAGGGCGGCATGCCGGCGATGGCGAGCACCATCGCCGCCAGTCCCCAGCCGAGCGCGGGGTGGCTGGCGGTCAGGCCGCGGATGCGCTCGATCTGCTGGCCGCCGACGATCTGGGTGACGGTGCCGACGCCGTAGAAGATCGCCGACTTGGTCAGGCTGTGCATCACCACATGCAGGAGGCCGGCGAAATTCGCCGCCGGGCCGCCCAGGCCGAAGGCAAAGACAATTATGCCCATGTGCTCGATCGAGGAATAGGCGAAGAGGCGTTTGATGTCGCGGCGGCGGTAGAGCATCAGCCCGGCGAAGAGCAGTGACAGGAGCCCCATCCCCACCATCAGCGGCCCGGGGTCGAGGGCGGCCGGATTGGCGCCCATCACCATCTTGAAGCGCAGCACGGCGTAGAGGGCGACGTTGAGCAGGAGCCCCGAGAGCACGGCGGTGATCGGGGCCGGGCCCTCGGCATGGGCGTCGGGCAGCCAGGCGTGGAGCGGCACGAGGCCGACCTTGGTGCCGTAGCCGAGCAGGAGGAAGGCGAAGGCGAGGTTGAGCATGGCGGGGTCGAAGCCCGCGGCCTGCCCGATCAGGTTCGTCCAGAGCATCGCCGCCATGCCCTCGCCGACCACCGGCTGGCCCGCCATGTAGACGAGGATCGTGCCGAAAAGCGCGAGGCCGACGCCGACCGAGCCGAGGATGAAGTATTTCCACGCCGCCTCAAGGGATTCGCGGGTCCGGTAGATGCCGACCATGAGCACGGTGGTGAGCGTTGCGATCTCGATCGCCACCCACATGAGGCCGATATTGTTGGCGACCAGCGCGAGGTTCATCCCGAACATCATCAGCTGGAACATCGCGTGGTAGAAGCGCAGGTAGGCGGGGGTGAGCCGGCCTTCCGCGAGCTCGTGGCGGATGTAGCCGGCCGAGAAGACCGCCGCCGTCAGGCCGACGAAGGTGTTGAGGACGAGAAAGATCGTGTTGAGCTCGTCGACGAGCAGGTAGCCGCCCGGCGCCGGCGGCGCGGCCAGCACGAGGCCGAGGGCCGCGAGGAAGGTGAGCGCGCTCGCCGCGACATTGAGCTGCGCGGGCAGCCGGTCGCCGGGGAGGACGGCGAGGGCGAGCGCGGCCAGTGCCGGGACGATCAGGAGGGCGCCTGCGGCGGTCATGGCCTGTCCCCGCGCACGTCGTCGAGCGCGGCCACGTCGACGGTCTCGAACCGCTCGCGGATGCCGAAGAGGAAGACCCCGATCACGATCACCGCGACGAGGATCGAGAAGGCGACCGCGACCTCGACGACGAGCGGCATGCCGCGTGCGCCGGCGGCGGCGAGGATCAGGCCATTCTCGAGGGACATGAAGCCGATCACCTGGCTGACGGCATTGCGGCGGGTGACCATCATCAGAAGGCCGAGCAGCACGACCGCGAGGGCGAAGGCGAGGTCCTCGCGGGCGAGCGGGTTCACCTCGGTCGCGGTGACCCGCAGCACCAGCACGAAGGAGAGCGCGACCACGCCCATGCCGGCGAGCATGGTGAGGCTGATGCCGCCCACCGCCTCGACGGTGCGGTGGAGCCCGAGCCGGCGCACGATCCGGCCGAGGGCGCCGGGCACGACGATGGCCTTGAAGACGAGGGCGATCAGCGCGCTCACGTAGAGATGCGGCGCGTCCTGCACCCAGCCCTGCCAGGCGACGGAGGCGGCGAGCAGGACGGCCTGGAGGGCGAAGACGCTGATCAGCGCCGAGAGCCGGTCCTGGTAGAGCATCATGAAGCTCAGGAGCACGAGCCCCCCGGCCAGCATATGCGCGACGTCGAAGGCGAGCCCGTGCATCTCAGAGGCTCCGCGAGACGAAGAGGAGAAGCGTGCCGAGCAGGGCGAGCATCAGCGCGGCGTTGAGGAAGTCGGGCAGGCGGAAGACGCGCATCTTGGCGATCGAGGTCTCGAAGAGCGCGAGCAGCACCGCGCCCGCCCCGAGCTTGGCGATCCAGAGCGCGGTGCCGGCGAGATAGGCCCCTGCACCCGCCCCCGCCCCTGCCCCGCGCGCGATCCCCCAGGGGAAGAAGACGCAGGCGATCAGCGACATGTAGAGCAGGAGCTTGAGGGCCGCGGCGATCTCGATCATCGCGAGGTGGCGGCCGGAATATTCGAGCACCATCGCCTCGTGGACCATGGTGAGCTCGAGATGGGTCGAGGGATTGTCGACGGGGATGCGCGCGTTCTCGGCGACCGCGACGATGACGAGCGCCACGAGCGCCAGGGCGAGCGACACCCGCAGGCCGACGCCCGGGCCGGCCATGTGGCCGGCGATGGCCGAGAGGTTGGTCGAGCCCGCGACCAGCGCCACGGTGAAGACCATGAGGATCATGGCGGGCTCGGCCAGGGTCGCGATCATCATCTCGCGGCTCGCGCCGATGCCGCCGAAGCTCGTACCGATGTCCATGCCCGCGAGCGCGAGGAAGAAGCGCGCGGTGCCGAGCAGGGCGACGATCGCGATGAGGTCGGCGGTCCAGGAGAACTGGAGCCCGGCGGCGAAGGTCGGCACCAGCGCGGCCGCGATCCAGGTGGCGGCGAAGACCGCGTAGGGCGCGACGCGGAAGAGCCAGGAGGCGTTCTCGGCGAGCACGACCTCCTTGCGCATCAGCCGCAGGATGTCGCGGTAGGGCTGGATCACCGAGGCGCCGCGGCGGCGGGTGAGCCGGGCCTTGACCTTGCGCACCACGCCGACGAGCAGCGGTGCGAGCGCGAGCACCAGCGCCATCTGGACGCCCTGGACGACGAGGCCGGCGATCAGCTCCATAGCGCGAGCCCGGTCAGGAGGACGAGGAGCGCGGCGAAGACGAGCCCCAGGTACTGGCGCAGGGTGAGATAGCGCAGCCGGTTCATCCGCGTGGCGAGCGCGCCGACCCCCGCGCCGAGCGGGGCGTAGATCCAGGTCCAGGCGAGGTCGGTCGCGTGCAGGCGGTGGCGGGCCGGGCGCAGGTCGCCGGGCGCGGGCATCTCGACCTCCTCGCGCGCGCCCATCAGCGTGGTGGCGAAGACGCGGCGTACCGGCTGGGCGAAGCTGCCGGCACCGTATTGCGAGACCGGCCCGACGCCGGGGAAGCCGCAGTCCCAGGCCGGGCCGCGCCGGGTCTCGCGCGAGGCGAAGCGGTGGACGGCGCGGGCGGCGAGGGTGGTGACGAGAAGCGCGAAGACGAGGACGAGCAGGCCGTTGTAGCTCGAGCGGGTGTCGGAGACGGGAACGAGGGTGAGCCAGGGCTGGGTCGCCTGAGCCGGCAGGCGGCTGCCGGTGAGCAGGTTCGTGACCGGCACCAGCGCGTCGATCACCAGCCCCGGCACCACGCCGATCAGGAGGCAGAGCGCCGCGAGCCCGGCCATGGCCGCCAGCGAGAAGCGGTCGGTCTCGACGGCAGCGGCGGCCTCGGGGCTGCGCGCACGGCCCAGGAAGGCGACGCCGTAGATGCGCACGAAGGCCGCGACCACCAGGGCGGCGGCAAGCGCGATCATGCCGCCGGCCGCCGGCACGACGAGCTGGAGCACCGGCTGCGGCAGGCCGGGGCTGAGCAGCACCGACTGGAACACCAGCCATTCCGACACGAAGCCGTTGAGCGGCGGCAGGGCCGCGATCGCCATGGCGCCGCCGAGCATCAGCACGGCCGTGACCGGCATCCGGTGGATGAGCCCGCCGAGCCCGTCGAGGTCGCGCCGCCCCGTCGCGGCCAGCACCGCGCCCGCGCCCATGAAGAGCAGGCTCTTGAAGGCCATGTGGTTGAGGACATGGAGGAGCGCGGCCACCAGCGCGAGCGCCGCCGCCGCCCCCATGCCGCTGGCGCGGAAGGCCATGGAGAGGCCGAGCGCGGCGAAGACAAGGCCGATGTTCTCGATGGTCGAGCAGGCGAGCGCGCGCTTGAGGTCCGTCTCCATCACCGCGAAGAGCACGCCGAGGATCGCCGTGCCGGCGCCGAGCAGGATGACGCCCGGGCTCACCCACCAGGGCATCGGCCCGGCGAGGTCGAAGACCACCCGGATGAAGCCATAGACCGCGACCTTGGTCATCACCCCGCTCATCAGCGCCGAGACGTGGGAGGGCGCGGCCGGATGGGCGAGCGGCAGCCAGACGTGGAGGGGGGCGATGCCCGCCTTGGAGCCCGCCCCGAGCAGCATCAGCCCGAGGATCAGCGCGCTCGCCGCCGGCGCGTGCTCGACCCGGCGGATCTCGGCGAAGCCGTAGCCGCCGGCGGCCCCCGCCATCATCCCGAAGGCGAGCATGAGCGCCATGGTGCCGAAGCCGGCCATGGCGAGATAGACGAAGCCCGCGTGGCGGTTCTCGGGCAGCCGGTGATGGGCGAGCACCAGCGCCCAGGAGAGGAGCGACATCACCTCCCAGCCGAGGAGGAAGCTGAAGGCGTCGTCGGCGACGAGCACCAGCGCCATCGCCCCGAGGAAGGCCGGGTAGAAGGGCAGCACCCGCATCGGTTCGGCCTCGTGCCGGCCGTAGCCGATCGCATAGAGGCTCGCGGCCGCGCCGCCGATGCCGAGCACCGCGAGGAAGAAGGCCGAGAGCGCGTCGAGCCGCAGATGCGCCCCCAGCCCCGGCAGGCCGACCGGCAGGGCGAGCGTGTCCGGTCCGGCGCGGGTGACGAGGACCGCGATCCCGGTGAGCGCGAGGCCGGCGCAGAGCGCGCCGGCGGCGCCGTAGATCAGGGCGCTGCCACGCGGCCCGCGCCCGGCGAAGATAGCGGCCGGGCCGAGCGCGAGAAGGGCGGCGATGCCGAGGGCGGCGATCTCAACCGGTGACATCGCCCCCTCCGCCCGCCGGCGCCCGGAGCCGCACGCCGCGCCCGCCGGACGTGCTGGCCGCGCCGTCGCCGATGAGCTCGACCCCGGCGCCCTCGAGCGCCTCGACCACGCGGGTCAGGCTCTCGATCATGCCGCGCACGGTGCCGGGGCTCGCCTCCATCCGCTGGACGGTCGGCACCGAGATGCCGGCGAGCCGGGCAAGCGTCTTCTGGTCGATGCCGAGCAAAGCGCGCGCCGCGCGCATCTGCGTTCCGGTGATCATCGGGCACACCCGTTCAGGATATCGTATGGCCTGTTTATGTCAGCATAGATGATATCTCAAGTATCATTATTCATGGATTTCGCTGATTCCCGGTGAAGCCGCCCACACCCTTCCCCTGCGGGGGTGGTTCCGCTAAGCGGGCCGGATGGGACTGATCGTCGAGAAGCTTGGCTGCCATCGCTCGGGCCGCGCGATCATCGCGGGGCTCGACCTTGCGCTCGCGGATGGCGAGACCCTGATGCTGCGCGGGCCGAACGGGGCGGGCAAGTCGACGCTGCTGCGCGCGCTGGCCGGCCTGCTGCCGGTCTCGGCCGGCCGGGTGACGCTCGACGGCCTCGACCTCGCCCGCGATCCCGACGCCTGCATCGAGCGGCTCGCCTACACGGGCCATCTCGACGCGATCAAGCTGCCGCTCACCGTGGCCGAGAACCTGACGTTCTGGGCGGAGCTGCTCGGGGCCCGGGGGATCGACGCGGCGCTCGCGGGGTTCGACCTCACGGAACTGGCCGGGCGTCCCGCCCATGCGCTCTCGGCCGGGCAGAAGCGCCGGCTGGGGCTCGCGCGGCTCCTGCTCGCGCCCCGCCGGCTGTGGCTTCTCGACGAGCCCACCGTCGCCCTCGACACGGCCTCGGTCGGGCGGCTGGCGGATGCGATCCGCGCGCATGCCGAGGCCGGCGGCATGGCGATCGTCGCCACCCATGTCGACCTGCCACTGGCCGATACCCGCGAACTGCGTCTCGCGCCGCCGGCGCCCGGCCCGGCCTCCGATCCGTTCCTCGCGGGGGCCTTCGCGTGACCGCCCTGCGCGCGATCCTCGCCCGCGAGCTGCGCCTCGCGCTGCGCTCGGGAGGCGGCGCGGGGCTCGGGCTCTCGTTCTTCCTGATCGTGCTCCTGCTCGCGCCCCTCGGGATCGGCCCCGATCTCGACCGGCTGGCGGGGGTGGCGGCGGGGCTGATCTGGGTCGCGGCGCTGCTGGCGTGCCTTCTGTCGCTCGACCGGCTCTTCCAGGCCGATTTCGAGGACGGGACCCTCGACGTGCTGGCACTCGCGCCGGTGCCGCTCGCCGGCCTCGTGGCGATCAAGGCAACCGCGCACTGGCTCACCACCGGCCTGCCGCTCGTGGTCATCGCGCCGGTGCTCGCGCTCACCCTGAACCTGCCCGGCCCCGCCTATCCCTGGCTGGTCGCGGGGCTTCTGGTCGGCACCCCGGGCCTCTCGTTCCTCGGTGCGATCGGGGCGGCGCTGACCCTCGGGATCCGGCGCGGCGGGCTCCTGATCTCGGTGCTGGTGCTGCCGCTCTACATCCCGACGCTG
>CAZESN010000123.1:0-8251 GCA_964514775.1 uncultured Rhodovulum sp.
CTACGACCGGCTGGTCGGGATCGACAACATGAAGCTCGGGTGACGCCATGGCCCTTCCCGTCTATGCGAGCCCGCTCGAGCGGATCTGGCGCTGGATCTATCTCGCGATCTGCGCGCTCATCTTCCTGTTCCTGATCGCGCCGATCATCCTGATCATCCCGCTCAGCTTCAACGCCGAGGCGTATTTCACCTTCACCGAGAAGATGCTGCGCCTCGATCCCGACGGCTATTCGCTGCGCTGGTACGACCGGCTGCTGACCTTCGGCATGGTCAACCCCGACGCACCGCGCGACGCCGCCTGGTGGGGCGATGTCTGGCGCAACGCGACCTGGGTGAACGCCGCCAAGAACTCGGTGATCATCGGCGTCTTCTCGACGCTGGTCGCCACCGTGCTCGGCACCGTCGCGGCCCTCGGCCTCGCGCGCCCCGAGATGCCGTTCCGCCGCGCGATCATGGCGATCCTGATCTCGCCGATGATCGTGCCGATCATCATCACCGCGACCGGGCTCTTCTTCTTCTACTCGATGACGGGCCTCGCCAATTCCTATGTCGGCATCATCCTCGCCCATGCGACGCTCGGCATACCCTTCGTCATCATCACCGTCACCGCGACGCTGGTCGGCTTCGACCAGTCCTTGAACCGCGCGGCGGCGAGCCTCGGCGCCGGGCCGACGACCACCTTCTTCAAGGTGACGATGCCGCTGATCATGCCCGGGGTGATCTCGGGCGCGCTCTTCGCCTTCGTGACCTCCTTCGACGAGGTGGTGGTGGTGCTTTTCGTCGCCGCCCACGACCAGCAGACCATCCCGCGGGCGATGTGGAACGGCATCCGCGAACAGATCTCGCCAGCGATCCTCGCCGTCGCTACAATCCTGGTCATGATCTC
Source organism: uncultured Rhodovulum sp. (assembly GCA_964514775.1). Taxonomy (GTDB): domain Bacteria; phylum Pseudomonadota; class Alphaproteobacteria; order Rhodobacterales; family Rhodobacteraceae; genus Amaricoccus. The sequence continues at coordinate 887 of CAZESN010000123.1, forward strand.
GATCCTGCTCCTGACCACGCTCGAGCTGCTGCGCCGCAGATCGGAGCGCCTGCGCGGCCTCAGCCCGGGATGATGGCCATGGATCGCTCTTGCTCTGCACGATTTGACCCGTGTCAAATCGTGACGCGCCTGCCTGCCCCCGGCAGGCGCGTTCCGCGCCCGCCAGGCAGGCGCGCCACGATCCCCATCGTCCCCGCGCTCCATGAAGGCAGTGGACGGCCTCCGCGCGCACGCGCTCCGGCCGTGGACCGGGGCGAGGCAGTGCCTCGCCTGATCCGGTCCCCGGGGACGGCACGGGCATGACCGCAACCGCCTCCCCGCGCGAGCTCATCGCCTGCACCACCTGCGACGCGCTCTACCATGTCGCGGAGGTGCCCGAGGGCGGGCGGCTGCGCTGCCGGCGCTGCGGCAACGTGCTGCTGCGCTCCGAGGACGGGGCGCTCGACGCCATCCTGGGCAGCGCCTTCGCCATGGTGGTGCTGGTCGGGTCGGCGCTGTTCCTGCCCTTCCTCCAGATCTCGGCGCGCGGCTTCCAGAGCAGCGCCACGCTCATCGACACGGCCTTCGCCTTCACCGGCGGCATCACCACGCCGCTCACCGTGGCGGTGATGCTCCTGATCGTGGTGATCCCGATGACGCGGGCGGTGCTGCTCACCTATGCGCTGCTGCCGATGCGCCTCGGCTTCCGGCCGCTGCCCGAGACGCGGCAGGTCTTCTACTGGGCCTGCCAGCTCCGGCCCTGGTCGATGGCCGAGGTCTTCATCGTCGGCGTGGTGGTGGCGCTGGTGAAGATCGGCAGCATGGCCACGGTGTCGCTCGGGCCGGCCTTCTGGGAACTTTCGATCATCGCGCTCATTGTCGCACTGGAGATCGCGAGCCTAAGCGAGAAGACCGTATGGCGACTGCTGGAACACCGGACGACATCCTGACCGCCCGCGAGGCGGGGCTGATCGGTTGCGGCACCTGCGGACGCGTCAGCGCGGCAGGACCCGCCGCCTGTCCGCGCTGCGGCGCGCCTCTCGTCTCGCGCCGGACCGACAGCCTCGAGCGGGTGATGGCCTGGTGGCTCGCGGGGCTCCTAGTCTACATCCCGGCAAACCTCTATCCGATGCTGCGCACCACCATGCTCGGGCGCGAGGTCGACTCGACCATCATCGGCGGCGTCATCGACCTCATCCATCACGGCAGCTACTTCGTCGCCGCCGTGGTCTTCATCGCCAGCGTGGCGATCCCGGTCGGCAAGTTCCTCGTCATCGGCTATCTCGTCTGGTCGATCCGCTACCAGGTGGTGATGTCGCGCCACCGCCGCACCGTGCTCTTCGAGATCGTCGAGTTCATCGGGCGCTGGTCGATGGTCGACGTCTTCGTCGTCGCGATCCTCGCGGCTCTCGTGAACCTCGGGTTCATCGTCGGCTTCAACCCCGGCACCGCGGCGGTCTTCTTCGCGCTCTCCGTTGCCTTCACCATGGTCTCCGCGCTATCGCTCGACCCCCGGCTCATCTGGGACCGGATCGAGGGAGACGAGGACGCGCATGGCTGACCCGACGCCCCCCACCCCCGCCGACTCCGCCGCCGACCCCACCGTCGAGCCCGCGCGCGTGGGCCGGCTGCCGCGGATCTCGCTCGCCTGGCTGGTGCCGCTGATCGCGCTCGCCATCTCGCTCGGCGTCGCCTGGCGGAGCTATTCCGACCGCGGGCCGGTGGTCGAGATCCTCTTCGACAGTGCCACCGGCATCATCCCGGGCGAGACCACGGTGCGCTACCGCGACTTCACCATCGGCCTCGTCGAGCGCGTCGGCTTCACCGAGGGCCTCGATCAGGTGGTCGTGCATGCCCGGGTCCAGCGCGAGATGGCCCGGTTCATCGACGAGAACAGCACCTTCTGGCTGGTGCGCGCCCAGGTCGGGCCGGGCGGCATCTCCGGGCTCGATACCGTGCTGACCGGCGCCTATATCGAGGCCTCCTTCGACAATTTCGAAGGCCCGCCCGAGCGGCGCTTCACCGCGCTGCCCCGTCCGCCGCTCACCCCCGCCGGCCAGCCGGGGATGCGGGTGACGCTCCAGTCCACCACCGGCGGCTCGCTCGCCGTCGGCGCGCCCGTCCTCTTCAAGCAGATCGCCGTCGGCACGATCGAGAGCGTCGAGCTCACCGAGGAGGGCGAGGTCACGGTCTCGGCCTTCATCGACGCGCCGCATCACGAGCGGCTGAACCGCGCCACGCGGTTCTGGAACGCCTCGGGTTTCACGGTCGAGCTCGGCACTGCCGGCGCGTCGCTGCGCGTCGACAGCCTCGCCTCGCTGGTGCGCGGCGGCATCGCCTTCGACACGGTCGCGGCCGGCGGCGGCGCCCTGACCGGCGAGCCGGAATTCCAGCTCTACGCCTCCGAGAACGACGCCCGCAACAGCGTGCTGACCGGCGCCGACTGGGCGACGCCGGTGCGCCTCGCCACGGTCTTCGACGGCTCGGTGCGCGGCCTGCGGGTCGGCGCCGACGTCGAGTACAACGGCGTGCGCGTCGGCGAGGTCACCGGCGTGCAGGCCCGCATCAGCGAGAGCCCCGACGGCCCGCGCGTCCAGCTCTACGTCACCCTCGACGTGCTCCCCAACCGCTTCGGCGTGCCCGAGAGCGACGACGCCGAGGAGCAGGTCTTCGACCTGATCGAGGCCGCGATCTCGCGCGGCCTGCGCGCCCAGCTCGCGGCCCAGGGCCTGCTCGGCACCACCCTCTACGTCAATCTCGTGGAGATGCCCGCCCTCCCGGCCGGCAGCTTCGACCGGGCCGAGACGCCGATCCCCACCGTCCCGAGCGCGCCGGTCGAGACCGGGGACATGATGACCTCGGCCACCGGGCTCGTTCAGCGCCTCGCCGCCCTGCCGCTCGAGGACGTTGTGCGCTCGGCGACCACGCTCCTCGACAACGCCAGCGCCCTCATCGCCGACGACGCGGTCCGCCAGGCGCCCGCCGAGCTCGGGCTCCTGCTCGCCGATATCCGCACCCTCGTCGGGAGCGACGAGGTCCAGCAGGCGCCCGCCGAGCTCGCGGCCCTGCTCGCCTCTCTGCGCGTCGTCACCGACGACCTCGCCCGGCAGGAGGTGGCGGCGAGCCTCGCCGAGACGCTGACCACCGCGACCCGCGCGCTCGACAGCGTCGGCACCGCCGCCGAGGGCGTGCCCGACGCCCTCGACGCCGTCACCGGCCAGATCCGCGACCTGCCGCTCGAGGCGACGGTCGAGGAGCTGCGCCGCCTGCTCGCCGAGCTGCGCGAGGGCGGCGCCGTCGCGAACGCCAACGCGACGCTGGCCGCGATCCGGCAGGTCGCCGACGATCTCGCCGCCGCGCGCCTGGCCGAGACCCTGACCACCACGCTCGGCGCGATCGAGGCGGCGGTCGGCAATGTCGATGCCGCCACCGCCGGCGTGCCCGAGCTTCTCGCGAGCCTGACCGCGCTCTCGGACGAGGCTCGCGCCCTGCCGCTCGAGGAGCTCGTCGCCTCGGCCAGCCGCGTGCTCGCCACCGCCGACGCCTTCATCGCCAGCGAGGCGATCGCCGAGGTACCGCAGTCGGTCAACACCGCGCTCACCGAGCTGCGCCTGATGCTCGCGGGCCTGCGCACCGGCGGCGCGGTCGACAACCTCAACGCCTCGCTCGCCTCGATCCGCGCGCTCACCGACGAGCTTGCGGCCGCCCGGCTGGCCGAGAGCCTGACCAACACGCTCACCGCCGCCGAGAACGCCGCGGCCAGCGTCGACACCGCCACCGCCGGCCTGCCCGAGCTCGTCGACAACCTGACCGCGCTCTCGCAGGAGGCCCGCGACCTGCCGCTCGAGGAGCTGGTGACCTCCGGCCGTCAGGTACTCGACACCGCCGACCGCCTGATCGGCAGCGAGGGCATGGCCGAGGTGCCGCCCCAGCTCGCCGCGGCGCTGGCCGAGCTCCGGCTCACGCTGGTGGAGCTGCGCGAGGGCGGCGCGGTCGAGAACCTCAACACCACGCTCGCCTCCGCCGACGAGGCCGCCGCCGCCGTGGCCGCCGCAGCCCAGAGCCTGCCCGCGCTCGTCGCCCAGCTCTCGGCGACCGCGAGCCGCGCCGACCAGGCGCTCGGCTCCTTCGGGCCGGGGTCGGACATCAACCGCGACACGCTCCTGCTCCTGCGCGAACTGCGCGATGCGGCGCGCTCGGTGAACTCGCTCGTCACCGCGCTCGAGCGCCGCCCCAACTCGGTCCTGTTCGGGAGATGACGATGCCGATGCGCGCCCCCCTCCTTGCCGCCGCCGCCCTGGCGCTCGCCGCCTGCGCCGGCCAGCCCGACTATTTCCTTCTGCCCGCGCCCCAGCCGGCGGCGCGCGTGGCGGCGCCGGTCGGCTCGATCGCCGTGGCCGAGATCAGCCTGCCGGCCTATGCCGAGGCGATGGAGATCGCGGTGATGACCGGCCCGGGCTCGGCCGTCGCCGACCGGCAGGCGCTCTGGGCCGACACGCCGCGCCGGGCGCTGACGCGCCATCTCGTCGCTGCCCTCGACGACCGGCTGAACGCCCGCGTCGCCGCCGAGCCCTGGCCCGGCTACGACCCCGCCGGCTACCGGATCGAGGTGATCGCCGACCGGATGATCGGCACTCCCGGCGCCGAGGTCGAGTTCGCCGGCCAGTTCATCGTGGTCTCCCCCGAAAGCGGCCGCGTCGTCGCCACAGAGCGGTTCCGCGTGGTGACGCCGGTGGCGGGCGAGGACAATGCCGCGCTGATGTCCGCGCATGCCCGCGCCGTCGAGGTGCTTGCCGACCGCATCGTCGCCCGCATCACCGGCCGCGCGCCGGCGGCGTGATCGATCTGTATTCTTTCCCTGCACGATTTGACCGTTGTCAAATCGTGACGCGCCTGCCTGCCCCCGGCAGGCGCGTTCCGCGCCCGCCAGGCAGGCGCGTCACGATCCCTGTCGGGCACGATGTGCATGCAGGTCGCGGATGGCCTCCGCGCGCACGCGCTCCAGCCATGGACCGGGGCGAGGCAGTGCCTCGCCTTCTCCGGTCCGGATCCCCGCGCGCGGGGATCGCCTCAGCCACCCGCCTCGATGCAGAGCCCAAGGATGACCTCGACGTCGCCGGCAGCCTCGGTGGCGAGATAGCCCTCGGCGCCCTTGGTGTGCCAGACCAGCGCCCGCACGGTGTCGAAATCGACGTAGCGCACCCCCGACCCGGTGATGCCCGCCTGCATCGGCACCAGCACCCCGCCCCAGCCGAGCACGGCGTAGGACCCGCCCTCCTGAGGGTTGAGATAGGCGACCTGAACCACCGCGCCCCCGTCGCAGACATAGGTCCGCGCCAGCGCGGGTTCGGTCTCGGCCATCGCCGGCAGGGCGAGCACCGACAGCGCCCCGATCATGGCAGTCAGTCGCATGGCAGCAATCCTCCTCGTCATCGCCGTCAGTCCAGCCGGTCCGCGAGCCAGCGCTCGATGAGAAACCGCGCGATCGCTCCCGGCCGGGCGGGGCGCAGCTGCGGGTCCTGCCCGGCCAGCGCCGCCGCCAGCCGCTCGCGGCTCACCCAGATCGCATCCTCGATCTCGACCTCGTCGATCGTGATCTCGCCCGTCAGCGCCTCGCCGTGGCAGCCGATCATCAGGCTCGACGGAAACGGCCACGGCTGGCTCGCGAGATAGGCGACCCTACCGACCTCGATCCCCGTCTCCTCCATGGTCTCGCGCCGCACCGCCGCCTCGATGGTCTCGCCCGGCTCCATGAAGCCCGCGAGCAGGGAATACATCCCCGGCGGCCAGGACGCCTGCCGCCCGAGCAGGAGCGAATTGCCCCGGGTCACCAGCATGATCACCACCGGATCGGTGCGCGGGAAATGCTGCGCCCCGCAGGACCCGCACCGCCGCCTCCACCCGCCCTGATCGGGCTCCGACGGCGCGCCGCAGGCCGCGCAGAACCCGTGGCTCGCGTGCCAGGCGAGGATCCCCTTCGCCGCCGCCGCATGCGCCCCGTCGGCGGGGGAGAGCGAGGCCATCGCCGCGCGCAGCTCGCCGAAGCGCAGATGCCCGGGGAGGTCGGGGTGCGCGATCTCGGCGTCGTTGCTGAAGGGCACCGGCTCCGGCGGGCGGGTGGTGTCCCAGTCCGGCACCTCCTGCGCGAAGCGCGGCTCCGCGCCGTCGAGCCCCAGGAAGACCGTCAGCGCCCCCGCCGTCTCACCCAGAACCGGGCTTTCGAACGGCTGCCAGCCGAGGCCGGGCGCGCCCGCGAAATCCATCAGCGGCCGCCCCCGCCAGACCGGCAGGCAGCGCGCCCGCGGGTCGGCCCTCATCGCCGCCAGGGCCGCCGGATCGTCGCGCAGGCGCGAGGCGCGGTCGAGCGTGGATCCGGCAAAAGTGACGGCTTCGGCGTCGCGCATGGTGCCCCTCGCTGATTGCGGCGCGACCTTGCCGCAAAGCCCCGGCCGGGGCAACCGCGCGCATATCCGGCCCCGCCCGGAGGGCACGGGCGGTTTCTTGACCCCCGCCCCGGCCCGGCATAGGTTGCGCGCAAATTCTCAGGATTCGTGCCATGTCCCCTGCCCCCGCAGCCCAACGGCCCGCGGCCGCAACCCGCGAAGCCGGCCAGTCCCGGCCGACCGCCTGCATCGTGCTCGCCGACGGACAGGTCTTCCACGGCCGCGGCTTCGGCGCCACCGGCGTCGCGGTCGCCGAGCTCTGCTTCAACACGGCGATGACCGGCTATCAGGAGATCATGACCGATCCCTCCTATGCCGGGCAGGTGGTGACCTTCACCTTCCCCCATGTCGGCAATACCGGCGTCACCGCCGAGGACGACGAGACCGCCGACCCGGTCGCCGCCGGCATGGTGGTGAAATGGGACCCGACCGCGCCCTCGAACTGGCGCGCGACCGGCGACCTGACCGACTGGCTCGCGCGGCGCAACCGCATCGGCATCGGCGGCATCGACACCCGCCGCCTGACCCGGGCGATCCGGCTTCAGGGCGCGCCCCATGTGGCGATCGCCCATGATCCCGACGGCAACTTCGACATCGAAGACCTCGTGGCACGGGCGCGGGCCTTCCCGGGCCTCGTGGGCATGGACCTCGCGCGCGAGGTCACCTGCGCCCAGAGCTACCGCTGGGACGAGATGCGCTGGGCCTGGCCCGGCGGGCATTCCCGGCGCGAGGGACCGGGCCGGCGGGTGGTCGCGATCGACTACGGCGCCAAGCGCAACATCCTGCGCTGCCTCGCCTCGGCCGGCTGCGAGGTGACGGTCCTGCCCGCGACCGCGACCGCCGAGGACGTGCTCGCCCATGATCCCGAGGGCCTGTTCCTCTCGAACGGCCCCGGCGATCCGGCCGCGACCGGCGAATATGCGGTGCCGATGATCCGCGAGGT
>CAZESN010000124.1:0-7503 GCA_964514775.1 uncultured Rhodovulum sp.
CCGGCCGCCGCCGCGCCCATCAGCGGACGCTTGCCGCGGTCGCGGTCGCCGCCGGCCCCGAACACCACGAGAAGGCGCCCCATCACATGCGGGCGCAGCGCATTGAGCGCGGTGGTGAGCGCATCGGGGGTATGGGCGTAGTCGACGAAGACCGAGGCACCGCTTTGCCGGGTGGCCGCGCGCTCCATCCGCCCGCGCACGGTGCGCAGGCCCGGGAGGGCGGTGACGACCGCCTCGGGACGGCTGCCCGAGCCGATGGCGAGGCCGGCGGCGATCAGCGCGTTATGGGCCTGGAAGCCGCCGATCAGGTCGAGCCGGGCGCGGTGGCGCGCGCCCTGCCAGGCGAAGACCATCTCCTGGCCCGTCGCATCGAAGCGCTGGCCGATCAGCTGAAGGTCGGCGCCCTCGGCGCGGCCGACGGTGAGGATGCGCTGGCCGCGCGCCTCGGCCGCTTCGCGCACGCGGGCACCAAAAGGATCGTCGAGGTTGACCACCGCCGTGCCGCCGCGCGGCAGGACCCGGGTGAAGAGGCCGAGCTTGGCGGCGAAATAGGCCTCGAAGTCCGGGTGATAGTCGAGGTGGTCGCGGGTGATGTTGGTGAAGGCGGCGGCCGCGAGATGCACGCCGTCGAGCCGGTGCTGGTCGAGCCCGTGGGACGACGCCTCCATCGCGGCATGGGTGACGCCCTGGTCGGCGAGGTCGGTGAGGAGCGCGTGCAGGGTGAGCGGCTCGGGGGTGGTGTGGCTGAGCGGCGCGCTGACCGCGCCCTCGACGCCGGTGGTGCCGAAGTTCACCGCCCGCTCGCCCAGAGCCTCCCAGATCTGCCGGGTGAAGCTCGCGCAGGAGGTCTTGCCGTTGGTGCCGGTGACCGCGACGATGGTCTCGGGCTGGCGGGCGAACCAGCGGCTTGCGGCGATGGCGAAGGCGCGGCGGGGGCTGTCGCTGACCAGCACCGGGACCTTGAGCGGCCCGCCGAGCTCGGCCTCGGCCAGCGCCAGTCCCTCGGCGTCGGTCAGGATCGCGGCCGCGCCCATGCGCAGCGCGTAGGGGATGAAGGCGGCCCCGTGCACGTTCGATCCCGGCAGCGCCACGAAGAGGTGGCCCGGCTCGGTGCGGCGGCTGTCGACCGATATTCCGGTGATGCCGGAGGTGATGCCGGGAAGGTCGCCCGACCAGTCGCCGGCCCGGCGGGTGCCGGAGAGGAGGCCGAGCGCCTCCAGTGCTGCCAGCGAGTCTGAGCGATCCGTTGCCGCCATGATCCTGCCGCCCGTGTTGCGCCCGTCCCTTCGGGGCTAGTCGTTTGCCACCAGCGTGTAAAGCGGTGCCTCGGCCGTCACCCCGCCCTGGGGCCGCATGTCGAGAAGCGGCGCGATGCGGCGGATCGCGGCACCGGTCACCGGGGCAGCCGTGTAGCCGGCGGTGCGGATCGCGTTGCCATGCGCCCGGTTCGAGGGCTCGTCGAGAGCGATGAGCACCACGTATTCGGGGTCGGAGGCGGGCAGCACAGCGGCGAAGGTCGAGATCACCTTGTCGCGGGCATAGCCGCCGGTGGGCAGCGGCTTGTCGGCGGTACCGGTCTTGCCGGCGACCTCGTAGCCCGGGACGTCCGCCTGGCGCGCGGTGCCGCGCTCGACCACGGCGCGCAGCATCGACCGCATCTGGGCCGAGGTGCGCTCGGAGATCACCCGCTCGCCGGGGGCGGGGAGGACATCGCTCTGGATGATGCTGGGGCGCACGCGGGTGCCGCCGTTCACCAGCGCCGCATAGGCCGTGGCGAGGTGCAGGGGCGTGATCGCCATGCCGTGGCCGTAGGAGACGGTCATGGTGGTGAGCTCGGACCAGCGCTGCGGCAGGAGGGGTGCGGTGCGGGTCGCCTCGACGAGTTCCACGGGCACCGGCTCGAACATGCCGAGGCGGCCGAGGAAATCCTGTTGCGCCTTCGCCCCCTGTTCCACCGCGATGCGGGCGGTGCCGATGTTGGAGGATTTGACGATCACCTCCTCGACCGAGAGGCGCGGCCCGTAGTTGCGGAAGTCGCGGATGGTGAAGCGGCCCCAGCGCATCGGGCCACGGGTGTCGATCATGGTGGTCGGCGAGACGAAGCCCGCGTCGAGGGCCTGGGCGACGGCGATGGGCTTCAGGACCGAGCCGAGTTCGTAGCGGCCCTGGGCGGCGCGGTTGAAGAGCGGGCTGTCGGCCGGGTCGCCGGAGGTCGGCAGCGGTGGGCGGAAGTTCGGGTCGAAGTCGGGCAGGCTGACCATGGCGCGGATCTGGCCGGTCTTTGCCTCCATGACGATGCCCATGGCGCCGCGGGCGTTCATCTCCTCCATGCCGGCGGCGAGGACTTCCTCGAGCGCGGTCTGGACGCCGAGGTCGATGGAGAGGCGCAGCGGCTCGTCGGTGCGGGCGGGGTCGCGCAGGCGCGCGTCGTGGACGAGCTCGACGCCCGCCGTGCCGACCACCTCGGCAGAGTTCACGCCCTCGCGGCCGAAGCTGGCGCCGCCGAGGATGTGGGCGGCCACCGGCCCGTTGGGGTAGAGGCGGGTCTCGCGCGGGCCGAAGAGGAGGCCGGGCTCGCCGAGGTCGTGGACGAGCTGGCGCTGCTCGGGCGAGATCGAGCGGCGGATCCACATGAAGCGGCGGCCGTCGGTCAGCCGGGTGTGCAGGGCGTCCGCGTCGATGTCGGGGAAGATGCGGGCGAGTTCGCGCGCGGCCCGGTCCGGGTCGAGCATCTGCTGGGGCTGGGCATAGAGCGAGTGGGTGACGATGTTGGTGGCGAGCAGCGCGCCGTTGCGGTCGACGATGTCGGCGCGCTGGGCGCGAATCGGCTCGATCGAGCTCGCGGCGCGCGGCTCGACCGGGACGGCGGCCGAGAGGAGCGCCATGCGGCCGGCGACGGCCGAGAAGCCGAGTACGAAGGCGAGGCCGAGCAGGATGAGCCGGGTCTCGGCCTGGGCGCGTTCGGCGCGGCGGCGGGCGACGACGCGGGCGGCGCGCTCCTCGGCCTCGATCAGGTCGGGGTCGGTGCCTTCGGCGCGGGCGCGCAGGATGCGGGCGAGCGGGCGCAGCGGACGGCGGATCATTCGGCTCCTCCGGCGAGGACGGGGTCCTGGGGTTCGGGCTCCGGCGGGAAGGCGACCATCACCGCCTCGCCGTAATGGCCGGGCTGGAGGTCGATGAGCTGGAGCGTCGCGGCATGGGCGTCGGCGAGGCGGCGCAGCCGGTCGGGACGGTTGAGATAGGCCCATTCGGCACGCAGCACGTCGAGCGCCTGGCGCGCGGCGGCGATGGCCGCGCGCAGGTCGGCGACCCGGTTCATCGCTTCTTGCGTCGCGTAGTTCACCCGGTAGGCCCAGGTGGCGCAGACCGCGACGAGCACGACGGCGGAGATATAGAGCGTGAACCTCATGGGTGCAGCTCCCTCAGCGCGAGGGCGGGCAGGCCCAGCGCCGCGAGGTCGACGCGGCCGGCGGGCGCGTCGAGCCGGCGGGCGAGGCGCAGCTTGGCCGAGCGGGCACGCGGGTTGGCGGCGACCTCGGCCTCGGTCGGTGCGATCGCCTTGCGCGGCGTCAGGGCGAAGCGCGGCGCATCGGCCGCGGTGTCGGGGGCGTGGCGACTGGCGCGCGGCGCCGCACCTCCGCGCAGTTGCAGGAAGCGCTTGACCACGCGGTCCTCGAGCGAATGGAAGGTCACGACGGCCAGCAGGCCGCCGGGGCGAAGGGCGGCCTCGGCGGCGATCAGGCCGCGAGCGAGCTCGCCGAGCTCGTCGTTCACCGCGATGCGCAGCGCCTGGAAGCTGCGGGTCGCGGCATGGGGCTGGCCGGGCTTGGGGCGCGGGAGCTGGCGCTCGATGATGGCGGCGAGCTGGAGCGTCGTGGTCAGGGGCGCGACGGCGCGGGCGGCGGTGATCGCGCGGGCGATACGGCGCGAGGCGCGCTCCTCGCCGTACTGGAAGAGGATGTCGGCGAGGGCCGCCTCGGGCAGGCGGTTGACCAGATCGGCGGCGGTCGGGCCGCTGTTGCCCATGCGCATGTCGAGCGGCCCGTCCTTCTGGAAGGAGAAGCCGCGCGCCGCCTGGTCGATCTGCATCGACGACACGCCGATATCGAGCACCACCCCGTCGACGTGGGGCGCGCCGGCCTCGGCCGCGACGCGGTCGAGCGTGCCGAATGTGCCGGGGCTGAGCGTCAGGCGGTCGCCGTAATGGCCCGCCCATGCCGCGGCGGCGGCGAGGGCCGTCGGGTCGCGGTCGATGGCGATGACGCGGGCCGCGCCCTCGTCGAGCAGGCCGCGGGTGTAGCCGCCGGCGCCGAAGGTGCCGTCGACCCAGGTCCCGGCGACCGGGCGGGCGGCGTCGAGAATCGGAGCGAGCAGGACCGGGACATGGGCCGCGACCGGCACCATCATCATGCCGTGCCCCCGCGCATCAGCCGGTCGAGGAGCGCGAGCGGATCGGTCTCGCCCCCCATCTCGGCGATCGCGCCGGCCATGCGGGCCTCGTCGGCGGCGAAGCCCTCGGGCGTCCAGATCTGGAACTTGTCGCCCATGCCGGCGAAGAGCGCCTCGTCGGTGAGGCCGATCATCTCGCGCAGCTTCGCCGAGAGCACCATGCGGCCGTTCTCGTCGACCTGGGCGTAGACCGAGCGGGTGTTGATGAAGCGCTCAATGATCTCGCGCTCGGGGCTGAACCGCGGAAGCTGGGCGATCATGTCGTCGATCTCGCCGATCGCGCGGATCGAATAGCCCTCGAGGCAGGGCCGCTCCCGCGAGCGGCCGTAGATGAGCACGAGGTTGGGGTTCAGTCCCTCGGTCCAGTCGGGATCGCCTTCCTCCAGGACACGGCGAAAGGGCGCGGGAACCGACACGCGGCCCTTCTGGTCCACCTTGTGGACCGATTCGCCCCTGAAGCGCCGTATCACCGGCCGTTCTCCTGTCCTCGCACCCCGGAAACGAAAGGCGGGCCGTGCTGCCTGAAAGCACGACCCGCCATCCGGTCCCTTGTGGGCCTTGGCCCGACTGCGCCTTGTCCTGCGGTCTGCTCGTTATCCGGGTCCGCTGTCGGGTCTTCTTTTGGTCGGAAGCCTGCGGGCCTGTATGAAACCTGCCGTATTTTTGATGTGGCTCGGGTCTGCGCCCTTGTCCGAATGTTCCGCCGCCTTCCTTGGTTTCGGGGGTACCATGGGAGGATATGGGAATCAATGGTTTTTTGTGGGACTTCCCTGAAGCGTTGCGAGACTGCGACGTCCGCAGACAAAGGACTTTACGAGACTTTCCACATCGCACTATTTCTTGCGCTGTCCGACTTTTGACGCACAAGATATGGCTACCGCCTGAGTGGATATCTCGCGGAACAAAACTCCCTAAAGTTGTCGTGAATGCCCATCCCGCGCTTGCCATGCGGATCAGGGGCGATTCGGCCGGGTCGGTGGGATGCGATCCCATGCGCGCGACTCCCGCTCCGGGGCATTGACTATGCGGCGCCCGGCGCACCCGTCAGAACCGCTCCCGACACAATACCCCAGGGCGAGAACCAGCGAGATCATGCCGATATGCCCGCCGCCGGGCCGCCGCGCTTGCACCCTGCACCCCCGAACATGCAGATGCCGCGATGCAGCTTCCTCCCGTGCGGAGGCCGGCGGGAGAGAGTGACTTGAGTACAACGCGCGGAGGCACGTATTTCGGCATGACGCTGGCGCAGATGCCGGCACGGCCGACCTCGGGCCGCCTGGACTGGGCCGATATCGCGAAGGGCGTGAGCATCATCCTGCTGGTGTTCTGGCACACCAACCAGTTCCATCCCGCGCTCGGCTTCCTGCGGATGCCGCTCTTCTTCTTCGTCTCGGGTCTCTTCGCCTATCAGGTCATTTCCCGCACCGAGATCCGGGATTTCCTGAAGAACAAGATCGGCGGGATGATCTATCTCTACGTGCTCTGGGCGCTGATCTACATCGCGCTGACGCGCAGCGTGCCGACCCAGTTCGAGAATCCGGTCGGCGACATCAAGCTCTGGATGAAGATCTTCTGGAACCCGCCGCTGACGCTCTGGTTCATCTATGCGCTTGCGATCTCGCTCCTGATCGCCCGCCTGCTGTTCCGCATGCCGTTCTGGATCGTCTTCGCGGCCTCGGTGGTGGTCTATGCCATCTGTGGCCTGCGGGCCGACGGGACGCCGCCGCCGCTTCTCGAGCGGATCGGGCTCTTGTTCCCGTTCTTCTGGATGGGCCTCTTCGTGCTGCCGATGGCCGATGCGCTGGTCACGCGCTACCACCGCTTCTGGCCGCTGCTGCTCGCCACGTTCCTGGTCGCGGCCGCCCTGCAGTATTCACAGGGCTATGGCGGGGAGTTCCTGTCGGCCTTCGTGATCTCGTGGATCGGCATCGCCGGCGTGGTGCTTTTCGCCAAGTCGATCGAGCGGTTCGCGCTGGGGGCGTTCCTCTCCTATATCGGCAGCGCCACGCTCTACATCTATCTCATGCACAGGATATTCCTGTTCTACATGGACAGCTTCACCGAGGCCCGGGGATGGGATTCGGTGGGGATCGACCTCGCCAAGGTCGCGATCCTGGTGGTCGGCTGCGCCGTTCTCGGCAAATGGGCCCACCAGTCGCGGCTCCAGTGGGCCTTCGCTGCGCCCTGGCTGCCCCGGCGCCGGCTGGCCGTCGCGGCGCAGCCAGCCCGGACCGGGCCGGACGGGAGGCCGGTCAGGGCCGCAAGGCCGTGACCGGTTCCATCACGATCAGGCCTTGAGGGCTTCGGCGACGCTGTCCGCGAGTGGCGCCGTCGGACGGCCGATCAGCTTCGAGAGCGCGCCGCCGTCGTCGAAGAGCGCACCATTTGCCGCCCCGACATCCCAGGACGCGATGCTGGCGGCGAAGCCGGCGTCGAGGCCGAATCCCGTCAGCGCCGCGGCATAGTCGTCGGCCGGGAGGTCCCGGTAGGGAATGTCGCGCCCGGTCTGGCGCGAGATCTCGGCGGCGAGATCGGCCAGGGTCCAGGCCTGGTCGCCGGCGAGTTCATAGGTCCTGCCCTCGTGGCCCTCGCCGGTCAGCGCCGCCACCGCCGCTTCGGCATAGTCGAGGCGCGCGGCCGCCGAGATCCGGCCCTCGCCCGCGCTGCCGATGAAGGCGCCGCCGGCAAGCGCGCCGCCGATCGAGCCAGTGTAGTTCTCGGCGTACCAGCCGTTGCGCAGGATGGTGAAGGGGATGCCGGCGGCCCTGAGCTCGGCCTCGGTCTCGCGATGCTCCTCGGCCAGGCTGAGCGGCGAGGTGTCGGCGTGGAGAAGGCTCGTGTAGACGATGCGCTTCACGCCGGCGGCCTTCGCGGCCTCGATGACGTTGTGGTGCTGGGCGGCGCGCTGGCCGACCTCGCTCGACGAGATCAGAAGCAGCGTATCGACGCCGGCGAGCGCCGCGGCCAGCGTCTCGGGGCGGGCATAGTCGGCCTCGCGGGCGGTCACCCCGAGATCAGCGGCCTTGGCCGGGCTGCGCACCAGGGCGACGATGT
>CAZESN010000124.1:7513-8232 GCA_964514775.1 uncultured Rhodovulum sp.
ACCTTTTCCTTCAGCTTGCGGATGACGAGGCGGCCGAGCTGGCCGGTGGCTCCGGTTACGGCGATGGTCATGGCGTGTCTCCTTGCGTTGAGCAGTGTGACGGGCCATATAGCTCCCTATCTTACTTTTCGTAAGTACGCACATGTTTGTTAGTTTGGAGATTGGCCATGGACGCGGAACCGATCGACAATCCCGGCACGCTGAGCGCGAAGCTCGCGCGCGGCGATCTGATGGCGGCGCAGTGCCCGTCGCGCGAGGTTCTGCGGCATGTCACCAGTCGCTGGGGCGTTCTCGTGCTCATCGCCCTGCTCGCGGGCACGCAGCGCTTCAGCGAGCTGCGCCGCAGGATCGGCGGCGTGAGCGAACGGATGCTGGCACAGACCCTGCAGTGGCTGGAGGCCGACGGCATCATCGAGCGCCGGGCCTTCAAGGTCGTCCCGCCGCATGTCGAGTACACCCTGACGCCGCTCGGCCGCGAGGTCGCCGCACGCGTGCGGAGCCTGGCCGACTGGATCGAGGTGAACCTGCCCACCATCGAGGAGAACTGGTCGGCGGAGCGGCGGAGCGCCTGACAGCGGCCGAGGCGCCGGTCGAGGGGTAGCGGGCCGAGGGGTATATGCGGACGGCCTGTAAGCCGGATTCTGTGACGCGCCCGGAGGCGCGACGGCGACCATTCCTCTGGGCCCGCCGTCGCCGACGGGCTCAAGCAGCCAACCCGG
>CAZESN010000125.1:0-1064 GCA_964514775.1 uncultured Rhodovulum sp.
CATGAGCGACACCGCCGTCGCCATGAGCAAGCTCATCTGACCGCCAGGGCAAGGCGCCCCCGCGTCCCCCAGCGGGCATGGGGCAGGCCATTGCCCCGAACAGACGTCCACAATCCGGCGCGGGCACGCCCCCGCGCCGGATTATTTTTTGCCAGCACGACGCCCGCCCCCCACGATTTGACCCGTGGCAAATCGTGACGCGCCTGCCTGCCCCCGGCAGGCGCGTTCCGCACCTGCCAGGCAGGCGCGCCACGATCCCCGTTCGTCGCCGCCCTCCATTGAGCAAGAGAACGGCCTACGGGCTCACGCCCTCCACCCGTGGACCGGGGCGAGGCAATGCCTCGCCTCTCCCGGTCCCGACGCACCTGACATCCCGCGCAATGCCCGGGAAATGGGCATTGTTTCAGCCCGTTGCCGCCCGCATCACCCGCCTCGGCCCCCAACCTTGTGTCCACCCGGCCTTTATGGTCCTCTTGCCGCTGCTCCCTCATGCCGAGAGGCCCGCGATGCCAGAGCCCCTGAACCTGAAGTCCATGCTTTCCGACCCCGACCTGCTGCGCGACCAGGCGTATGTGGCGGGCGAATGGGTGAATGCGGACACGGGCGCGAGCTTCCCGGTCACCAACCCCGCCCGCGGCGACACGATCTGCACGGTCCCCGACCTCTCCGAGGCCGAGATCACCCGCGCGATCGACGCGGCGCACGCGGCGCAGAAGGACTGGGCCGCGCGCACCGGCAAGGACCGCGCCGCCGTCCTGCGCAAGTGGTTCGACCTGATGGTCGCCAATGCCGACGACCTCGGCGCCATCCTCACCGCCGAGATGGGCAAGCCGCTGGCCGAGGCCAAGGGCGAGATCCTCTACGGCGCGAGCTTCATCGAATGGTTCGCCGAGGAGGCCAAGCGCGTCTACGGCGAGACCGTCCCCGGCCACCAGCCCGACAAGCGCATCCTCGTGCTGAAGCAGCCCATCGGCGTCGCCGCCTCGATCACGCCCTGGAACTTCCCGAACGCGATGATCGCCCGCAAGGTCGCGCCCGCGCTCGCCGCCGGCTGCGCGATGGTC
>CAZESN010000125.1:1074-8090 GCA_964514775.1 uncultured Rhodovulum sp.
GTCTCGAAGCCCGCCGGCGAGACCCCGCTCTCCGCCCTCGCCATGGCCGTGCTCGCCGAACGCGCCGGCGTGCCGAAGGGGCTCTTCTCCGTCGTCACCTCGAAATCGAGCGCCAAGGTCGGCAAGCTCTTCACCTCGCATCCCAGGATCCGCAAGCTCACCTTCACCGGCTCGACCGAGGTCGGCCGCATCCTGCTCGCCCAGGGCGCCGAGCAGGTGCTCAAGATGTCGATGGAGCTCGGCGGCAACGCCCCCTTCATCGTCTTCGACGACGCCGACCTCGACGCGGCGGCCGAAGGCGCGATGATCTCGAAATACCGCAACAACGGCCAGACCTGCGTCTGCGCCAACCGCATCTACGTCCAGGCCGGCGTCTACGACGCCTTCGCCGAGAAGCTCGCGGCCAAGGTCGCCCAGATGAAGGTCGGCGACGGGTTCGGGGCGGGCGTGACCACCGGCCCGCTGATCAACCCCGCCGCCCTCGAGAAGGTCGAGGCGCATATCGCCGACGCGACGTCGAAGGGCGCGCGGATCGCCATGGGCGGCCATCGCCATGCGCTCGGCGGCAATTTCTTCGAGCCCACGATCCTCACCGGCGTCACCCGCGACATGCAGCTCGCCCATGACGAGACCTTCGGCCCCGTGGCCCCCCTCTTCCGCTTCACCGACGAGGCGGACGTGATCGAACAGGCCAACGACACGATCTTCGGCCTCGCCTCCTATTTCTACGCCCGCGACCTCTCCCGGGTCTGGCGGGTGGCCGAGGCGCTCGAATACGGCATGGTCGGCGTGAACACCGGCCTGATCTCCACCGAGGTCGCGCCCTTCGGCGGGGTGAAGCAGTCGGGCCTCGGCCGCGAGGGCTCGCGCCACGGCATCGAGGACTACCTGGAGATGAAATACGTCTGCCTGTCGGTCTGAGGGCCTCCGGCGAATGCCGCTGTCAATCCCCGTCCCGCCGCGTTACCACCGGACAAGCAATGCCTATGGTGAAGGGGGCGCGCGACCGATGCCATCGGATGCGGCGGCCAGACATGACCCGGACCGGAGCACAGCCTGGCTCCATGCCGCACTCGCGCAGACCCAGGCCGGGCGCTTCCTCGACCGGCTCGACTGGGTGGCGGCCCTGCCCAATCCCGCCGCGCCCCGCTTCGTCTTCCTCGCCGGCGCCTGCGGCGGCACCCCGGTCGGCGGCAGCGGCACCGGCCTCGCGGACGCCGCCATCCGCCTCGCCGGCGAGACCGCCGAGGTGCTCGCCCAGGCCGCACCCCTGCCGCCGGGCGACCACCCCGCCGTGCCCGGCCTCGACGCGATCTGGACCGCGGCCGCCGCGCCTGCGCGCGTGACCGCCACCGACCTCGCCGACGGCAGCCCCGCGGGCGTGCCCGCCGCCGCGATCTTCCCCGCGCATGCCGGCGCCCGCCACGGGAGCGCGCCGCCCCAGAGCCTCGGCCTCGCCGCCGGCCCGGACCGCGAGGCGGCCCGCCTCGCCGGCCTTCTCGAGCTGGTCGAGCGCGACGCCGCCGCCCGCTGGTGGACGGGCGCGACCCTGCCCTGCGCGCCCGACCCGCTCGACACCGACGCCTCGGCCCTCGCCACCCTGCGCGACGGCGCCGGGATCCCCCGCGCCACCACGCTCCTCGCCCTGCCCGCCGTCGCCGGCGTGCCGGTCTTCTGCGCCCTGTCGCGCGGCGCGGACGGCCGGGGCCTCGCCTTCGGCCTCAAGGCCGCGCTGACCCCGGCGGCGGCGGCGGCCGGCGCGATCCTCGAGCTCCTCCAGATGGAGATCGCCCTCGACATGGCCGCCCACCGCGCGGCGCGCGGCGCGGCCACGCCCGGCGACGCCACCGCCCTCGCCCGCGCCGCCCTCGACCCGGAGCTCCCCGCCTTCGCCGCCCGGCCGGCGCGGCCCGCGCCGCCCCCGCCCGCCGACCTCGCCACCCTGACCGCCCGGCTCCACGCCGCCGGATGCCGCCTCCTCGCCGTGGACCTCGTCACCCCCGAGGACGCGCCCGCCGTCGCCAAGATCCTCGCCACCGGCCTCATGCCCTTCCCCGGCGGCACCGCGCCGGCCCGGCCGGACAGCCCCGCCAGCCTTGCCCCGCTGATGTGATGAACACCGTCGCCGCCTTCCCCGTCTCCCTCAGCCTCGTCGGCACCATGCGGCTCACCGTCGGCGAGCGCGAGATCACCCTCTCCAGCCGCAAGGCCCTGGCGGTGCTCGCCTATCTCGCCCTCCAGCCCGGCCGCTCCGAGAGCCGCGAGCGCATCGCCGCCCTGCTCTGGAGCGATTCGGGCGGCGAGCACGGCCGCGGCGCGCTCCGCCAGACGCTGCGGCGCATGCGCCAGGACCTCGGGCCGGCCGAGAACCTGATCGAGGCCGACCGCTCGGTCCTGCGCCTGACCTGGCCCGTGCGCCTCGACATCACCGAGGCGATCGAGACCGCGGACCGCGGCGAGGCGCCCGCGCTCCTCGCCGGGGACGGCGCCGACCTCAGCCTCCTCTTCGCCGACCTCGTCGACCTCGACCCCGACTTCAACCTCTGGATCGCGGTCCAGCGCGAACGCCTGCGCGCCCAGCTCGTCGAACGCCTCGAGGCGGCGCTCGCCGAGAACGCCAGCCACGAGCGCACCATCGCCGTCGCCGACGCGCTGCTGCGCTCGGACCCCACCCACGAGGGCGCCTGCCGCGCCGCGATGCAGGCCCATGCCCAGCTCGGCGACACCGCCCAGGCGATGCGCCTCTACGAGCGCCTCTGGGAGGTGCTCGAGGAGGAGCTCGACGTCGAGCCCTCCGACAAGACCCAGAGCCTCTACGTCGCGATCAAGCAGGGCCAGGTCCGCTCGGCCGAGGGCGGCGCGCCCCTGGCCCAGACCGAGCTCCTCGCCCCGATCGCCATCGTGGTGGAGGCGGCGCAGACCCGGCTCCTCGACCCCGATTTCGAGTATTTCGGCCAGATCTTCCGCGACGAGATGATCGCGGCCCTCTCGCGCTTCCGCGACTGGCTGGTGGTGGACGGCGCCGAGGGCTCGACCTCGCCGCCCGCCTACCGCGCCTATTCGCTGCGCATCATGCTCCACGGCCGCGAGGACAGCATCACCGTCGGCCTGCGCCTCGTCGAGAGCCGGTCGGGCCAGTGCGTCTGGGCCGAGCGCTACGCCGCCACCCTCGACACGATGACGAGCCTGCACCGCACGGCGCTGCGCCACCTCGCCGTCGCGCTCAACGTCCACCTCTCCGGCCCCCGCCTCCAGTCCGCGCGCGACGCGCAGGGACCCTCGGGGCGCAAGTACGAGATGTGGATGCAGGCGCAGGCGCTCTGCCTCGAATGGCGCGCCGAGGCCGAGGCCCGGGCCGAGGCGATCCTGCGCGACCTCGTCGCCACGCATCCCACCTTCGCGCAGGCGATGGTCGCCCTCGCCCAGATCATCAACGCGCGCCCCATCGTCTTCCCCGGCAAGCGCCACCGCCGCGAGCTTCTGGCCGAATCGCTCGAACTCACCGCCCGCGCGGTGAACCTCGACCCGCTCGATTCCCGAAGCCATCTCTGCCGGTCCTGGTCGCATGCGATCGCCGGCGCGCATTCCGCCGCGCTCAGCCACCTCGACCTCTCGCTCGACCTCAACGAGAACGACCCCTGGACGGTGATCTCGGCCGCGCTCGGCTTTGCCTTCGCCGGCGAGATCGACCGCGCCCGCGGCCTGGTGCGCCAGGCGCAGTCCTTCGGCATGCGGCACTCGCGCGCGGCGCAGGGCTATATCGCCACCGCCTCCTACCTCACCGGCGACTACGAGATCTCGGTCGCCGCCGCCGAGGTGGCGGGCGACGCGATCATCAACCTGCCGGCCTGGCAGGCGGCAAGCGCCATGCATCTGGGCGACCGCGAGGGGGCGGCGCTGGCCGTCACCCGGTTTCTCGAGCTCACCCGCTCGGCCTGGTTCGGCGACGTCGAGCCCACCGAGCCCGTCATCCTCGACTGGCTGACGGGCTGCTTCCCGATCCGCTCCGAGGCCGTCCGCAACGACCTGCGCCGGCAGCTCGAAGGCGCGCTCGAGGAACGGAAAAAACGGCGGCTGGGATGAGCAGCCGCCGAGTTTGGGTGGTCTCAGGGAGGACACAGACCGGACGCAACGGCCTGGCACGCCCGCCCGCCGGCTAGCGGCACTGGGCGATCGTGTAGTCGCCCACGCGGGCATAAAGGATGTCGCGCGGGGTCAGCACCGGGCCGAAGCCCGGATTGTAGTAATCGGAATAGAAGTAGGGGAACGGATAGCTGCCCTCGGCCATCGGATCGCCGGTGGCGTCCAGCCCCTGTTCGAGCATCTCGCGCACCGGCAGGCGGATCACGAGCTTCTCGAGCGTGCCCTGCACCACCTCGACCTCCTTGATCCGATCGGGCACCACTGCGATGCCGCGCAGCTGCTCACGCAGCTCCTCGGCGGTCTCGGGCGGCTTGCGCTGGCCGAGCGACCATTCGGCGACGAGCCGGCCCATCTCCACGAAATCCGCGACCTCGATGCGCGGGATCGGATCGGTAACGGCAAGCGCATGGCTGTCGAGCATCTTGCGAACTCCTTGCTCGGTCGCGGGGCAGGGCGAGGTGCCGGGCGGATAGAGCCGGGCCCCGTCGGTGAATCGGTAGTGGCGCTGAAGAAAGCGAATCACCGCCTCCATGGTGGCGGGACGGGCCGGCCCGAAGACCTCGCGGGCGGCCTCTACGACCTCGGGCGCGTCGTCGGCGAGCGGCAGCGCACCGAGGATCGTCTCGCCCATGATCACCGAGCCGAGCCCGCCGAGGCTCGCGCCCCCCGCATCCACCTCGGCCTCGAGCATGAGGAACAGCGTCAGCGGCGGATCCTCCGCCAGCCGCGCCGCCTCGGCCTTGCCGATGCCGGTATCGGCCAGCCAGTCGCGAACCACCTCGGCCCGGCGGCACTTGTCCTGCGCGAGAAACCCGTTCAACAGCCCCGGGGCGATGCGCTCGATACGGTCGACAATCGACCCTACCGAGAGCAGGCCGCCGCGGGCACAAGCACTCAGATCGCGCAGGACAAGGCCATCGGCGCCGGGCGGGTCAACCGCCACGACGGGACCATCTGCAAAGGGCCGCGCAATATGCGGCCCGATGGCCCTCGCCGTCTGCGGCACCGAACCCTCGATGACGAAGAAACGTGAGAAATCCGCCAGCCAGTCCTCGGTCAGCGGCATCTCGTGCGGCCGGCCGGTCCCGGTGTGACGGACCATGCTGCGCAGGCCCATCACCGGCATGTGTTCGTTGAGCGAGTAGATCTCGCGCACCAGCGAATGCCCCATCCGCCCGACGCCGAGCATGAACTCGCGCGGCGTCCGCTTCAGCCGCCGCGGCGACAGCGGATCGGGCGACGGCCCGGCATAGCGCTCCCGGAACGCGGGATGCAGCCAGGTCCCGAGCACGTCCGCGCGCAGCACGTCGCGGTAGATCGCCCGGTTCACCCGCCGCGCCAGCCGGAAGGCGGTGGTCGTGTCGCGCGTGTCGGCGATCCGCGCGGCCATGGCATTGTGCAGGAGCGCCCAGATCACCTGCATCTGCCCGAACATCAGGTTCGAATCGGACAGCGCATTCGCCACCAGCACCTCGGACTTGCGGTCCTCGGGATGCTGGTCGAGATGCGGGCACGACGCCCGCGGCAGGTCGCGCGCCGCGCCCCAGGCCGGCGAGGTCTCCGTCGGCCGCGTCCGCCCCACCCGCAGCAGGTGCCGCGCCACCCCCGGCTTGCCCGGCACCTGATAGGCGAAGGCGTCGTGCTTCGGCCCGTCCCCGTACATCACCGCCAGATCGAGCAGGCTCCCCTCGGGCGTGCCGTCCGTGGTCAGGAAGTCGAGGTCATGCGCCGCGAACTGCGCCAGATAGGTCGCCCCCGCCGGGATCTCCGAGCGATGCGCCGGCTGCGGCGTCCGCCCGATCTTCGCCGCGATCTTGCGCAGCACCTCCCGCCCCGGACCCGCATCCGGATCCGAGATCGCGGCGAAACCCTCGCCCTCGCCCGCGGGGGCGAAGAGGTCTGCCAGTGTCTCGTCGATCGCGGTGGTCATGGTCGTGCTCCGGCGCGTGGCCCTGTTGTGGTCATAGACGACACCCTCCGTTACGCGATCGTGACAGGCCCGTGCCCGCCCCCGGCGATCCGAACCCAGGCGCCGTCGCGCGCCGACGACCGCGCGCAGGCGTCGACGAAGGCGGCCCCCGCCACCCCGTCGGCGATGCCCGGAAACACCACCTCCGCCGGCACCGGCCGCCCGGCCTGCCGCGCCCGGATCGCCCGCGCGGCCTCGGCGTAGATCGTGGCGAAGGCCTCCAGATACCCCTCGGGATGCCCGGCCGGCACCCGCGTGACCCGCGCCGCCTCCGGCCCCGCCCCGGCGCCGCCGCGCGTGATCAGCCGCTTCGGGGCGCCGAGCGGCGTGTGCCAGAGCCGGTCCGGCTCCTCCTGCGCCCATTCGAGCCCGCCGGTCTCGCCGTAGACCCGGAGCCGCAGCGCGTTCTCGTTGCCCGGCGCCACCTGGCTGCACCAGAGCATCCCGCGCGCCCCGCCGGCATAGCGCAGGAGGACATGCCCGTTGTCGTCGACCCGCCGCCCGGGCACGAAGGCCTGGAGATCCGCCGCCAGCGCCTCGAGCCGCAGCCCGGTGACGAAGCCCGCGAGGTTGAAGGCATGGGTCCCGATATCCCCGCTCGCGCCGCCACCCGCCTGCGCCGGATCGGTCCGCCAGCCCGCCTGTTTCGAGCCCGCCGCCTCGACCGGCGTCGCCAGCCAGTCCTGGGCGTATTCGACCTGAACCACCCGCACCGCGCCGATCTCTCCCCCGGCCACCATCGCCCGGGCCTGCCGCACCATCGGATGACCGGTATAGTTGTGGGTGAGCACGAAGACCGTGCCGGTGTCGGCCGCCGCCTTCGCGAGCCGGCGCGCCTCCGGCAGCGTCGCGGTCAGCGGCTTGTCGCAGATCACATGGATGCCGCGCTTCAGGAACGCCTTGG
>CAZESN010000126.1:0-8022 GCA_964514775.1 uncultured Rhodovulum sp.
GTTCTTCGTGCTCGAGGACAACTGCCGCACCCCCTCGGGCGTGAGCTACATGCTCGAGAACCGCGAGATCATGATGCGGATGCTGCCCGAGCTCTTCCGCGCGAGCCGCATCGCCCCGGTCGACGACTATCCCGACCGGCTGCGCCGCACCCTCGCCTCGGTCGCGCCGGCGAAATGCACCGGCAGTCCGGTCAGCGTGGTGCTCTCGCCCGGCGCCTTCAACAGCGCCTATTACGAGCATTCCTTCCTCGCCGACCAGATGGGCATCGAGCTCGTCGAGGGCCAGGACCTCTTCGTCGACGGCGACTTCGTCTACATGCGCACGACCGAGGGGCCGAAGCGCGTCGACGTGATCTACCGCCGGATCGACGACGCCTTCCTCGACCCGCTCTGCTTCCGGCCCGACTCGATGCTGGGCGTGCCGGGGCTGATGAACGTCTACCGCTCGGGCGGCGTCGCCATCGCCTCGGCCCCCGGCGCGGGGGTCGCCGACGACAAGGCCGTCTACATCTATGTTCCCGAGATGATCCGCTTCTATCTCGGTGAGGAGCCGGTCCTCAACAACGTCCAGACCTGGAAATGCGCCGACCCCAAGGACCGCAAGTTCGTGCTCGAGAACCTCAGGGAACTGGTGGTCAAGGAGGTGCACGGCTCGGGCGGCTACGGGATGCTGGTCGGGCCGAAGTCGACCAAGGACCAGATCGCGGCCTATGCCGAGCGGATCAAGGCGGATCCGGCCGATTTCATCGCCCAGCCGACGCTGGCGCTCTCGACCTGCCCGACCTTCGTCGACGAGGGGCTGGTGCCGCGGCACGTCGACCTGCGGCCCTACTGCCTGGTGGGGCGCGAGGTGCATCTCTGCCCCGGGGGGCTGACGCGGGTGGCGCTGACCGAGGGCTCGCTGGTGGTCAATTCGAGCCAGGGCGGCGGGGTGAAGGACACATGGGTGCTGGCGGACTGACATGCTGAGCCGGACGGCGGAAAACCTCTACTGGCTCGCCCGCTACATGGAGCGGGGCGAGACCATGGCGCGGCTCCTGGAGGTCGGGTACCGGATGGCGCTGATGCCCTCGGCGGGGGCGGGCTACCGCAACGAATGGGCCTCGCTGGTCGCGGCGGCCGGCTCGTCGCCCGGGTTCGAGGCGAAGTTCGGCGAGGTCTACCACCAGCGCGACGTCGAGACCTGGCTCTTCTTCGACCGCGAGAACCCGTCCTCGGTCACCTCCTGCATCGAGCAGGCCCGCCACAACGGCCGGGCCATGCGCACGGCGCTGACCACCGAGATGTGGGACGCGCTGAACGGCGCCTATCTGGAACTGCGCGAGATCGAGCGCCGGCCGCGCTCGGAAAACCCGCTGCCGCAGCTCTGCGACTGGACGAAACGCCAGGGCGCGCTCTTTCTCGGCGCGACCGAGGGCACGCATCTCCAGAACGACGGCTATGACTTCCTCAGCATCGGCCGTTATCTCGAGCGCGCCGACAACACCGCGCGGCTCCTCGACGTCAAATACTACGTGCTCCTGCCCACGACCGACATGGTGGGCGGCTCGATCGACACCTACCAGTGGACGACGCTCCTGCGCGCGCTCTCGGCGTTCCGGGCGTTCCACTGGTCCTATGGCGGCGAATACGCGCCCCGCAAGATCGCGCATTTCCTGATCCTCAACCGCGCCTGCCCGCGCTCGCTCCTGCACTGCATCCAGTATCTCGACATGCATCTGGGACGGCTCTCCCATGCCTACGGGCGCTCGACCATCGCCCACGAGCGGCTGCGCCACATCTACGGCGAACTGGCCGAGGCGCAGGTGGACGACGTGATCGAGGAGGGGTTGCACGAGTTCCTCACCCGCTTCATCCACCAGCACGGGGCGCTCGGCCTCGACCTCGCCGACAGCTACCTGTTCGGGACGCCCTGAGATGCGCCTGCACGTCCGCCATTCCACCACCTACGCCTATGACCGCCCGATGCGGTTCATCGCCCAGAGCCAGCGGCTGACGCCGTCCGACAGCGCCGCCCAGCGGGTGATCGCCTGGCGGGTCGCGTCCGAGGGCGCGACCTTCGGTGCGCGCTTCATCGACGGGGCGGGGGACCGGATCTCGACCATGACCGTCCACGGGCCTGTCGACCGGGTCGAGGTGGTGGTCGAGGGCGAGGTCGAGACCTCCGACACCACCGGTGTGCTGCGCGGGGTGCGCGAGGTGATCTCGCCGCGCGCATATCTGCGCGCTTCCCCGGCGATCAAGGTCACGGGCGCGCTGGCGGCGCTGAAGGACGAGGCCCTGCGCGGGGCCGCGACCGCCGACGACCTCGCCCGCGCGCACCGTCTCTCGGCGGCGGTGTCGGAGGCGATCGCCTACCGTCCCGGCACCACCCATGCCCATACCACCGCCGCCGAGGCGCTGGAGCAGGGCGAGGGCGTCTGCCAGGACCATGCCCATGCGCTGATCGCGCTCGCCCATGCCGCCGAGATGCCGGCGCGCTACGTCACCGGCTATCTGCTCACCCGCGCCGACGGCACCGCCGAGGAAGCGAGCCACGCCTGGGGCGAGATCCATATCGGCGGTCTCGGCTGGGTCGGGTTCGATGCGGCCAACCGCTGCTGTCCCGATCCGCGCTACATCCGGCTTGGCTCCGGGCGCGACGCGCTCGTGGCCGCGCCCATCCGCGGCGTGTCGCGCGGGGCGGGGGCCGAGGCGATGGACGTGGCCGTCAGCGTGGCCGCGCAGCAGTAGGAGACGGGCCATGACCTATTGCGTGGGCCTTCTGCTCGAGGCCGGGATCGTGATGCTCTCGGACACCCGCACCAATGCGGGCGTCGACAACATCGCGACCTACCGCAAGATGTTCACCTTCGAGGTGCCCGGCGAGCGGTCGATCGTCATGATGACCTCGGGCAATCTCTCGGTCACGCAGACGGTGCTCGCGCGGCTGACCCATGCGATCGGCGATCCCGATGCCACGCCCGAGACCTCGATCATGAAGGCCGAGACCATGCTCGACGTGGCCGAGATCGTCGGCCGCACGCTCAACGACGTCGCGGTGGCGGTGGGCGACCGCATGAGCCGGATGAACCAGGCGGCGGGCGCGCTGATGCTCGTCGGCGGCCAGCGCCGGGGCGGGGGGATGCGGCTCTTCCTCATCTACCCCGAGGGAAATTTCATCGAGGCGACCGACGACACGCCCTATCTCCAGATCGGCGAGCACAAATACGGCAAGCCGATCCTCGACCGGGTGGTGACGCGCGAGACCTCGCTCGACGACGGGCGCAAGGCGGTGCTCCTGTCGATGGATTCGACCCTGCGCTCGAACCTCTCGGTCGGCATGCCGCTCGACCTCGCCATCCTGCCCTCCGACGCCTGCCGGGTCGCGGTGCGCGAGCGGATCATGCCGGGCGATCCCGCCTTCACTGCCATGTCCGAGGCCTGGAGCCGGACGCTGCGCGAGGGCTTCCAGAACATGCCCTGAAGGAGGCGCCTGCGCCGCCCGGGGTTGACGTTCGGGCCCATAGGTAACATTATATGTTACGTTAGTTGCCGCCGGACGCAGGGAAGGACACGGGCCATGCCGCAGGACGTCATCGTCGTCGGGGGGAGCTATGCCGGGATGGCGGCGGCCCTCCAGCTCCTGCGCGCCCGCCGGCGCGTGCTCGTGATCGACGCGGGCGCGCGCCGCAACCGGTTCGCCGACCATTCGCACGGGTTCCTCGGCCAGGACGGCGCCGATCCCGCCGGGATCGCACGAAACGCCCGCAGCCAGCTCGAGGCCTATCCCACGCTCACCTGGATCGAGGCGACCGCCGTCGCCGCCACCGGCACCCGGGACGACTTCACCGTGACGACCGACACGGGCGAGGCGTATCGCGGCCGGCGCCTCCTCTTTGCCACCGGCGTCACGGATGTGCTGCCCGCCATCCCCGGTCTCGCCGAGCGGTGGGGGCGGCAGGTGTTCCATTGTCCCTACTGCCACGGCTACGAGGTCGACCGGGGCCGGATCGGAGTGATCGGCACCGGCCCGATGTCGCTCCATCAGGCCGAGCTCCTGCCCGAATGGGGTGAGGTCACCTTCCTGACCAACGACGCGCTCACCCTCGACGATGCCGCACGCGCCGACCTCGCCCGGCGCGGCGTGGCGATCGAGGAAACGCCGGTCGCCCGGATCGAGGGCACGGCCGAGGTGGTGCTCGCCGACGGCCGGAGGCTCGACTTCGCCGGTCTCTTCATCGGTTCGCGCACCGTGCCCGCGACCCCCGTCGCCGAGCGGATGGGATGCGCGCTGGCGGAAACCCCGCTCGGCGTCCAGATCCGGACGAGCGAGGCGAAGGAGACGAGCCTGCCCGGGGTCTTTGCCTGCGGCGACGTGGCGCGGATCCCGCATTCGGTGTCGCTCGCCGTAGGCGACGGCGCCTGGGCCGGCGCCCAGATCCACCGCTCGCTCGTCTGGCCTAAGGGCTGAGCCCCGCTCGCCCCGTTCGCCTTGCCACCGGGCGCGGGGCGGGTAGGATGCCGCGTCCCGCCGCTCAGACGTTGTTCCCGTGATCTCGCACCGGCACCGCTGCATCTTCGTGCACCAGCGCAAGAGCGCAGGCACCACCGTCAAGGCGCTCTTCCCCGATGCAACCGGGGCGGACCGCGGGCGGTTCAACGATGGCGTGCTCGATCCCGAATGGCATGCCGGGAATCCGCTGGTGCGCGACTACCTGACCTTCACCGTGGTGCGCAACCCGTGGGACCGCTTCGTCTCGGGCTGGCAGTACTGCGCCTCGACCCGGGACCGGCCGATCGCCGACGTGCTGGCGAACCTGCCGCGCCCGCGGCTCGCCGCGAACATCCTCGCGCCCGGCGCAAGCCTGGGCTCGCGGGTCCACTACGCCCGGGAACTCGCCCGCCGGCGCGGTGCCGCGGCCAAGCATGCGCTGCGGGGGCTCGGGCCGGCGCGCTGGGGCAGGCGGGTGATCGACGAGGGCCACGACTACCGCCACCTGACCCGGCAGCAGGTCGAGAGCGTCTTCTATGCGGACGGCAGCCCCGCGGTTGACCGGGTGATCTTCTTCGAGCGGCTCGAGGAGGGGCTGGAGGCGCTGGCGCGCGAGGTGGGCCTGCCGCTCGAGCGCATCCCCCACCACAAGGGCCGCCGGCCGCAGGACGACTACCGCCGGCATTTCGACGAGGCCGCGCGCGGCGCCTTCGCCCGCGCCTATGCCCGCGACATCGCGGCCTGGGGCTACGACTTCGAGACCGGCCTGCCGGCGGCGCTCCGGTAGCCTTGGTGCGATCCGCCCCGCCAGCGCGCGGTCAGTAGCTGTATTCGGCGTAGATCCGCGACAGATCGCCCTGCCATTCCCCCGCATAGCGGGCGAGCAGCTCGTCGGACGGGGTCTCGCCCCGGTCGACGATCTCGTGGAGCGCGTTGAGGAAATGGGTCTCGTCTGGGATCGTGCCGCCGGCGCCGGTCCGGGCGCGGGCCCGGAGCCCCGCCTCCGCGATGCCGAGCACCTCGCGGGCGATATCGTTCAGCGAACGGCCCCCGATCTCGGCGCGCAGCCCGTGCTTTGCCGCATCGTGGCGGAGCCGGTCGCGCTCCTCCGCCGTCCAGCCTTTGGCAAGGTCCCAGGCCGCATCGAGCGAGTTCTGGTCGTAGAGGAGCCCCACCCAGAGCGCCGGCAGCGCGCAGAGCCGGCGCCACGGCCCGCCGTCGGCGCCGCGCATCTCGAGGAACTTCTTCAGCCGTGCCTCGGGGAAGATCGTGGTCAGGTGGTCGGCCCAGTCCGACAGCGTCGGCTTCTCGCCGGGCAGGGCCGGCAGCCTTCCGTCGAGGAAATCGCGGAACGACTGGCCGAGCGCGTCGATGTATTTCCCGTCGCGGTAGACGAAGTACATCGGCACATCGAGCGCGTAGTCGACGTAACGCTCGAACCCCATGCCCTCCTCGAAGACGAAGGGCAGCATGCCGGTGCGCGCCGGGTCGAGGTCGCGCCAGATCCGCGCGCGCCAGGACTGCCAGCCGTTGACCTTGCCCTCGAAGAAGGGCGAGCTGGCGAAGAGGGCGGTGGCGAGGGGCTGGAGCGCGAGCGAGGTGCGGAACTTCTGCACCATGTCGGCTTCCGAGGAGAAGTCGAGGTTCACCTGCACGGTGCAGGTCCGGTACATCATCATCGTGCCGGTGGTGCCGACCTTGCCCATGTAGCGGGTCATCAGCGCGTAGCGGCCCTTGGGCATGACCGGCATCTGCTCGTGGGTCCACTCGGGTGCCGCGCCGACGCCGATGAAGCCCGCGCCGATCTCGTCGGCGATCGACTTCACCTCGCGCAGGTGGTGGTTCACCTCGTCGCAGGTCTGGTGGATGCTGTCGAGCGGCGCGCCGGAGAGCTCGAGCTGCCCGCCCGGCTCGAGGCTGACGTTCGCGGCCCCCTTGGTCAGGCCGATGATATGGCCGGCTTCCTCGACCGGCGACCAGCCGTAGCGGTCGCGCAGGCCCTCGAGCATGGCGCGGATCGAGCAGGGGCCCTCATAGGGCAGCGGCAGGTGGTCGGCGAGGCTGTAGCCGAACTTCTCGTGCTCGGTGCCGATCGCCCAGTTCTCCTTGGGCCGGCAGCCGGAGGCGAGATATTCGGCGAGCTGGGCGCGGTCCTCGATCAGGCCGCCGCCGGTCTGTGGAATCGACATCGGGGCGGTCCTCCATGGGCTGCCATGCGCTTCAAGCCGGCCATTAGACCGGCCGGCGCTCCGGTTGCAAGCGCTGCGGCGCGACAGCCTTTCCGAAAGGCTGCCAAGGGTGCCCACGCCGGTCTTCTTCTCCTTGCACGATTTGGCGCGTGCCAAATCGTGACGCGCCTGCCTGCCCCCGGCAGGCGCGTTCCGCGCCGCCCGGGCAGGCGCGCCACGATCCCCGGTCTTCGCGCCCGCCATAAACGAAGCTGACGGCCTCCGCGCGCACGCGCTCCAGCCGTGGACCGGGGCGAGGCAATGCCTCGCCTCTTCCGGTCCCGGAGCGCCCCCCCTTCAGTCTCGTCCGAGCCGCCGCTGGCGCGACCAGACCACCGCCTCGCCCGGGTGCCGGCGCCCGAGCTCGGCCACTGCCGCGCGCATGTCGAGTCCGGGCAGCGGGCTCAGCGCATCGGGCAGCCGGTCGGCGCCATGCGCCCCGACCGGGATGGTCAGACGCGCCCCGTCCTCGGTGCTCAGCACCCAGGCATGCGCCGGTCCCGACATCAGCCGGGGCCGGGTGGTGACCGCGACCCGCGTCACCGCGCGCACGTCGATGAAGCCGCCGCCATGCGGGCCGAAATAGCTGATCCGGCCCTCGTCGATCTCGACGAGCCCCTCCGCCGGCCCGCCGGCGCTGAGCGCGAGCCGCCGGATCTCGGCCGAGAGCAGCGCCGCGCCGATCAGCGTCACCAGCCCGCCAAGGAGAACCATCACCGGCGCGAAGGGCGAGACGCTGCGCCAGAGGATCCAGACGCCGAAGGCCGTGAGCGCGCCCCATGCGATGGCCTCGCGCCGGCGCATCGCCCACCGGGCGAGCTCGGGCCGCACCGCGCTCACCGCCAGTCCCCGAGCATGGCCTGCCAGAGCGCCAGCGCCGCGACCGCGGCGGTGTCGGCGCGCAGGATCCGCGGCCCGAGCGTCACCGGCAGCACGCCCGCCATCCCCCGCAGCCGCGCGGCCTCCTCCGGGGCGAAGCCGCCCTCGGGCCCGATCAGGATCGCCCAGGGACCGGGCTCCGCCGCGGCCAGCGCCGCCTGCGCGGGCATCGCCGCGCGGCTCTCGTCACAGAAGAGGATCCGCCGCCCCGCGTCCCAGTCCCCGAGCAGGTGGTCGAGCCGCACCGCCTCGGCCACCTCGGGCACGAAGGTGCCGCCGCATTGCTCGGCCGCCTCGATCGCATGGGCGCGCAGCCGGTCGGGGCGGAGCCGCTCGGCATTGGTATACCGAGTCAGCACCGGCTGGATCCGCGCCGCCCCCAGCTCGGCCGCCTTCTCGACGATGAAGTCGGTGCGCGCCTTCTTGATCGGCGCGAAGAGG
>CAZESN010000127.1:0-7995 GCA_964514775.1 uncultured Rhodovulum sp.
ATTTCACCACCTCGCCGTAGCCGGCGAGAAAGTCGCGCGGCGGCAGCGTGTCGAGGAGGCCCGTGTCGGCGAGGACGAGGCGCGGCTGGTGGAAGGCGCCGACCAGGTTCTTGCCGAGCACCGAGTTGATCCCGGTCTTGCCGCCGACCGAGCTGTCGACCTGGGCGAGCAGCGTGGTCGGGATCTGGATGAACCCCACCCCGCGGCGCAGGATCGCGGCGGCAAAGCCCGCGAGGTCGCCGATCACCCCGCCGCCGAAGGCCACGACCAGATCGTCGCGCCCGACCTTCTCGGCCAGCAGCCATTCGACCACCCGCTCGAGCTCGGCCCAGCCCTTGGTCGCCTCGCCCGGCGGCAGTATGAGCGCGCGGGCCTCAACGCCCCCCGCCCCGAGGCCCGCCCCGAGGTCGTCGAGATGCGCGGCCGCCACCCGTTCCTCGGTGACGATCGCCACGCGGGGCTGGCGCAGGAGCGGCGCGATCTCGGCACCGGCGCGCGCGAGCAGGCCCGCGCCGATGCGGATCTCGTATTCCCGTCCGGGAAGCGGCACGGAAACGGTGGCGATCTCGGTCACGACAGGGGCTCCAGTACGGGACGCGCGTCCGGATGGGCGCGGTCGCGCTCCCGGACGGCGTCGATGATCGTGCGTGCCATCGCCTCGTGGCTCGCCCCCCGGCGGCTGTCGACGACGACGTCGGCGCCGGCGTAGACGGGCGCGCGGCGCTCGAGCAGGGCCGCGAGCGTCGCCCGCGGGTCGGCGGTCTCGAGGAGCGGCCGGCCCGGGCGGTCGCGCACCCTGTCCCACAGGACGTCGAGCTCGGCGCGCAGCCAGACCGAGAGGCCGCCCGCTGCGATCCCCGCCCTGGTCGCGGGCTCGATGAACGCGCCGCCCCCCGTCGCGAGCACCATCGGCCGGCCGTCGAGCAGCCGCGCGATCACCCGCCGCTCGCCGTCGCGGAACTCGGTCTCGCCGAGCCGGGCGAAGATCTCGGGAATGGTCATGCCCGCCGCCGCCTCGATCTCGACGTCCGAGTCGACGAAGGGCACGCGCAGCATCGCCGCCAGCCGCTTGCCGACGCTGGTCTTGCCCGCGCCCATCAGCCCGACGAGCACCAGCGTCCGCGTGAGGCGCAGGTCGGCGGGGCGGGGCTCGGGACCGGTCTGGGGGTGTTCGCTCATGCCAATTGCTGTCGCGCCGCGGGAAGGGTAGACTGTCCGCGAGGCGATCGCGGCATCCCCGCGGTTGATCAGGTCAAGATGCGACGGTCAAGTCGCCATACCGGAGCAGGCCATCATGCGTTTCGCCCTGAAGGCGGTCTCGGTCGCGGTGATCCTCGGACTTCTCGGCGTGCTCGGCATCGCCGTCTTCTCCGACCTGCCGGCCCCCAGCCGCGAGGTCGTCCAGCCGGTCGAGGCCCGATGACCCCTCTCGTCGCCGCGGCGGCCCTGATCGCGGCCACCCTCGGCCCGGCGATCGCCCAGGCCCCGAGCCTCGCGCCCCGGGGGCCGCTCAGCGCCATTCCCTGGCTCTCCGAGAGCATCCATATCGAGACGACCCCGCCGCCGGCCCGCCCGCCGGAGGTGGTCCCGCCGGGCAGCGAGGAGATCACCGTCACCACGCTCGGCGCGATCAGCCGCAACTCCGTCGGCCTGCTCCAGCCCGAGCAGACGGGCCTGAGCCGGGCGCTCTGGGGGCCGACCGACGCCGCGCGCGCGCGCGAACTGATCCTCACCCACCCCGATGCGGGCGTGCCCGCGAGCCGCGCGCTCTTCCGCCGGCTGCTGCTTGCCGACACGGATACGCCGCCCGGATCGGGGAGCGGGTCGGAGCTTCTGCTCGCGCGCATCGACCGGCTGCTGGAGCGCGGCGCGCTCGAGGAGGCCCGCGCCCTGATCGAGCGCGCCGGCCCCGACACGCCGGACCTCTTCCGCCGCTGGTTCGACATCGGCCTGCTGCTCGGCGCGGCCGAGGAGCCCTGCGCGGCGCTGCGCCAGAACCCGGCCCTGTCGCCGACCCTGCCGGCGCGGGTCTTCTGCCTCGCGCGCGGGGGCGACTGGAACGCGGCCGAGATCACCCTCACCCTGGGCGAGCAGGTCGGGGCGATCCCGCCCGAACAGGAGGCGCTGCTCGCGCGGTTCCTCGATCCCGAGCTCTTCGAGAACGAGCCCGAGCCGCCGGTGCCGGACCCGCTGACCCCGATCGACTTCCTGATGCGCGAGGCTGTGGGCCTGCCGCGCCCGCCGGGGCCGCTGCCGGCCGCCTTCCTGCATCTCGACCTCGACTGGCATGCGCCGATGCGGGTGCGGGTCGAGGCGGCCGAACGGCTGGTGCTGGCCGACGCGATCCCGCCCGCCCCGCTCTTCGCCGCCTATCGCTCCGGCCGGCCCGCGGCCTCGGGCGGCGCCTGGGAGCGCGCGAGCGCCGTGCAGGCGCTCGACACGGCGCTGCTGGCCGATCCGCCGGACCCGCACACCTTCGGGACGGCGCTGCGCAACGCCTATATCCAGGCCGAGGCGCGCGGCCTCGAGGTGGCGCTGGCCCAGGACTATGCCGACAGCCTCGCCGCGTTCGACGCGAGCGTCCTCCAGGCGGCCGAGCGCGACCTCGTGGTCCGCCTGCTCCTGCGCGCGGGCAGGCTCGATGCCGCGGCCGCGGCGGCCGGGCCGGACCCCTCCGCCGAGACCGCCACGCTCCTCGCCATCGCCGGGCACGGCGATCTGATCGCCACGGCCAGCGACCTCGCGCGGGCCGCCCAGGCGGGGCTGAGCCTCGACGCCCCCGGCGACGAGCGCGAGCGCCGGCTGGCGGCGATGATCGACGAGGGCCGCCAGGGCGAGGCCCTGCTCACTGCGCTCGGGCTTCTGAAGGACGCCGAGGCGGTCGACCCGGTGTCGCTGCGCGCGGCGCTCTTCACCCTGCGCCGCGCCGGCCAGGAGGAGGCCGCGCGGGTGATCGCGCTCCAGACCCTGATCGGCAACGGCCTCTGAGCCATGCCGGGGGCGCCACAGTCCTGCCGCCACTGGGTCGAGCGCTTTCTCGAGGCCCTGCACGCGGAGCGCGACGCCGCGCGCAACACGCTCCTGTCCTATCGCCGCGATCTCGAGGATTTCACCGGTGTGCTGACCGGACGCGGCCTCGATCTCACCAGCGCCGGGCGCGACGACATCGAAGCCTATCTCGCCGGCCTCGCCGACCAGGGCCTCGCCCGCGCCACCCGCGCCCGAAGGCTCTCGGCGGTGCGCCAGCTCTACCGCCACGCCTTCCTGGAGGGCTGGCGCACGGACGATCCCGCCGCCCTCATCCGCGGCCCGAAGAAGGCGCGCAGCCTGCCCGGCACGCTCGGAGAGACGGAGGTCGACCGCCTGCTCGCCGCCGCCGAGAACCGGGGGGCCAGCCCCGAGCTGCGGCTGCGCAACCACTGCCTGATGCAGGTCCTCTACGCCACCGGGCTGCGGGTGACCGAGCTCGTCGCCCTGCCCGTCGCCGCCGTGCGCGGCGACCCCAGGATGATCCTCGTCCGCGGCAAGGGCGGGCGCGAGCGGATGGTGCCGCTCTCGCCCCCGGCCCGCGAGGCGCTGGCCGGCTGGCTCGAGGCGCGCGATGCCGCCGAGGATGCGGCGCATATGAGCGGCCACCCGCGCTCGCCCTTCCTCTTCCCGGCACGCGGCCGGCGCGGGCACATGTCGCGCGAGGCGTTCTTCCTGCTGGTGAAGAGCCTCGCCGCCGACGCGGGCCTCGACCCCGCCGCGATCTCGCCGCACAGCCTGCGCCACGCCTTCGCCACGCATCTGCTGGCGAACGGGGCGGACCTGCGGGTGATCCAGACCCTGCTCGGGCACGCCTCGATCGCGACGACCGAGATCTACACCCATGTCCTCGACGCGCGCCTGCGCGAACTGGTGCTGGAAAAGCACCCGCTGGCCGCGGCCCGGGACGCCCCTGACACCCTGATGACAGAGTCCTGAGGACAGCAACGGAACCCGCCAGCGAACTTACGCACCTTGCCGATCCGACGGACGACCTGGGGAATCGTCGGGGCCATCCTGGTGCTGCTGGTCCTGTCGGCGATCTTCTCGGGCTCGGAGACGGCACTGACCACCGCCAGCCGGGGCAAGCTCCACGGCCTCGCCGAGCGCGGCGACAAGGGCGCGCAGCGGGCGCTGGCCGTGACCGAGGACAAGGAGCGGCTGATCGGGGCGATCCTGCTCGGCAACAACCTCGTCAACATCCTCGCGGCCTCGCTCGCCACCGCCCTCTTCACCCGGCTCTTCGGCGAAAGCGGCGTGGCCATCGCCACGCTGGTGATGACGGCGCTGGTGCTGATCCTCTCGGAGGTGATGCCCAAGACCTATGCGATCACCAATGCCTCCGAGGTCGCCACGCGCGTCGCCGGCGTGATCGGCATCTTCGTGCGGATCGCCGCGCCGGTCGTCGGCGTCGTGCGCGCCATCGTGCGGCTGATCCTGCGCCTCTTCGGGGTGGAGACCGACCCCAGGGCGAACGTGCTTGCCGCGCAGGAGGAGATCGCCGGCGCCATCGCGCTCCACCATTCAGAGGGCACGGTCGAGAAGGAGGACCGCGACCGGCTGCTCGGCGCGCTCGATCTCGGCCACCGCCAGGTCGAGGAGGTGATGCTGCACCGGCGCGAGATCGAGATGATCGACGCCGATGCCGCGCCGGGCGAGATCCTCGCCCAGGCGATCAACTCGCCCCATACCCGGCTGCCGATCTACCGCGACGATCCCGAGAACATCGTCGGCGTCATCCATGCCAAGGACCTCTCGCGCGCCGTCCACCGGCTGATCGTCGACAAGGGCACCGGCGACGAAGCCCTCACGAGCTTCGACGTGATGCAGGTGGCGATGCCGCCCTATTTCGTGCCCGACACCACGCCGCTCGACGAACAGCTCCGCGAGTTCCTGCGCCGGCGGACCCATTTCGCCCTGGTGGTCGACGAATACGGCGCGCTCCAGGGGCTGGTGACGCTGGAGGACATCATCGAGGAGATCGTGGGCGAGATCGCCGACGAGCACGACGCCCGGGCCGCGCCGGGCATCGACGTCCTGCCGGACGGCTCGGTGCTGGTCGAGGGATCGGTGACGATCCGCGACCTCAACCGCGCCTGCGAATGGTCGCTCCCGGACGACGAGGCCAACACCGTCGCGGGCCTGATCCTGCACGAGGCGAAGCTGATCCCGACCGAGGGCCAGGCCTTCAGCTTCCACGGCTTCCGCGTCGAGGTGCTGGAACTTGAGGGCAACAGCCTGACCCGGCTCAAGGTGCGAAAGCTGGGCTGATGCGGTCGCCGGCTGATCATACGGAGTGTGCCCCGCACAGGGTGGGCACGCGTGCCCATTTTTCAACGCCCTGATATAACAAGGCTATTCCGGGCCGCTAACCATTAGGAAAGCTCTGTTAACGCGCCCGGGCACGCCGGGCCCATGACAGCGCGGCGGGCCGGACGCCCGCCGCGCCGGTCGCGTCAGTCGCGAACCGCGACGACCTCGATCTCGACCAGCCAGTTGGGGTTGGCGAGACCCGCGACCTCGAACACCGAGCGGGTCGGCAGGTTCGGCTGCTCCTCGGTGCCGAAGAACTGCACGTAGCCCTCCATGAAGCCCGCGAAGTCCATCGACCCGCTCTCGTCGGCGACAAGATAGACCTGCATCTTCACGACATCGCCCATCTCGAGATCGATGCTTTCGAGATTCGCCGCGATCCGCTCCAGCACCGAGATGGTCTGGGCCTTCGTGTCCCCGAACGCCTCGGCCGAGCCGGCCGGCGCATCGGCATTCGTCACGCCGGGAACGGTGCCGCTCAGATAGACGAGCGTGGCGTCGGCCGGGATCTCGACCGCGCGCAGGATCGGGAAATCCGAACCGGGCGTCCGGTGGCGGATGACATCGGCGCTGGCCGCGCCGGCAACCGCGACGACGAGCCCGGTGGCGAGTGCAAGTGCTTTCATTGAAACCTCATCGGGGGTGGGGGATCGGCGACCCGGCGCGGGAGGCTCCCGCGCCGGGATCTCGTTCAGCGTATCTCGGCGACCATCTCGGGCGTGGCCGGATCCTCGGTGAACTCGTTTCCGAAGCTCGTGCGGATGTAGTTCACCACCGCCGCGACCTGCGCATCGTCGAGGATGCTCCCGAGCGGCGGCATGGCGGCCTGACCGTGGACGGTGATGTAGATCGGGTAGTCGGGGAAGGCGATCGCCTCGTTCCCGGCCAGCGCGGGATACTCGCCCGCGCCGATCGCCCCCTCGCCGCCCGGCATGTGGCAGGCGACGCAGACGGCATTGTAGATGCCCTCGCCGGTCTGCTGGGTCAGGCGCGACGGGCTCTCGAACCACGCCTGGCTGTCGTCGGCCTGCTGGGCTGCGGCGGCTCCGGCCGTCAGGGTGACGGCGATCGCAAGAATATGGCTGCGCATCGGATCATTCCCCCGTAGCGTTGCTGGCGGCTTCGTGGAGCCGGGTTATCGCGTCGAGCGACGACAGGACCGCGCCCTCCATCCAGGCCGGCAGGTACGACAGATGCTCGCCCGCACAGACGATGCGGCGATCCATCGCCACCGCGTCCTGATACTGCGCCTCCTTGTCCTGCCAGATGCCGTAGCAGCCGTGGGTCCAGGGCACGCGGTGCCAGGCGACGGCGACGCCGGCCTTGAACTCGTCCTTCATCTGGGGATGGATCTGGCTGCCGAAGTCGAGCGTCCAGCGGATGCGCTCCTCGGCCGGCATCGCCGAGAACTGATAGGCCGTCGCTCCCCAGGAATAGGCCGCGAGCAGCACGCCGGGCTTGTCCGAGAGATAGTCGTTCGACGGGTACGAGATCTGCGAGATCGGCAGGTCCGTGTAGGTCGTGCCGCCGTAGATATGCTCGTCCTCCTCCCAGAAGCGCCGCTTGAACTCGATGCCGACCTTGATCGAGGCCGCATAGGACATCGTGCTGATAACGCTGGAAAGCGGCGCCGAGAAGTCGTGGTCGACGCGGCTCAGCACCGAGAACGGGATGGTGCAGACGCAGTAGT
This sequence comes from uncultured Rhodovulum sp., assembly GCA_964514775.1. GTDB lineage: Bacteria > Pseudomonadota > Alphaproteobacteria > Rhodobacterales > Rhodobacteraceae > Amaricoccus. The sequence continues at coordinate 7,031 of CAZESN010000127.1, forward strand.
CGCCCGTCGTCTCGACCTCGGAATCGCCGTTGGCCATGTCCTGGTAGGTCACGGTCACGCCGTCGTCGCTCTGGCGGATGCGGATCACGCGCTTGTTGTAGGAGACGAGGTCGCCGAGGTTCGCCGCCATCGCCCGCGCGATCATGTCCATGCCGCCCTTGGGCTGGAAGATCGGCATCGACGAGTTCAGCGTCTCGCTGGTCGCGAGCCGGCTCCAGAGACCCGAGCTCAGCAGCGTCGGGAGATCCATGATCTCGTTGGCGATCGGCGCGCCGTCGACGCCGCCCCCCGGCGGCCGCTCATAGCCGCGCCGCCCGCTGGCGGCATTGCCCGAGACGTATTCGTTATCCGCGTTCAGCGCGCCGAAGGTGCGCAGGCCGGCGAGCAGGTTCTCCTTGTCCTCCTCGGACAGGACCTCGTCGAGCGCGCCCTGGTTGGTCACCTTGGAGAGCAGGTCCGAGATATGGCCGCGGAAGTCGGAGTTGATCTCGCGGTAGCGCACCGGCTTGCCGTCGAAGGCGTCCTTTGAATGCACATAGGCGAAGTTGTTGATCTGGATCAGCGGCTCGAGCTCGACGCCGAGCCGGCGGCAATAGTCCATGATCCCGTAATGGTTGTAGGGCACGCGCCACGGGCCGGGATTGAAATAGTTGCCCTCGGCAAAGTCGACGGTCTGCTTGAAGCCGCCGAGCTCCTCGTAGGTGTCGCCCGCGCGCAGCGTCCAGCAGCGGCCGCCGGCGACGTCGCGGAACTCGATGACCTCGACCTCGTAGCCAGCGTCGCGCAGCTCCATCGCCGCGACCATGCCGGCGATGCCGGCGCCGAGCACCAGCACCTTGGTCCCCGCCGGCGCCTGGCCGAGCTGGATCGGCCCGTCATAGGGGGAGGCCTGGGCCATGCCGAGCATGCCCATCGCCTGATACATGACCGCAGCGCCCCCCGCGGCGCCGACCATGGTGAGGAAT
>CAZESN010000128.1:0-7926 GCA_964514775.1 uncultured Rhodovulum sp.
GCGGAACATCGGGAAGACGAAGTCGCGCACGAATTCCTCGCGCAGGTCCTCGATGAAGATGTTCGCCGGCGCCACGCCAAGCAGCTCGGCCTTGGCGCGGGCGGGCTCCAGTTCCTCACCCTGGCCGAGGTCGGCGGTGAAGGTCACCACCTCGCAGCCATAGGTGGTCTGGAGCCACTTGAGGATGATCGAGGTATCGAGCCCGCCGGAATAGGCGAGTACCACCTTCTTCGGTGACGACATGGAAAGTCTCCGCGCTGGACAGCGGCTCGTCTAGCGCCTCCGGACCGGCGCGGCAAGGGTGCGGGCCGGGGGGACCGGGAGAGCGGTCAGGGGGTCAGCGGCTCGAGGATGAGGTCGGTTCCCTCCTGGATGATCGAGGCGCCGATCTCGAGCGGACCCCGCGGATGCTCGAAGACGTCGAGGCCCGAGTCGCCGATGGTGCGCAGGAACTCGATCAGCGCCGGCGAGGTCGCTACGGCGAAATGCCCCAGCGAATCCGGTGTTTTGACAGAGGATATGTCGAGCACCGAGACGCCCTCGATCTTGAGGTCCTCGGGATGGACGGAGCCGAGCCGGGTGCTCTCGCCCCGGATCAGGGCCGAGAAGCGCAGCGCCCGGTCGCGCGACGACACGATGACGATGACCGGCACGCCGCGGGCGACGAGCGGCTGGACCTGGCGGCGGAAGACGTCGATCTCGATGTCGGGCGAGAGCAGGACGACGGCATTGACCCTGGAGAGGGAGCGCCCCTCGTCCACCCGGGCCATGAGCCGCAGGGTGTCCATGAGCAGGAACGTCCCCATCGAATGGGCGACGAGGTTGATCCGGTCGGCGCGCGAGCGGTTCAGCGCCGCGATGGTCTGCTCCAGCGCATCGCGGGAATAGAGCGCGCTCTCGCGGTCATAGGCATAGCCCTGCGCGGCCGCGGCCGAGGGCCAGGAGAAATGCACATGGGCGCTGTCGAGGTTCAGGTCGTGCATGAGCTGGGCGTGGCGATAGAGGCCCTCGGCGAAGCTCGTGTTGTAGCCGGGGATGAACATCATCACCTCGCCGGTCTTGGTCGAGGGATGCGCGAGGCGTTCGTTCACCGCGCCGACGAAGGCGGCCTCGCCGTTCAGCCGCCAGGCCGCGACGGTCAGGAAGTCGGTGCGCGGGTCGGGCGGGGTCTGCTTGGGATAGGTCACCGTCCCGAGGTCGCGATCCGGCGGCACCGAGATCTGGAAGCGCATGAAGTGGCGGGTCTCGTCGCGCCAGCGGGTATAGAGCGGCAGGCCGGTTCCCGCGCGGCGGTCGGTGGCGACGATGAGCGTCTGCACCGACCCGACACCGGCGGCGTCGGGGTCGAAGGTCAGCTCGCCGCGCGGGGCGCAGGCGGCGAGCAGCACGGCCATGGCGACGGCGAGGCAGGAGCGCTGGATCGGGAGGCGTCGGGGCACGGCGGGTCAACTCTGCGGAGCGGTTGCGAAAGTGGTCCTAGTCCTGCGTCCTTTCGGGCGCAGGTGCAATCGCCCGCCACATCCCGCACGGATTTCCGCCGCGTCAGAGGGTGATGCGGAACCGGGCAAAGCCGTCCTCGCCGTCGCCGGCGGGCTCGACCGCGAGGCCCCGGGCGCGGACCTCGTCGAGATAGGCCGCCGCCGCCGGGCCGGTGTCGTAGAGCACGGTCGCCCCGCCCGCCGGCGCGAGGCGCCAGTTGCCGTCGGAGGCGGGCGAGATCGTGCCCTCGTCGACGATGAAGCGCACGATGACGTCGCGGTTGGTGTCGGGGGCCTCGAAGACGATGGTCGAGCCATCGGCACCGGGGAAGCCGCCGCCGCCGCCGGCGCGGTAATTGTTGGTGGCGACGATGAAGCGGGCCTCGGCGTCGATCGGCGCGCCGTTGAAGCGCAGGTCGGTGATGCGGGCGGCCTCGGGGTTCACGAGGTTGCCCTCGGCGTCGAAGCGCGCCGGCTGGGTCACGTCGATCTGGTAGGTGACGCCGTCGATCGTGTCGAAGTTGTAGGCGGGGAAGGTGAGGTCGATCAGCGGCTGGTCGGCGCCACCGGGGGTGATCCGGTTGAAGATCCCGGCCGAGCGCTCGAGCCAGTCGCGCACCTCGGCGCCGGTGACCGCCACGGCGCGCACCGTGTTCGGATAGAGATAAAGGTCGGCGACGTTCTTGATGGCGATCGGGCCGGCGGGCACGTCGGTGTAATAGTCGGGCCCGCCGCGGCCGCCCGCCTTGAACGGGGCCGCCGCCGAGAGGACCGGCAGGCCCTCCCATTCCGTGCCCTTGAGCATCTCGGTGACATACCAGGTCTGGGCCTGGCTCACGATCTGGACCGAGGGATCGTCGGTGACGAGCGCGAAATACGAGTGGAGCGGCGCGGTGGAGCGGCCGACCTCGGCGCGCACATAGGCGAGGGTCTCGTCATGGGTCGCGGCGACAGCGGCGAGCACCGGCGCATGGTCGCCGACCAGGGGGCGCACCGCGCCGTCGACACGCTCGGAGATCGGGCGAGCCTCGCTCTCGAAGGCCGCGATCCGCCAGGCATTCCCGTCGCGCTCGAGCAGCAGGTCGATGAGGCCCATATGCGAGCCCCAGAAGCCGGCCATGGTGCCGGGCTTGCCGAGGAGCGTGCCCGCCGCCTGGTCGAGGCCGTCGCCCGCGAAGTCGCCCGAGGGCCAGACCCGGTGGGCATGGCCGGCGACGACGGCGTCGATGCCCTCGACGCCGGCAAGCTGGAGCGCCGCGTTCTCCATGAAGGCCTCTTCCGGGCCGGTGGCGATGCCGGAATGGGCGAGGGCGATGACGATGTCGGCGCCGATCTCGCGCAGCTCCGGCACCCAGGCCCGGGCGGCCTCGAGGATGTCGCGCACCCGGTAGCGGTCGCCCAGATGCGCCCGGTCCCAGAGCAGGATCTGGGGCGGGACAAAGCCGATGATCCCGACCTTGACCGGATGCGCCACGCCGGCGCCGTCGGTGAGCGTGCGCTCGAGCAGCACATAGGGCTGCTGGTGGACCCGGTCCTCGCGCGGCGTGTTGCCGAGACTGTGGGTGAAGTTCGCGCAGACGATGGGAAACTCCGCGCCGGCATTCACCAGGTCCATGAACTCGACGCCGTAGTTGAACTCGTGGTTGCCGAGGGTGCCTGCGTCGTATCCGAGCGCGTTCATCGCGGCGATCACCGGATGGATGTCGCCCTCCTTCATGCCGCGGCTGTAGGCGACATAGTCGCCCATCGGGTTGCCCTGGAGATAGTCGCCGTTGTCGACGAGCAGGGTGTTGGTTGCCTCGGCGCGGATGCCCTCGATGATCGAGGCGGTGCGGGCGAGGCCGAAGGTGTCGCTCGGCCGGTCCGCGTAATAGTCGTAGGGGAAGACGTGGCAGTGCAGGTCGGTGGTCGAGAGGATGCGCAGATGCGCCTGGCCGGCCGCCGCGCGCGCCGAGAAGGGGTGGAGCATCACGAGGCTGCCGAGGGCCGCGGCCGATCCGATGAAATGACGGCGGGAGATCTGGGGCAGGGCGTGCCTCGTCATGGCGGGCTCCGTGGAATGGCTGCGGATCCGGTCATGATCGCACAGAGTGTGTGACAGTTCGAGTTTCCTGTCGTGACGGATCCGTGGCGACATGCCCGCTGGCGGAGCGCCGCGCGCCGTGGTAGCGGGCGGGCATGACCGAGAATGCATCCGATCTCGCGGCCGGCTTCGTGGCCGAGGTCCGCGACGCCGAACATGCGCTGCGCGACCTCTTCGAGCGCACGCCGCTCCAGCGCAACGCCTATCTCTCCGACCGCTACGGCGCGGAGATCTGGCTCAAGCGCGAGGATCTCTCGCCGGTGCGCTCCTACAAGATCCGGGGTGCCTTCAACGCCATGCGCAACGCGCTCGCCGCGCGGCCGGACCGGCGGCGATTCGTCTGCGCCTCGGCCGGCAATCACGCCCAGGGCATGGCGTTCGCCTGCGCCCGGTTCGGGACCGAGGGCGTGGTGTTCATGCCGGTGACGACGCCCCAGCAGAAGATCGAGAAGACCCTGCAATTCGGTGCCGGCCATGTCGAGATCCGGCTCATCGGCGACTATTTCGACGATACGCTGCGCGCGGCCGAGGATTATGCGACCGAGACCGGCGCGCTCTTCATGCCGCCCTATGACGATGCGGATGTGATCGTCGGGCAGGCGACCTGCGGGCTCGAGTTCCTCGCGCAGCTGCCCGCGGGCGTGCGCCCCGATGTGGTGGTTCTGCCCGTGGGCGGCGGCGGGCTCGCCTCGGGGGTGGTGCAGGTGCTGGCCGAATGCGCCCCCGGCGCCGAGGTGGTCTTCGTCGAGCCCGCCGGCGCCGGCAGCCTGCGTGCGGCGCTGACCGCCGGCGCCCCGGTCCGGCTCGAGAAGGTCGACAATTTCGTCGACGGCGCGGCGGTGGCGCGGATCGGCGATCTCAATTTCGACGTGCTCGCCGGGATGGCGCCCGAGCAGGTGCTGCTGGCGCCCGAGGACCGGATCTGCGCGACCATGCTCGAGATGCTCAACATCGAGGGGATGGTCCTCGAACCCGCCGGCGCGCTCTCGATCGACGTGCTGCGCGACCTGCCCGACATTGCCGGAAAGGTCGTGGTTGCCGTGGTTTCGGGGGGGAACTTCGACTTCGAGCGGCTGCCGGAGGTCAAGGAGCGGGCGCTGCGCTGGGAGGGCCGCAAGCGGTTCTACATCCTGCGCCTGCCGCAGCGCCCGGGGGCGCTGCGCGAGTTCCTCAACATGCTCGGACCCGACGACGACGTCGCCCGGTTCGAGTATCTCAAGAAGAACGCCCGCAACTTCGGCTCGGTGCTGATCGGCATCGAGACCACCGAGGCGTCGAACTTCACCGGGCTCGAGCAGCGGATGGAAGCCTCGGGCCTGAGCTATCAGGACATCACCGACGACGCCTTCATCACCAACCTGCTGATCTGACGCCATGCTCAACCGGATCGTCCACGGTGCCCCCTCCGACCGGCCCCCGCTCGTGGTCGCCCACGGCCTCTTCGGCGCGGCGCGCAACTGGGGCGCGATCGGCAAGCGGCTGGCGCAGGGCGGGCGGCAGGTCGTGGCGGTGGACATGCGCAACCACGGCGACAGCCCGTGGACGGACACCCATGGCTATGAGGAGATGGCCGACGATCTCGCCGGGGTGATCGCGGATCTTGGCGGCCGGGCGGATGTGCTCGGCCATTCGATGGGCGGCAAGGCGGCGATGATGCTGGCGCTGACCACGCCGGAGCGGGTCGGGCGGCTGATCGTCGCGGACATCGCCCCGATCGCCTATCCCCGCACGCAGACCGCCTGGGTCGAGGCGATGCGGGCGACGGATCTTGAGGGCGTCACCCGGCGCTCGGAGGCCGACGAGCGGCTGCGGGCCCATGTCGACGATCCGATGCTGCGGGCGTTCTTCCTCCAGAGCCTCGATCTCGGCGAGGGCGGGCCGCGCTGGAAGCTCAACCTCGACGTGCTCGGGGCCGAGATGGCACGGATTATGGGGTTCGACCTTCCCGAAGGGGCTACATTCGACGGGCCGGTGCTCTTCGTGACCGGGGCGGCATCCGACTATGTCAGAGAGGTGAACTGGCCGCTGATCCGCCGCCTGTTCCCGGCGGTCGAGACGGTCGAGATCGCCGGGGCCGGCCACTGGGTGCACGCCGAGGCGCCGGGGGCATTCATCGAGGCGGTCGAGCGGTTTCTGGGATGACGCGCAAGAAGCCGGCCTGGGTGATCGAGCGGGAACGCGAGCGCGGCGGCGCCGAGCCGGCCGGGCTCTGGCTCTTCGGCATCCATGCCGTGCGCGATGCGCTGACGAACCCCGCCCGGGTCAAGCGCCGGCTGGTGGTGACGGCGAATGCCGCGCAGCGGCTCGGCGAGGCGGTGGCCGCCGGCGGGATTGAGCCCGAGCTGGTGGACGCGCGCCGGTTCGACGTGCCGATCGACGCGCAGTCGGTCCACCAGGGCGCGGCGCTCGAGGTCGAGCCGCTCGACTGGGGGTCGGTGTCGGAGGTCTGCGCGCCGCGCGGGGCGGCGCCGGTGGTGCTCCTGCTCGACCGGGTGAGCGATCCGCACAACGTGGGCGCGATCCTGCGCTCGGCCGAGGTGTTCGGGGCGCGGGCGGTCATCGGGCCGCAGCGCCATTCCGCCCCCGAGAGCGGGGCGCTGGCCAAGACCGCCTCGGGGGCGCTGGAACGCCAGCCGTATTTGCGGGTCCCGAACCTCGCGCGGGCGATCGGGACGCTGCGCGACATGGGCTATGCGGTGTTCGGGCTCGACGGCGAGGGCGAGGCCGAGCTGGCCGAGGGGCTGGCGGGGCATGAGGACCGCCCCGTGGCCCTGGCGCTCGGCGCCGAGGGGCCGGGTCTGCGCGAGCTGACGGTCAAGCTCTGCGACGCGCGGCTGCGTATTCCCGCGGCCGGCGGCTTCGGATCGCTCAATGTGTCCAATGCCGCGGCCGTCGCACTCTATGCCGCGACGCGGGGACGGGCGGCCGGCGGATGACGATCACGATTGCTTCAACGTACTGGAAGGGTTGGGGCGTGAGCCCCATATGTTCCCTGAAGCAGCGAGCCTGGAACTGCCCTGCTTCATCTCACTGTCCCTCGTTCCTACTTCGCGCCCGGATCCTTTCCGGGCGCTTTTTTATGGGCTTGGAGGGATGTTCTCATGTCTGACATTCGCGCGCCCCACTCGGACGCGGCGCTGCGCGCGATCTTTCGCGCCACGCGCAGCATCGCCGTCGTCGGGGTCTCGCCCAACCAGATCCGGCCGTCCTTCTATGTGGCGAGATACCTCAAACTCAAAGGGTTCCGGGTCATTCCGGTCAATCCGGGTCATGCGGGAGAGGTGCTTTTCGGCGAGACCGTCTATCCCGACCTCGCCGCGATCCCGGCCTCGGTCGGCGAGGTCCATATGGTCGATATCTTCCGCCGCTCCGAGCAGGTGGGGCCCGTCGTCGATCAGGCGCTGGCGCATCTCATTGACCGGGGCCTCAGGACGATCTGGATGCAGATCGGGGTGATCAACGAGGCTGCGGCGGCCAGGGCCGAGGCCGCGGGCCTGACCGTGGTGATGGACCGCTGTCCGAAGATCGAATACCAGCGGCTTGGCGGCGAGCTGCGGATGGGCGGGTTCAACACCGGGATCATCTCGTCGCGGCTCTGAGCGGCGCGCGCCGGTGCCGCCAGAGGTTACCGCCGGGTTAACACCGCCGAGAAATCCCTTCAATATCAGATGGATGCCTGTTTGTCCGGGTCCGGACAAACCGGATTTCCGGCGATTTTTGCCGATTCGTGCTTTATCTTCCCGGGACGGCGTATATAGTCTGGTCCCATGTCGGACGTGGTGCACAGCTCCCCGGAATTCGACCCGGTTTCCCACCGGGCGCTTCCGCTTGGCCTGCTGCTTCTTAGCTGCCTCTGAGCGCGGCCGCACCGGCGCGCGCGCTCAGGGGAGACACGAGCCAGCGCCGAAGAAGCCGACATCCGAGGAACAGACATCATGAACACCAAGACCTCCGCCGAGCAGGACCGCGTCCTGATCTTCGACACCACGCTGCGTGACGGCGAGCAGTCGCCCGGCGCGACGATGACGCTGGAGGAAAAGCTCCAGATCGCCACGATCCTGGACGAGATGGGCGTCGACATCATCGAGGCGGGTTTCCCCATCGCCTCCGAGGGCGACTTCGAGGCGGTAAGCCGCGTCGCGGCCATCGCGCAGAACGCCGTGATCTGCGGTCTGGCGCGCGCCAACATCAAGGACATCGACCGCTGCTGGGAGGCGGTGCGCCACGCGAAACGCCCGCGCATCCACACCTTCATCGGCACCTCGCCGCTCCACCGCGCCATCCCCAATCTCGACATGGACCAGATGGCGGAGCGGATCCACGACACCGTCAGCCATGCCCGCAACCTCTGCGACAACGTGCAGT
>CAZESN010000129.1:0-7863 GCA_964514775.1 uncultured Rhodovulum sp.
GCCGCCGCCGCGATGAGCCTGTCGTCCGTGTCGGTGATCACCAACGCCCTGCGCCTGCGCTCGGTGAAACTCGACGGGTGATGGACCGGAGAAGGCGAGGCCCTGCCTCGCCCCGGTCCATGGCTGGAGCGCGTGAGCGCGGAGGTCATCCACTTCCTCAATGGAGGTCACGCCTCCCGGGGATCGTGGCGCGCCTGCCGGGGGCAGGCGCGCCACGATTTGCCAACGGTCAAATCGTGCAAATAGAAGAAAACGCGACTTTTCCCGAACCGCTATTCTTCCCCTGAATACAGCCGGCCAGAGGGCCGCTCCGCAGGTTCAGCTTTCGTTCACAAAGCTTTCCTAATCCTTTCCCGCTCATAATACCCATTTGATTTCAATGTACTGAAATCTGGGCACGCGTGCCCGGCCCGTGTGGGCACACCCTGCGCGGCCTCTAACGGCGCGCCAGCCGGAACGCCGTCGCCGCGATCCAGCCGGTCACCAGCGCCAGCGCCACCGACAAGAGCCCGTAGGCGACGGGCCGGTCGCGCGAGAGATTGTAGAGCCAGCGCTCGATCCCGGTCTTCTGGACGAGGATCGTCGTCTCGCCCGAACTGATGACCTCGCGGTCGCGCACGAGGAAGAACTCGGCGAGATAGCTGCCCTCGGTCAGGTTGGCCGGCAGCTCGAAATGCGCCTGGAAGAGGATGTCCTCGGCCAGCGACACCGCGCCCTCGCGCAGGCCGTAGAGCCCGTTCGCCTCGCGGATCCGGATCACCGCCTCGCCGAAGGACCGGGTATCCTCGATCGTCGGATGGCCCCCCACCAGGCGCACCGCCTGCTCCATGCCGATCCCGTAGCGCAGCCGCTCGGTCTCGCTCAGGAGCCCCTCGAGCGGCCGTGTGGTCGCGATCGCATAGAAGGTCGGCGCCTCGCGCACCACGACCGCGTCGGTGTTGATCCAGACCCCGAGCCGCCAAGACTTGCGGCGCACGGTCACCGCCCGGGGCGGCCCCTTGATGGTGATGATGATGTCGAGGGGGGCCGCGTCCGGCGAAACCGCCCCGTCGCGCCGGATCGCCCCGAAGACGAAGATCTCCGATCCGTCGAAATCCGCGGTCAGCGCGATATTGTCGGTCGAGAGCCCGGTGACGAGCCCCTCCTGCGCGACCAGCGGCAGCACGGCCAGCCAGAGAAGGAGCACCGCCACCGCCGCCCGCATCACGACCCCGCCGCCAGCGAGTAGAGCTCCGCCGGCATCATCACCAGCTCCATCGCGAGCCGCACCCCGACCGCGAGCACCATGAGCGCGAGCAGGATCCTGAGCTGCTCGGGCTTCAGCCGGGTGGCTGCCGACACCCCGACCTGCGCCCCGATGACGCCGCCGATAAGCAGGATCAGGGCGAGCATCACGTCGACGGTCTGGCTCTGGACCGCGTGCAGGAGCGTGGTGAAGCCGGTGACGAACAGGAACTGGAAGACCGAGGTGCCCACCACCACCCGCGTCGGCATGCCGATCAGGTAGATCATCGCCGGCACCATGATAAAGCCGCCGCCCACGCCCATCACCGCCGCCAGAACGCCGACGAGGGCGCCGATGACGAAGGGCGGGATCGCGCTCACATAGAGCTGCGAGGCCCGGAACCGCATCTTCAGCGGCAGGCCATGCGCCCAGGTGTGGCGCTTGCGCGGGACGAGCGCCGCGTTCGGGTCGTTGCGCCGGCGCAGCGCGCGCACGCTCTCCTGGAGCATCAGCGCGCCGACGGTGCCGAGCAGCAGCACGTAGAGCAGGCTCACCGCCACCTCGAACTGGCCGCTGCGCCGCAGGATGGTGAAGATCTGCACGCCGATCGCCGAGCCGACGAAACCGCCGGCCAAGAGCACCATCCCCATCTTGATGTCGACGGTGCGGCGTCGGAGATGGGCGAGGAAGGCCGAGAAGGACGACCCCGCGATCTGGGTGGCGGCCGAAGCGACGGCAACGGCCGGCGGGATGCCGATGAAGAAGAGGATCGGCGTCAGTATGAAGCCGCCGCCCACCCCGAACATACCCGAGAGCACCCCCACCAGCCCGCCGATGGCCAGGAGCATGAGCGCGTCGACGGACACTTCGGCAATGGGAAGGTAGATCTGCATGGACGGAGGGTGTGTCCTGTTCGCGCTTGCACCCTAGCGGACCGTGTCCCGCAAGGCCAGCCGAGGCGGGGCAATTTTCCCGTTCCCGTGTCCTTTGTCGGACGATGGTGCCCGCACGCCACAGGTGCGAGGCACCGGCGCAACGCCCTAGCGAAGCGTCCGGAGCCAGCGGCGCAGCACCCGTTCGAGCTTGGTCGCACCGAGCGGGGCCATGGCCTTGGTGTGCTCGTGGCTGATCGCCTCGTCGCTCATGCCCGCGGCCATGTTGGTAATGGTCGAGATCGCCGCGACGCGCATCCCCAGAAACCGCGCGAGGATGACCTCGGGCACGGTCGACATCCCCACCGCATCCGCCCCTAGGACCTTGAGCGCGCGGATCTCGGCGGGCGTCTCGAAGCTCGGCCCCGAGTACCAGGCATAGACGCCCTCGGTCAGGGCGACCTGCTCGGCTTCGGCAGCCTGCGCGAGATCGGCGCGCAGTCCCGGGTCGTAGGCGTTAACCATGTTTACGAAACGCCGGTCCGTCACCTCTCCGATCAGGGGGTTTCGCCCCGAAAAGTTGATGTGATCGCCGATCAGCATCAATTCGCCCGGAGGGATGTCAGGCCGGAACGACCCTGCGGCATTGGTCAGGACGAGCGTCTCGACCCCGAGCTCGGCCAGCACCTCGAGCGGCCGCCGCATGACCCCGGCGTCGCCATTCTCGTAGTAGTGCGCCCGCCCGCCCAGCACGGCCAGCCGCACGCCTTCGAGCATGCCGACCACCAGTTTGGGATTGTGCCCCGACACGCCCGCATGCGGGAAGCCGGGCAGGTCGGCATAGTCGATCGCCGGCCCGTCGACCGCCTCCGCCAGATGCCCGAGGCCCGAGCCGAGCACCAGCGCCAGCCGCACCGGCTCCTTGCCGGCATGCTTGCGGATCTTCGAGGCGGCTTTCATCAGCGTTCCTTCACATAGGGCCGTCCGCCGGCCCGGGGCGGGATCGCCTTGCCGACGAAGCCGGCGAGGATCACCACGGTCAGGATATAGGGCAGCGCCTGCATGAACTGCACTGGCAGGGTGACGGGTCCGAGGCTGATCCCCTGATAGCGGATCGAGATCGCCTCGAGAAAGCCGAAGAGCAGGCAGGCCCAGAGCGCCGCCCAGGGTCGCCATTTGGCGAAGATGAGGGCGGCGAGGGCGATGAACCCCTTGCCGGCGGTCATGTCGCGCACGAAGCCCGCCGCCATCCCGGTCGACAGATACGCCCCGGCGATTCCGCAGAGGAGGCCGCAGATCAGGACGGCGGCATAGCGCTGGCGCACCACCGACACGCCGGCGGTATCGAGCGCGGCGGGGTTCTCGCCCACGGCCCGCAGCCTGAGGCCGAAGCGGGTGCGGAAGAGCACCCACCAGGTCACGGGCACGGCCATCAGCGCCACATAGACGAGGACGTTATGCCCCGAGATCAGGTCGCGGTAGATCGGCCCGATCACCGGCAGGCGCCCGATCGTGTCCGCGAGCGGCAGGGTGATCTCGCGGAACCGGCTCGCGCCCGAGAGCTGAGGGGTCTGGCCGCCCATGCGGAACCAGTTCTGGCCGATCAGGGCCGTCATCCCCGAGGCGAGGAAGTTGATCGCCACGCCGGAGATGAGCTGGTTGCCCTTGAGGGTGATCGAGGCGAGCCCGTGGAGCAGCGCGAGCGCCACCGAGGCGCAGATGCCGGCGGCGAGGCCGATCCAGGCCGAACCCGTCACCGCGGCGAAGGCGCCGGCGGTGAAGGCCGCCGCCAGCATCTTGCCTTCGAGCCCGATGTCGAAGATCCCGGCCCGCTCGGAGTAGAGCCCGGCAAGACAGGCGAGCAGCAGCGGCGTCGCGAGGCGCAGGCTCGAATCGAGGATCTGGAGAATGGTGGCGAGGTCCAAGGATCAGGTCTCCGACGTGGCGAGCCGGTAGCTCGCGAAGGCGAAGAACGTGCCGAGGGCGGCCTCGATCCAGCGGCGCGCATGGAGATAGGCACGCCGCACCGGCCCGGCCGAGAGAAGGAGCGCATAGCCTGCGTGGCCGGCGAGCGAGTTGAGGAAGGCGCCGAGGACGAAGACCGCGAGGACATGGGCGGGCGCGTCCTGAAGGCTCCCCAGGGCCGCGATCGCGAGCCAGAAGAAGATCGCCTTGGGATTGCTCAACTGGAGCACGAACCCGCGGAGGCCCTGGCGCAGGGCCGAGCGTCGGGTCGGGGGCACGGCCTCGAGGGCCGGGGGCGCGAGCGCCTTGCGGAACGAGCCCCAGGCCAGCCAGGCGAGATAGCAGGCGCCGAGCAGGCGCACGATCGTCATGGCCTCGCTGATCTGCGCAAAGATCGCGGCGATCCCGAGGACCGTCGCCACGGCAAGGACGATCGATCCGCAGGCGATCCCGAGCGAGGTCAGGAGCGCGGGCCCCCGGCCCTGCGCCGTCGCGACGCCGAGGATGAGTGCGACGCCCGGGCCCGGGGACAGGATGCCGGTCATCTGCACCCCCCAGGCGAGCAGCAGATTGGGCAGGTAGTCCATCATCGCCTCACTCCGCCGGTCCGGTCGGGCGCGCGGGGCGGCGGACCGCGAGGAATACCCGCTCCACCGGCGCCCGGACGAGGTTTTCGAGCGCACCGGTAAAGAGGATCACCAGCGCCTGGATCACCACGATCATCTCGCGGCTGATCGCCGGCATCTCGAAGGCGAGCTCGGCGCCACCCTGGTAGAGGATGCCGAAGAGGATCGCCGCGAGCACGACGCCCGCGGGATGAGAGCGGCCCATCAGCGCCACGGCGATCCCGACGAAGCCCGCACCCTCGACGAACCCGAGCACCAGCCGGTGCTGGGAGCCCATCACCACGTTGAGCGCCATGCCCCCCGCCATCGCCCCCGAGAGCAGCATGGCGACGACGGTGATCTTCACCGGGTCGATGCCGGCATAGACCGCCGCCGGCTCCGAATGGCCGAAGGCCCGCATCTCGTAGCCGAGCCGCGTGCGCCAGATCAGCAGCCAGGTGAGGAAGGCCGCAACGAGCGCCAGCAGCGCGGTGAGGTTCATCGGCGTGCGCGACATCGCGATGCCGACCGAGGCCAGCATCTCATGCATGAACGGAAGGTAGGTGCCGGGCGCGAAGTTGCGGGTCTCGGGAGACATACCGGGCGCCTTCATCACGTTGACGAGCAGGTAGACGACCAGCGCCGAGGCGATGAAGTTGAACATGATCGTGGTGATCACGACATGGCTGCCGCGCTTTGCCTGGAGGTAGCCGGGAATGAAGGCCCAGGCGGCACCCGCGAGCCCGGCCCCGAGGATCGCGAAGGGCAGGACCAGCGCCCAGTGCGGCCATTCGATCGCGAGGCAGACGAGGGCCACGCCGACACCGCCGAGGGCTGCCTGCCCCTCGCCGCCGATGTTGAAGAGCCCGGCGTGGAAGGCGATGGCGACGGCGAGGCCGGTGAATACGAAGGTCGTCGCGTAATAAAGCGTGAAGCCGATGCCGTAGCTCGACCCGAGCGAGCCCTGGATCAGGATCCGCATCGCATAGACCGGGTTCTCGCCGATGAAGAGCACCACCAGCCCCGCCGCCAGGAAGGCGAGCGCGAGGTTGAGCGCGGGGATCAGCCCGAGGTCGACCCACCGGGGCAGGGCCGTTCTCATGCCGCCTGCCCGCCGCGCCGGGGGTCGATGCCGGCCATCAGCAGACCGAGCTCTCGCTCGTCGGTTTCGCCGGCCAGCCGCTCGCCCGAGATGCGGCCGTCGAATATGACGATGATCCGGTCGCTGAGCGCCTGGATCTCGTCGAGCTCGACCGAGACGAGGATGATCGCCTTGCCGCGGTCGCGCAGGGCGACGAGCTGGCGGTGGATGAACTCGATGGCACCGATGTCGACGCCCCGCGTGGGCTGGCCCACGAGCAGCACGTCCGGGTCGCGCTCGATCTCGCGGGCGAGCACGATCTTCTGCTGGTTGCCGCCGGAGAAGTTCGCTGTCTTGAGGTCGCAGCTCGGCGGGCGGATGTCGAAGGTCTCGATGCTCCGTCTGGCGTGGTCGCGCACGGCATCACGGTCGAAGGTCGCGAGCGGGCCGTTGAATCGCGGCTCGTAGTGATAGCCGAACCAGGAATTCTCCCACTCGGCAAAGGGCATCACCAGCCCGCGCCGGTGCCGGTCCTCGGGCACATGCGCGAGCCCGGCCCGGCGCCGGTCATCACCGTTGGTGGTGCGCGAGAGGTCGATCGCCGCGCCCTTGTAGAGCACCTCGCCGGCGCTGACCGGGATGATGCCGGCGAGCACCTCCAGAAGCTCCGACTGGCCGTTACCGGCAACCCCCGCGACCCCGAGGATCTCGCCGGCGCGCACCTGGAAATCCACGGACTTGAGGCGCTCGACGCCCTTAGCATCGGTCACCCGCAGGCCGCGTGCCTCGAGCAGGACCGGACCCGGCGTGGCCGGCGCCTTCTCGACCCGCAGGAGCACGCGCCGGCCCACCATCAGCTCGGCGATCTCGGCGGGGCTGGTGTCGCCGGTCCTGAGGGTGCGTACCATCTCGCCGCGCCGCATGACGGAGACGTCGTCGGTGACCGCCATGATCTCGCGCAGCTTGTGGGTGATGAGGACGATCGTCTTGCCCTGGTCGCGCAGGTGCCCGAGGATCCGGAAGAGATGATCGGCCTCTGCGGGCGTCAGCACCCCGGTGGGTTCGTCGAGGATCAGGATGTCGCATTCGCGGTAGAGCGCCTTGAGGATCTCCACCCGCTGCTGGAGGCCGACCGACAGCTCGCCGACCACCGCGTCCGGATCGACCTCGAGCTCGTATTCCGCCGCCAGCCGCTTCAGCGCGCCGCGTGCCTTGGCGAGCGAGGGCCGCAGCAGCGCGCCGTCCTCGGCCCCGAGGATGATGTTCTCCAGCACCGTGAAGGGTTCGACCAGCATGAAATGCTGGTGGACCATGCCGATGCCGGCCCGGATCGCCGCCTGGCTGTCGGGGATTGGCGTGGGACGTCCGTTGATGCGGATCTCGCCGCTGTCGGCGGTGTAGAAGCCGTAGAGGATCGACATCAGTGTGGACTTGCCGGCGCCGTTCTCGCCGACGATGCCGTGGATCGTGCCGCGCCGCACGGCGAGGTCGATGTCGCGGTTGGCCTGGACCGTGCCGAAGCTCTTGGAGATGCCGACAAGCTCGATGGCTGGCGCCGTCCCCGTGTCGGGGCGGCCGCCGGTCGATGTCACCGCCGCGTCCATGCCCGGGTCACGACACCGGGCAGCTGTCGTCCGCCATGTAGTCGTGCACCGAGATCTCGCCGGCGATGATCGCGGCCCTGGCCGCCTCGGCTGCGGCGGCCATCTCCTCGGTGATCAGCCCCTCGTTGAACTCGTCGACCGCATAGCCGACGCCGTCCTCGGCCAGCCCCATCACCGTGACGCCGGTCGACCAGTTGCCCTCCTGCACGTCCTTCATCGCCGCATAGACGGCGTTGTCGACGCGCTTGGTCATCGAGGTGAGAACCTGGCCGGGATGGAGGTGGTTCTGGTTCGAATCGACCCCGATCCCGAGCGCGCCCGCGTCGGCCGCGGCCTGGAGGACGCCGACCCCGGTGCCACCGGCCGCGTGGTAGACCACGTCGGCACCGCGGTCGATCTGGGACTTCGCCAGCTCCCCGCCACGCACGGGGTCGTTCCAGGCCGCGCCGGTGGTGCCGGTCATGTTCTGGAAGACCTCGGCGTCCGGCCTGGTCGCCTTGACGCCCTGCAC
>CAZESN010000130.1:0-7808 GCA_964514775.1 uncultured Rhodovulum sp.
GGCCAGCAGGTCGTCGCGCAGCGTGCAGCAGATGCAGCCGTTGGTCATCTCGACGAGTTTCTCGTCGGTGTGGCTGAGCTCGGCGCCGCCGGCGCGCACGAGATCCGCGTCGATGTTCACCTCGGACATGTCGTTGACGATGACCGCCACCCGGCGGTTCTCGCGGTTGTTGAGGATGGTGTTGAGGAGCGTGGTCTTGCCGGCGCCGAGAAAGCCGGAGAGCACGGTGACGGGAAGGCGGGTGTCTGGCACGGGATCTGTCCTGCTGGCTGAGGGATGCATGGCCGCGCAGTATGTATGTTATGATATAACATTCAAGTTCCGAATCCGTGCCAGCGGCGTCCGCGGCCTTGAGGGGGGCGGGCGCGCTTGCTAGACCACCGGCCGAACATGGACGGCTGAGGGGTGGCAGATGGCGCGCGCGGCGGGAACGGGAGAGCGGGCGCGCGCGACGACGCTGCGGCCGCTGCGTGCGCTGGTGCCGTTCCTCGCGCCCTATCGCCGGCTGCTGGCGGCGGCGATGCTCGCCCTCGTCGTCACCGCCATGCTGGCGCTGGCCCTGCCGATGGCGGTGCGCCGGGTGATCGACGGGTTCTTCGTCGAGTCGCTGGTGGAAATGGACCTCTACTTCGCGGCGGCGATCGGGATCGCGGCGCTGCTCGCCGTCGGATCGGGCCTGCGCTTCTATCTGGTCACGCTCTTCGGCGAGCGGGTGGTCGCCGACATCCGCCGGGCGATCTTCGACAAGGTCGTCGGCATGAGCCCGGCCTTCTACGAGCGGATCATGACCGGCGAGGTCCTCTCTCGGCTGACCACCGACACCACGCTGGTGCTCTCGGTCATCGGCTCCTCGGTCTCGATCGCACTGCGGCACATGCTGACGCTCGCGGGCGGGCTGGCGCTGCTCACCATCACCAGCCCCAAGCTCACGGCGATGGTGCTCGTGGTCGTGCCCTTCGTGATCGCCCCGATCCTGATGCTCGGGCGCAGGCTCCGCGCCCTCAGCCGCGAGAGCCAGGACCGCATCGCCGAAAGCGGGGCGCTCGCCTCCGAGATGCTGCTCGCCGCGCAGACCGTGCAGGCCAACACCCACGAGGGCCTGGGCCGCGCGCGCTTCGGCAGCCTGACCGAGCGGGCGTATGGGGCCGCGCGCCGGCGGGTTCGGACCCGGGCGGTGATGACGGCGATCGTGATCTTCCTCGTCTTCACCGCCGTGGTCGGCGTGCTCTGGATCGGGGCGCGGGACGTCCGGGCCGGGACGATGAGCCCGGGCGAGCTGGTGCAGTTCGTCATCTATGCGGTGATGGTCGCGGGCGCGGTCGCCTCGCTCTCCGAGATCTGGGGCGAGCTCCAGCGCGCGGCCGGGGCGGCCGAGCGCATGGTCGAGATCCTCCAGACCGAGGACAGCGTCACCGATCCCGCCGCGCCGCTGGCGCTGCCCGCGCCGCTCAGGGGCGAGATCGCCTTCGAGGACGTGACCTTCCGCTATCCCGCCCGCCCGGACACCGCGGCGCTCGAGAGCCTCGACCTGCGGGTGCGGGCCGGCGAGACGGTGGCGCTGGTCGGCCCCTCGGGGGCGGGCAAGTCGACGATCTTCCAGCTCCTCCTGCGCTTCTTCGACCCGGCCTCGGGGCGGGTGACGCTCGACGGGGTGGACCTGCGCGACGTGCTGCGCGCCGACCTGCGGGCCCGGATCGCGCTGGTGCCGCAGGAGCCGGTGGTCTTCGCCGCCTCGGCACGCGAGAATATCCGCTTCGGCCGGCCCGACGCCACCGACGCCGAGGTCGAGGCGGCGGCGCGGGCCGCGGCCGCGCACGAGTTCATCGCGGCGCTGCCGCAGGGCTATGACACCTATGTCGGCGAGCGCGGGGTGATGCTCTCGGGCGGCCAGCGCCAGCGGCTCGCCATCGCCCGCGCGATCCTGCGCGACGCGCCGGTGCTCCTGCTCGACGAGGCGACGAGCGCGCTCGACGCCGAGAGCGAGCGGGCGGTCCAGCAGGCGGTCGACCGGCTGGCCGAGGGGCGCACCACGCTCATCATCGCCCACCGGCTGGCCACCGTGAAGCGCGCCGACCGGATCATCGTCTTCCAGGACGGCCGCATCGTCGCCGAGGGCAGCCACGGCGCGCTGGTTGCCGAGGACGGGCTCTACGCCCGCCTCGCGCGGCTCCAGTTCACCGACGGCGGCGCCCCCGATCCCGCACGCGCGGCGCCGCAGGCCAGCCGGATCCCCGACGCCGAGATCGGGTGAGGTTCCCCTCTGCGGGACCGGGAAAGGCGAGGCATTGCCTCGCCCCGGTCCACGGCTGGAGCGCGTGAGCGCGGAGGCCGTCCACTCCCTCAATGGAGCTCACGCACACCGGGGATCGTGGCGCGCCTGCCTGGCGGGCGCGGAACGCGCCTGCCAGGGCCAGGCAGGCGCGTCACGATTTGCCAACGGTCAAATCGTGCGGGGAAAGGACGACGCGCCTCATACCCCACGGGTCACGGGAGGCGAAACCCCATCCGATCAGCCGGAGGCCGCCCGCCGCCGATCTTCTGCTTGCGCGGCTCGGTGTCTTGGCGCCAGATGCCCGCATCTGTAACGGAGGGCATGTGCCATGGGACTCTGGGATTTCGTCAAGGACGCGGGCAAGAAGCTCGGCATCGGCTCGGCCGAGGCGGCCGAGACCCTGCCCGAGGTCGATGCGCTGAAGAAGGAGATCGACGATCTCGGGCTCGCGGCCGAGGGGCTCGAGATCGCGGTCGAGGGCGATACCGTCAAGGTCTCGGGCCGCGCCGCGAGCCAGGCCGAGAAGGAGAAGGTGATCCTCGCCGTCGGCAATGTCGCGGGCGTGGCCAAGGTCGAGGACACGATCGAGGCGGCGGCGGCCGAGCCGGAATCGGTGCTGCACACGGTGGTCAAGGGCGACACGCTCTGGAAGATCTCCGAGAAGCACCTCGGCAACGGCGCGCTCTATCAGGAGATCTTCGAGGCGAACCGCCCGATGCTGAGCCACCCCGACAAGATCTATCCCGGCCAGGTGCTCCGGATCCCGGCCATCAAGAAATAGCCGCCGGTTCGGGAAGGTCCGGTCCCGCGCCCGTCACGGGGCGGGGCCGGCCGCTGCGGACGCGCGGCCGGGCGCATACAACGTCCGGTGTTCTCCCGCGGTGCATGGGCGGAAATCGGCCCGCGGGTTTCGATCCGGTTAACGACGCGCCACATATCATTTGAAATCAATGCCTTGCCCTTCGGTGACACTGTGTCACCGGCGCGCTCCGGTCACGGCCGCGCTTGTGCCTCGGGGCCTCTGCCTTCATGATCGGACCAGAGGCCGGTGCAACCGGACCGGGAGCGGCTGGGAGGCCCCATGGTGAAGATCGCCACACTGGCGGACAAGCTGGCCGTAGAGGCCGATGCGCCGGTCGAGGAGCGCTGGCAGGCCCGCTCGCTCTACCAGCAGCTCACCGCCACCGCCGGGCGGTTCCCGAAGCGCCCCGCCGTCACCTTCCAGCTCAAGGCGGGCCCGAAGGACAAGGCGGTCACCCTCAACTGGGCCGAGCTGAGGGCAGAGGTCACCCGCGCGGCCAATCTCTTCCGCAGCCTCGGCATCGGCCCCGAGGACACGGTCGCCTATGTCCTGCCGAACGGCATCGAGGCCCCGGTCGCGCTCCTCGCCGGGACGACGGCGGGGGTGGTCAATCCGGTCAACCCGCTGCTCACTCCCGAGCACATCGCCGGCATCCTGCGCGACACGGGCGCGAAGGTCGTCGTCACCCTCGCGCCCTTCCCGCAGACCGACCTCGCGCAGAAGGTCGCCGAGGCGGTGGCGCTGGTGCCCGGGGTGACGACGGTGCTCCAGGTCGACCTCGCGCGCTACCTGCCGTTCCCGCTCTCCTGGGCGATCCCCTTCGTCCGGCCGAAGGTGACCGTGCGCCATCACGCCCGGGTCCTCGACTATCACGCCGCCTTGCGCCGGCATCGGGCCGACGCGCTCGATTTCGAGGAGGCGCCCGGCGACCGCACCTGCGCCTGCTTCCATACCGGCGGCACCACCGGCCTGCCGAAGATCGCCCGACACAACGCGCGCGGCATCCTCTACAACGGCTGGTGCGGCGCCTTCTACATGTTCACCGAGGCGGACGTGCTGATGTGCCCGCTGCCGATGTTCCACGTCTTCGCCGCCTATCCGGTGCTGATGTCCTGCCTGATGTCGGGCGCGCAGATCGTCTTTCCCACGCCCCAGGGCTACCGCGGCACCGGAGTGATCCGCGGCTTCTGGAAGCTCATCGAGCGCCACCGCGTCACCTTCCTCATCACCGTCCCGACCGCGGCGGCGGCCCTGATGCAGCGGCCGATCGACGCGGATGTCTCGACGCTCCGGCTCGCGATCAGCGGCTCGGCGGCGATGCCGGTCGATCTCTTCCAGCGCTTCGAGGCGGCGACCGGCGTGAAGGTGCTCGAGGGCTACGGCATGACCGAGGCGACCTGCCTCGTCGCGATCAACCCGCCCTTCGGCGAGCGGCGGATCGGCAGCGTCGGCATCCCCTTCGCCTATACCGACGTGCGGATCCGCGACTGCGCCGCCGACGGCACCGTCCGGCGCGACTGCGCCACCGACGAGATCGGCGAGATCTGCGTGAAGAACCCCGGCGTCACCGCGCCGGTCTACACCGATGACGAGAAGAACCTCGGCACGCTGACCCCCGACGGATACCTGCGGACCGGGGATCTGGGGCGGATGGACGCCGACGGCTACATCTGGATCACCGGACGGGCCAAGGACCTGATCATCCGGGGCGGGCACAACATCGACCCGGGCTCGATCGAGCAGGTGCTGATGACCCATCCCGACGTCGCCGTCGCCGGGGCGATCGGCCAGCCGGACGCCCATTCGGGCGAGGTGCCGGCGGTCTATGTCGAGCTCGTGGCCGGCGCCTCGGCGAGCGCCGAGGATCTGCTCGCCCATGCCCGCGCCGGGATACCGGAGCAGGCCGCCGTGCCCAAGCATGTCGAGGTGATGGCGGAACTGCCGAAGACCGCGGTCGGCAAGGTCTTCAAGCCCGACCTGCGGCGCATGGCGACCGCGCGGGTCTATGACGCGGCGCTGACGGCGGCGGGCCTGGACGCGCGCGTCGCCGAGGTGGCCGAGGACCGCCGGCGCGGGCTGGTGGTCAGGCTCCATCCCGGCCCGAGCGGGCGCGACGATGCCGCCGTGGCCGGCGTGCTCGGCCGCTTCACCACCCCGTGGGAATGGGCCTGACGCACGGCTGGCGTGCCGCCAGCCAGTCCGGCAGGTCGGCGATGCTCTCGAGCACCACATCGGCATGGCCTGCGAGGTCTGCCCGGGTCGAGAGGCCGGTGAGGACGCCGACCGTGACCATGCCGGCGGCGCGGCCGCTTTCGAGGTCGTGGGTGGTGTCGCCGATCATCGCGCAGGACGCGGCCGCGAGGCCGGTCGCCCGGCAGAAGGCGTCGAGCATGCCCGGGTCGGGCTTGGCGCCGTAGCCGCTGTCGTATCCGGCGATGAAGGCGAACCGGTCGATCACGCCGACCTGGGCGAGATGGGCGCGGGCCGGCGCCTCGCCGTCGTTGGTCGCGACGCCGAGCGTCAGGCCGTCGGCGCGCATCCGGTCGAGAAGCGGCGCGAGCGGCACGGCCTCGACCGGCTGGATCGCCGTGGTCTCGGCCATCACCAGCGCCTCCAGCTCCGGGAGGTCGGTGCCGGGCATGATCTCGGCGACGGCGTCGATCAGGACATCGACCGTGCCCGCGATCAGGGGGCTGCCCGGCAGGAAGGAGGTGCCCTCGAGGTCGTAGGCGAGCATCTCGGCCAGCGCGGCGGCCCGGGCGGGATCGTCGCCGGTGATCCGGCGGATCAGCGCAGCCCCCCAGGCCGACCACGTGCCGTGGAAATCGAAGAGGGTGCCGTCCTTGTCGAAGACGAGCCCCCGTATTGGCTCTGCTTGCACGCGTTTCCTCACCTGCTTAGGGTCCGGACCATGACCCGGAACCGCCGAGACGCCTATCGCCATTTCGCCACCTATCCCACGCGCTGGCGGGACAACGACGTCTACGCCCACATGAACAATGCCGTCTACTACGAGTATGTCGACACGATCGTGAACGGCTGGCTGATCGGCACCGGGGCGCTGGCCGTGCCCGAGGGGCCGGTGATCTGTCTCGTGGTCGAGACCGGCTGCTCGTTCCACGCGAGCCTCGGCTTTCCCGAGCCGGTGGAGGCGGGGCTGCGGGTCGAGCGGCTGGGGCGGAGCTCGATCACCTACGGCGTCGGGCTCTTCGCCCCGGGCGCGGAGGAGGAGGCCGCCACGGCCCGGTTCGTGCATGTCTGCGTCGACCGCGAGAGCCGGCGCCCCGTCCCGATCCCCGAGCCGCTGCGCGCGGCGCTGGCGGCGCTCGCCTAGGTCCAGTCGGGCAGGGCGCCCCCGGGAAGAGCAGCCCTCGCGCGCAGGATGGAGTCGGGCGCGTGCCCGGTCTCCGCGGCGAAGCCGAGCACCATCTCGTCCGCGCCGAGCAGGAAATCGAGGACGAAGCCGAGGAACTCGGGATCGCCCGCGCGGGCGCCGATGGTGTCGGCCCCGGCGCCGCTCGCGGCGAGGAAGGTGCCGAGCTCATCCGGATGGCCGGCAAGCCAGATCAGGGCATCCCGGGCGAGGTCGGCTGCGTGTTCAGTGTTCATGCTATGTCCTGTGGCGGCGCGTGCTTGCAACCAATCGTTAACACATTCCCGTCTATCGTCCCGTCAGGTCTTACAGACTCAATAAGATCGTCCGGAGGAGGGCAGGCATGTCAGGTCGGGTTCTGGTTGTGGACGACGTGGCAACCAACCGACTCCTGCTCCGCGCGAAGCTCTCGTCGGCCTATTTCGACGTGGTCGTCGCCGAGAACGGGCACCAGGCCTTGGCGATGGCGCGCTCCGAGCAGCCCGACATGATCATGCTCGACGTGCTGATGCCCGACATGGACGGGTTCGAGGTCTGCGAGATCCTCAAGGGATCGCCCGAGACCTCGCATATTCCGGTGATCATGGTCACGGCGCTCGACACGCCCGAGGAGCGGATCCGGGGGCTGGAGGCCGGTGCGGACGACTTCCTGTCGAAGCCCTTCAACGACCTCGCGCTTTTTGCCCGGGTGCGCAACCTGATGCGCATGAAGATGATGTTCGACGAGCTCCGGCTTCGCGACCTGACGTCGCGGGAGCTGGGGCTGACCGACTATGTGTCCGAGCAGGACATCGACCTCGAGCTCGGCGGGCCGATCCTGCTGGCGCCGCCGACCTACGAGCAGGGCGCCGAATGGGGGCGCCAGCTCGAGGAGCGGCTGGGGGTGACCACCATCGTCACCCATTCCGAGCGCGAGGCGACCAATCTGGCGCGCATGGAGCTGCCCGACTGTTTCGTGGTCCACCAGCACCTGACCGAGGGCGGCGACGGGCTGCGGCTGGTGTCGGCGCTGCGCTCGCGGCCGGAGACGCGGCAGTCGGCGGTGATCCTGGTGGTGGAGAACGGCGACGTGCAGACGGCGGCCAAGGGGCTGGACCTCGGGGCTTCGGACTACATCGAGGCGCCTTTCGACGTCAGCGAGCTCATCGCGCGGATCAGGTCGCAGCTGCGGCGCAAGCGCTATTCGGACCGGCTGCGGACGAATGTGCGCAACGGGCTGAAGCTCGCGGTGATCGATCCGCTGACGGGGATCTACAACCGCCGCTACGCGAGCCAGCACATGAACCGGGTGATGGACCGGGCGCATGAGACCGGCGGGGTGTTCGCGGTGATGATGATCGACCTCGACAAGTTCAAGTCGA
>CAZESN010000131.1:0-7797 GCA_964514775.1 uncultured Rhodovulum sp.
CCACCGGCAAGCTCGGCGACGTGATGAAGGAGTCGATCGACGCGGCGTCGAGCTATGTGCGCTCCAAGGCGCCGGATCTGGGCCTCAGGCCGCCGGTGTTCGAGACGCTCGACATCCACGTCCACGTGCCCGAGGGGGCGACCCCCAAGGATGGGCCGTCGGCGGGCATCGCGATGGTGACCTCGATCGTCTCGGTTCTGACCGGCATCCCGGTGCGGCGCGACGTGGCGATGACCGGCGAGGTCACGCTGCGCGGCAACGTGCTGGCGATCGGCGGGCTCAAGGAGAAGCTTCTGGCGGCGCTCAGGGGCGGCATCACCACGGTGCTGATCCCCTCCGAGAACGTCAAGGATCTCCGCGACATCCCCGACAACGTGAAGAACGGGCTCGAGCTGATCCCGGTCTCCAACGTGACGGATGTGCTCAAGGTGGCCCTGACCCGGATGCCGGAGCCGATCGAGTGGGACGAGCTTGCCGAGGCCGCGCGCGCGGCCAAGGCGGCGCCCCCGGTCAGCGAGACCCCGGTGACGCCGGCGCATTAAGCGCGGGCCGGCACCAAGATTGACGGGCGCGCCATGCGCCTGCTAGCCTCGGGAGCGCCCTGCCAGCGATGGCGGGGCGTTCTCCGTTTGCGAACGCGCAATCTGAGGGTCTGTGTATAGTACCTGGTAAAAGCAGTGTGTTGATATGACTTGCAACGTGCAACGCTCCTACCGTGCAAGTGCCCATGGCCGGTGATCCGCATCTGAACCGCCGGCCGCTGGCCTCTCGCCAGCTCACGGTCGTCCACCATCTCGCGGCGGCACTGGCCCGTATCGGGATCACCCCCAACCAGATATCGGTCGCGGGGATCTTCTTCGCGCTGATCGCGGCAGTTGCCCTCTGGAAGGCGGGGAGCGGCTGGTTGCCCGGCTGGGTCGTCGGCCTCGTCTTCATCCAGCTCAGGCTGCTGGCAAACCTGCTCGACGGGATCGTCGCGGTGGAGGGCGGCCGCGGCGATGCGCTCGGGCCGCTCTACAACGAGGTGCCCGACCGGATCGAGGATACCGCGATCATCGCCGCCTACGGATGCGCCGTCGGCTGGCCCGTTCTGGGGGTCTGGGCGGCCCTCGCAGCCGTCGCCTGCGCCTATGTCCGCCACCTCGGCGGCGCGCTCGGCCAGGCCCAGAGCTTCATCGGCCCCATGGCGAAACAGCACCGGATGGCGGCACTGAGCGCCGGCTGTCTCGTCGGTCTCGTCGAGACGCTGCTCGAACTGCCGCCCCAGGTTGCCGGACTGATCCTCTGGGCGGTCCTCTTCGGGACGCTCGTGACCATCTGGGGCCGGCTGCGGCGGATCGCGCGGA
Organism: uncultured Rhodovulum sp.; assembly: GCA_964514775.1. Lineage (GTDB taxonomy): Bacteria > Pseudomonadota > Alphaproteobacteria > Rhodobacterales > Rhodobacteraceae > Amaricoccus. The sequence continues at coordinate 1,347 of CAZESN010000131.1, forward strand.
TCCTCCGGACATGAGCCTTGCCGCGCTGCTGATCGGGGCGACACGCTTCCTGGTCGGTGGCCGCGGCCGCTGGGTCGGAACGGCGCCCTCGCGCGCGCAGCGGATCTATTTCGCCAATCATGCGAGCCATCTCGACACGCTGGTGCTCTGGGCGGCGCTGCCGCCCGATCTGCGCGCCGGTACCCGTCCGGTCGCCGCGGCCGACTACTGGGGCCGGGACCGCCTCCACCGGTATCTGGCCGGCGAGGTGCTCGGCGCAGTGCTGATCGACCGCGGGGCAGGGGCCGAGGCCCTGGTCCCGCTCGCGGTCGCCCTGCGCGAGGGCGCGTCGCTCATCGTCTTCCCCGAGGGGACCCGCACGATCGCGCCGCTGCCCGGCCCGTTCAAGTCGGGCCTCTACCATCTCGCCCGCGAGTTCCCCGAGGTCGAGCTGGTGCCGGTCTATCTCGACAACCTCCACCGTGCGCTCCCCAAGGGCGTCTATCTGCCGGTCCCGGTCAGCACGTCGGCCCTTTTCGGCGCGCCACTGCGGGTCGGGGAGGGAGAGGACAAGACCGCCTTCCTCGCCCGTGCCCGCGCCGCCGTGACCGCGCTCGGCCTCAGCCTCCATCCCGAGCTTGCCGATGGCTGATCTCCTGGCCCGCCCGCTCGTGCTCCTCTTTGCCAGTGTCTTCGCGGCGCTGGCCATCGCTACCCTGATTGCCCGCCGGCTGGAGACCCGCGCCGACGCCGGCACGCCCGAGCGCGCCGCGATGCTGGCGAACCTCACCGAGCGGATCGCGAGCTGGTGGGCGATCGTCGGCGTGCTCGCGGTCGTCTTCCTGCTCGGTCCCTTCGCGACGATCCTGCTCTTTGCCCTCGTCTCCTTCTGGTGCCTGCGCGAGTTCACCTCGCTCACACCCACCCCGGTCGCCGACCACTACGCGCTGGCGGCGGCCTTCTACATCTTCCTGCCGCTGCAATACGTCCTGCTCTGGGACGGCTGGCTCGGCCTTTTCACCGTCCTGATCCCGATCTACGGCTACCTGCTCCTGCCGGTGATCGCGGTCTTCTCGGGCGAGACCCGCGACTTCCTGCCGCGTATCTCCAAGGTGCAGTGGGCGCTCATGCTCGCGGTCTACTGCCTCAGCCACGTCCCCGCGGTGCTGCTCCTCGACATCCCCGGGGCGCCTGCCGGCAACTTCGGCCTGCTCGCCTTCCTGCTGATCGTCGTGCAGGGAAGCGACGTGCTGCAGTATGTCTTCGGCAAGCGCTTGGGCCGCCGCCCGGTCGCACCGCGTGTCAGTCCCAGCAAGACATGGGAGGGGCTCCTTGGTGGCGGGGCCAGTGCGACCTTGCTCGGCGGTCTTCTCTGGTGGCTGACGCCGTTCACGCCCCTGCAGGCGCTCGGCATGGCGTTCGCCGTCGTCATCGCGGGTTTCGCGGGCGGGCTGGTGCTCTCGGCGGTCAAGCGCTCGCTCGGCGCCAAGGACTGGGGCATGATGATCGAGGGACATGGCGGGATGCTCGACCGGATGGACAGCCTCGCCTTTGCCGCACCGATCTTCTTCCACCTCACGAACTTCTGGTTCGCGGCCTGACCCATTGGGTCTTCGTTCGATCGGACCCGGCCCGTCCGGGGGGCCTGGGCACGTTAACAGAGCTTTCCTAATGGTTAGTGGCTCAAAATAGCCCTTTTATGTCAATGCGTTGAAAAATGGGCACGCGTGCCCACCCCGTGCCGGGCACACTTCCCGGGGCTGATTTTCATCCGAACCGGTCAGGCGGCGGCCGTATCAGTCGCCCGGGCTTTCCTGGCGCTGGCGCCGGACCTCCGCGCGGGTCTCGCGCGCCGTCGCCGCCCGCCGGCTTTCGAGCAGCCAGCCGATCGCGAGCCCGGCAAGGAAGCCGCCGAGATGCGCCTCCCAGGCGACGAGCCCGCCGAGCCCGACATAGAGGAGCACATTGAGTCCGGCGAGCACCGCGATGCGCTTCCAGACCGGCGCCACCGAGACCCCGGCCGCCCGGTGCCGGCACCAGTCCCAGACGGTCCAGATCCCGAGGAAGGTGAAGACCGCGCCCGACGCGCCCACCATCGGATAGGCGCCCCGCGCCAGCAGGCCGAACGCCGCCCCGCCGGCCACCGCGCCGATCAGGAAGGCAGGCAGGACGATGCCGCCACCATACCGCTCGGTGGTGAAGCGCCCCAGCGCGAGCAGGATCGTCATGTTCATCAGCATGTGCAGCATCCCGCCGTGCAGCAGCGCGTGACTGACGAACATCGTCACCGGCTGGAGCGGGAAGACCGGCTGGGCGCCGTGCAGCAGGCTGACCCAGAAGGCGCCGGACTTGTAGACGCGCGCGCGCAGCGTCGGATCGCCGAGAAGGCCATAATCGGCGAGCGTCAGCAGAAGCTCGACGCCGGCGACGAAGGCCGCAAGCAGGGTGAAGCCGAGCGGCATCCGGGTCTCGGGACGGGCACTGGCGGGTCGGAGGGTCATCGATACTCGGCGGCGGACTACGGGGCGGCATGCTGCCCGGCACGCCCTCCGAGCACAAGCCGGAATCGGGTCCCGGCGGCTGGACACCCTGCTGTCAGGCCCCCAGAATTGGAGGACGGCGCAGATGACGGAGACGAGGAATGGACGAGGATCGCGACGAAAGCCTGAACGTGCTCGGCGAGCGGCTGAAGCCCTGTTCCTTCGATCCGATGACCGGATTCTTCCGGGACGGCTGCTGCAACACCGGCCCCTCGGATCGCGGCCGGCACACGGTCTGCGTGCGGGTGACGGCAGAGTTCCTGGCCTTCAGCCGCGACCGGGGCAACGACCTCGGCACGCCGCGCCTCGAATACGGCTTCCCCGGGCTCAGGCCCGGCGATCGCTGGTGCCTGTGTGCCGAGCGCTGGAAGGAGGCGCTGGCGGCCGGCAGGGCGCCGAAGGTCATCCTGGCGAGCACCCACATCTCCACGCTGCGCCTCGTGCCGCTCGAGGTGCTGATGGCGCATGCCCTGCCGGGGCGGGCGGCACCGACCACCCACTGAGCGTGGCTTTGCGTGATCGGGGCGGGGTGCATGGGTGTGCCCACGCGTAAGCCGGGGATTATCTATCTGGTACTGAGGGCGTTGACCTGTAAGTCAGGCTCTCCGCCTGGCAGTGGCACGGATGCCCGAGCGATCAGGAAACGCTCCCGTCAGTCCGGTACCCAGGGCGCCGGCCGTTTCTCGAGGAAGGCCGCGATCCCTGCGGCCGCTTCCGGCGTTTCCCAGGTGGCGACCAGCGCGTCGATGGTCTCCTCGATCAGCGCCGCGTCGATACGCGGCCCGAGCCTGCGCGCGAGTCGCTTTGCGGCCGCGACCGCCGCGGGCGCGGTGGTGAGATAGGGTGCGATCTCCGCCTCGATCGCGCTGTCGAGGGCATCCGGCTCGACGATCCGGTGGACGAGGTTGAGATGCCGGGCCTCCTCGGCATCGAAGATCCGCCCCGAGAAGAACACGCTGCGCGCAGGGCCCTCGCCCATCCTCGCGATGACATAGGGCGAGATCGTGGCGGGGATCAGCCCCAGCCGGGTCTCGGTCAGGCCGAACCGCGCTCCCGCCGCGGCCACCACCACGTCGCAGACCGAGACAAGCCCCACGCCGCCGCCATAGGCCGCACCGTTCACCCGGCCGATGAGCGGCTTGCCGATCGTGTTCAATGCCTGGAGCATGAAGGCAAGCCGCCTCGCTTCGCGGCGCCGGTCCTCGGCATTGCCCGCCACCTGTTCGCGCATCCAGCCAAGATCGCCCCCGGCGCAGAAGCTCGACCCGGCACCGGTCAGCACCACCGCGCGGACGGCCGGATCTGCGTCGAGCCTGCCGGCAAGCGCCGTCAGGACGTCGCAGGTATCTCCCGAGAGGGCATTGTGCTTCTCCGCCCGGTTCAGGGTGACCCGCGCGACACCGCGCGCGTCCATGCTGCAGAGGACCTGCTCGCTCATCTGACAACTCTGGCGACGGCATGGAGGGGCATGACCACCCCCGCGCGGTTCAGGCGGCGCTGGAATGCCGGCGCAGAACTTCCGCTACCCGCGGGTCTCCGGCGATGCGCTCGGCATCCCAGAGCCGCAGCGCCTCGCGCGGCGGGAGGGACTCGCCCGTGGCCTCGCGCAGGACGGCGCCGAGCACCGGTCCACCCATCGGATCCATGCCGCGTGCGATCAGCCGTTCGTTGATGCGCGCATCCGTCGCCAGAACGATGAGGGCCCGATGGTCCATCCTGCGTCCTCCCCGAAGCGAATGCGATCCTTGTGAACAGCATAACTCAACTCACGGTAGTTGAAAAGGCGGGCAACGGAGCGTTGCGCAATCTCTGCGCGAAATCCGCGGCCTCGGCGAGTCGCGCGCGGTCGATGCCGGTGGCAAATCCGAGCGCCTCGAGACGGTCGACGAGCGCCTCGGTCGCGACATTGCCCGGCGCGCCCGGTGCATAGGGACATCCGCCGAGTCCGCCGCAGGCCGCATCGAACACGCGGACCCCGCGCCCGAGCGCGACTTCGACATTGGCCAGCGCCCGCCCGCCCGTGTCGTGAAAGTGCCCGGCAATCCGTCCGGTGGGAACTGCCGCCAGCACGGCGTCGAGCATGGCGGCGACACGCTCCGGGGCACCACGGCCCAGGGTTTCGCCGAGACTGATCTCCCGGCATCCCAGCGCGAGCAGATCACCGGCCACCCTTGCCACCGCCTCCGGGGCGATCTCTCCCTCGAAGGGGCAGTCGGTGACGCAGGACACGTACCCGCGCAGCGAGATACCGGCGGCCTTGGCCGCCCGGGCCACGGGCGCGAACCGGGCAAGGCTCTCCGCGATAGTGGCGTTGATATTGCGCTGGCTGAAGGTCTCGGAGGCGGCGGCGAAGATCGCAACCTCGCCGACGCCTGCCGCCCGCGCTGCCTCGAAACCCTTGAGATTGGGGGTAAGCGCCGCATAGGTGACGCCCGGCATGCGGGTGATCCCGGCCATGACCTCGGCAGCATCGCCCATCTGCGGGACCCATCGGGGGCTCACGAAGCTCGCGGCCTCGATGTGGCTGAAGCCGCAGAGCGAAAGCATGTCGATCAGCGCGATCTTCTCCGCGGTCGGGATGATCCGCGCCTCGTTCTGAAGGCCGTCGCGCGGACCGACCTCGTAGACCGTGATCCGCTCAGCCATCCTCGGGCTCCAGTGCGAGCAGGAGTGTGCCGTCGGTGACCTGCGTGCCGGCGGTGACATGCACCTCAGCCACGATCCCGTCTCGGGGCGCCGGCAGGGCATGCTCCATCTTCATCGCCTCGAGCACCACGAGCACATCGCCCTTCGCGACCGCGGCGCCCGCCTCCACGGCGATATGGCGGACGAGCCCCGGCATCGGCGCGCGGATCTCGTCGCCGCCGTGGTGCGCCTCCGCCCCCGCCGTCAACGGATCGGGCAGGGCGAAGACATGCGCCTCGGCCCCGTCAAAGACGGTGATCGCGCCGGGCGCTGTCGCAAGGCCGAGGCGCCGCGGCAATCCATCCGCCGGATGCAGGACCAAGCCGTCCGCCACAGCCTGCACATCCAGTTGACGGCCCTCGACCCGGAACCGCCCGGGTCCCAGAACCTCGACGCGCACGATTTCCTCGCCGAGCGCGACCTGCCACGCGAGTGGCTGCCAGAGCGTGAAGCCGGTCAGCGGATCGTCGGCCCAGACGAGCCCGGTCGCCGCCAGTGCCGCCGCGGCGCGGATATCCGGATCCGGTGGGGCAGGGGTGGTCAGCGCTGCGGCCTCGCGCTCGATCAGACCGGTGTCGACCTCTCCAGCCGCAAATCCCGGGTGCCGGGCAAGCCGCGCGAGGAACCCGAGGTTCGTCGTGCAGCCGGCCACACGCGAGGCGGACAGGCCGCGGTCGAGCGCGGCCAGAGCTGTGGCCCGGGTGGGGCCGGAGGCGATGACCTTGGCGATCATCGGATCATACCACGGGCTGATCGCGTCCCCGGCCCGCACGCCCGAATCCACCCGCAGGCCGGGGGGGAAGGCAAGATGCGTCAACGTCCCGATCGCCGGCAGGAACCCGCGCGCCGGGTCTTCGGCATAGAGCCGCGCCTCGAAGGCGTGCCCCCGGATCGCGAGTTCCTCCTGCCGTTTCGGCAGGGGCTCCCCGGCGGCCACGCGAAGCTGCCATTCGACCAGATCCTCGCCGGTGATGGCCTCGGTGACCGGGTGCTCGACCTGAAGGCGGGTGTTCATCTCCATGAACCAGAAGCCGTCGGGCCGCAGACCCGTCGAGCCGTCGACGATGAACTCGACCGTGCCCGCGCCGACATAGCCGATCGCCTTCGCCGCCTGGACGGCCGCATCGCCCATGGCGGCGCGCATCTCAGCGGTCATGCCCGGGGCAGGGGCCTCCTCGATCACCTTCTGGTGGCGCCGCTGCAGCGAGCAGTCCCGCTCGAAGAGATGCACCGCACCCCCATGCGCA
>CAZESN010000132.1:0-7797 GCA_964514775.1 uncultured Rhodovulum sp.
CCTGATCGAGGTGGGCGAGGCGCTGAAGGCGCGCTATGGCGAGAGCCTGATCGACCGGCCCGAGGCCGAGTGGCTGGTCGACGTCCGGGAATTCGCGACGGCCGCGATGATGGAGATGATCCGCGCCGACCTCGCCATGCTCGGCGTGGTGATGGACGTGTTCTTCTCGGAGAAGTCGCTCTACGGCACCGGACGGATCGAGGCGGCGATCGAGGCGCTGAAGGCGCGCGGGCTGATCTACGAGGGCGTGCTCGAACCGCCGAAGGGGAAGACGCCCGAGGACTGGGAGCCGCGCGAGCAGACGCTGTTCCGCTCGACCGCCTATGGCGACGACGTGGACCGGCCGGTGCTGAAGTCCGATGGGAGCTGGACCTACTTCGCGCCTGATATCGCTTATCATTTCGACAAGGTCGAGCGCGGGTTCGATGAACTGATCGACGTGCTCGGTGCCGATCATGGCGGCTATGTGAAGCGGCTGAAGGCGGTGGTCGCGGCGCTGACCGAGAACCGGGTGCCGCTCGACGTGAAGCTCTGCCAGCTGGTGCGGCTGACCCGCGGCGGCGAGCCGGTCAAGATGTCGAAGCGGGCGGGCACCTTCGTCACGCTGCGCGACGTGGTCGAGCAGGTGGGCCGCGACGTGACGCGGTTCGTGATGCTGACCCGCAAGAACGACGCGCCGCTCGACTTCGATTTCGACAAGGTGCTCGAGCAGTCGAAGGACAACCCGGTCTTCTACGTCCAGTACGCCCATGCCCGCGCGAATTCGGTGCTGGGCCGGGCGCGGGGCGCGGGAATCGCGGTCGGGGATGCCGATCTCGGGGGCGCGGATCCGGGGCTGCTGGGGGCGGCGGGGGAGCTTGCGCTCGTGCGCCGGCTCGCGGAATGGCCGCGGCAGGTGGAGATTGCCGCGACCCATCACGAGCCGCACAGGATCGCCTTCTATCTCTATGACCTGGCGAGTGATTTTCATGCCCTCCAGCATCAGGGCAAGCTCGATCCCGCCCTGCGGTTCATTCGCGAGGATGCGCCGGACCTGTCGCAGGCGCGGCTGGCGCTGGTACGCGCCACGCAGGTCGTGATCGCGACGGGGCTCGGCATCCTCGGGGTGACGCCGATGGACGAGATGCGCTGACCCGCCGCGGCCTTGCCTGCCGCCCTGCCAGACCGGAACCCAACCATATGCAACCGCCGTCGCAAGTCGCGACGGCGGTTGTCATATTCCGCGATGGTGGTATCCTGCGCCCGAGGTCCCCGGAAGCCAGAGATGCCTAAGCATCCTTAACGCATTTCGGGGTTGGAGCAGAGGCACATACAGGATATGGTGTGTCAAAACAGGCAAGAACCCCATGCACGAAGCTTACAGCGACGATTTCGCGTCCCTTGCGGCCGGTGGTCGTGACCGGCTGATCTCTCCGAACCTGCGCCGGATTGCCGGGGCGGCGGTGTTCCTCGGCCTCGTCGGCGCGATGGGGCTCTGGTCGTACCGGCTCGGCACACGGGACGCCGCAGAGGTTCCGGTGATCCGGGCAATGGAGGGACCGGCCCGCATCCAGCCCGAGGATCCGGGCGGGGTGCGTGCGGCGCATCAGGGGCTCGAGGTCAATTCGGTTCTGGCGGGCACGCCCGCTCCCGAGGCCCGTCCGCAGCCGGCAGCGCCGGCACCCGTTGCCCCCGCGCCGGTGCTCGCCGACGAGGATGCCCCGCAGGGCGCGCTGATCGTCGCGGCGGCCCGGGCCTTCGCCGAATCCCCCGAGGACGAGGCCGCGGACCTGCAGATGCCGCGCGCCGATGACGGCACCGGGACGGTCCTGGTCGAGGACGCTCCGGATCTGGGCGCGCTGGTTGCGGAGGCGCTGGAAACGCCCGAGGTCGCGGCCGCCGAGCCGGATGCCGCACCATCCCAGCGGCCGCGCAGCCGGCCCGGCAATCTCGAGCGCGTGCGCGTGCAGGCTCCCGCCCCAGCGCCGGCCGCGGCCGCACCCGCCCGGCCGACCGAGGTCGCCGCGGCGAGCCCTGCCCCGGCCGCAGCGCCGCGCGAGGTCGCGCGGGTCTCGTCGGGGTCGCGGCTGGTCCAGCTCGGCGCCTATGACAGCGAGGAACTGACGCGGCGGGCCTGGACGCAGATGGTGGCGCGGCACGGCGATCTCCTGAGCTCGAAGAGCCTGCATATCGAGCGGGCGACGTCGAACTCGCGGGTCTTCTACCGGCTCCGGGTCGCGGGCTTCTCGAACACCGAGGAGACGCGGGTGATGTGCGAGGCCCTGCGCGCGCGCAGCGTCGACTGCATCCCGGTGACGATCCAGTAGATGGCGCCGCGCGCGGTCATCTTCGGATGCCGGGGCCCCGCACTCGGGGCCGATGAGCGCGGGTTCCTGCGCGACGCCGATCCCTGGGGCTTCATCGTCTTCGGACGCAACATCGAAAGCCCCGGCCAGCTTCGCCGTCTTACGGCGGAGCTGCGCGACACGGTGGGGCGCGACGCACCGGTCCTGATCGACCAGGAAGGCGGGCGGGTGGCGCGGCTGCGCGCACCGGACTGGCGTGAATGGGCGCCGGCGCTCGAGGAATGCGCGCGGCTGCCGTCGCGGGCGCTGCGCGCGCGGGCGATGTACCTGCGCTACCGGCTGATTGCGGGCGAGCTCTGCAGCGTCGGGATCGACGTGAACTGCGCGCCGGTGCTCGACGTGCTGCACCCCGAGACCCATGCTGTGATCGGCAACCGCAGCTACGGTGCCGATCCCGCCGAGGTGGCGGAGATCGGCCGAGCCGTGGCGGACGGACTGCACGCAGGCGGGGTCGCGCCGGTGATGAAGCACATCCCCGGCCATGGCCGCGCCACCGCCGACAGCCACGCCGCATTGCCCACCGTCACGGCGGAGAAGGCAGCGCTCGAGGCCGACATGGCGCCGTTCCGGGCGCTCGCGGATCTGCCGATGGCGATGACGGCGCATGTGGTCTACCCCGCGCTCGACCCCGAGCTTCCCGCCACCCTGTCGCCTGCGGTGATCGGGCTGATCCGCGACGAGATCGGGTTCGACGGGCTGCTGATGACCGACGATCTCTCGATGCATGCGCTGACCGGCCCGTTCGCCGGACGCGCGGGTCGGGCGCTGGAGGCCGGGTGCGACATCGTGCTCCATTGCAACGGCGACGCGGCCGAAATGGCGGCGGTGGCCGGCGCGGTGCCGGAGCTCTCGGGCCGGGCGGCCATGCGCGCCGAGCGGGCGCTGGCGGCGCGCGGCGGGCCGGTCGCGGCCGATGCGGGGGCGGTCGAAGCCGAGTTCATCGAGCTCAGGGAGCGCGCCGGTGCCTGACGATTTCTTTGACGCGGGCAGCACCGCCGAACGCCTTGCCGCAGAGGCGCTGGTCGTCGACGTGGACGGGTTCGAAGGGCCGCTCGACGTGCTGCTGACGCTGGCGCGCAGCCAGAAGGTTGATCTCCTGAAGATCTCGATCCTGAAGCTCGCCGAGCAGTATCTCGGCTTCGTCGAGGCGGCAAAGCGGCTGCGCATCGAGCTTGCAGCCGACTATCTGGTGATGGCGGCGTGGCTTGCCTATCTGAAGTCGCGCCTGCTGCTGCCGCCTGATCCGACCGAAGCCGAGCCATCGGGCGAGGATCTGGCCGCGCATCTGGCGTTCCAGCTCCAGCGGCTCGAAGCGATGCGCACGGTGGCCGCCGACCTGATGGCCCGCGACCAGCTCGGGCGCGACGTCTTCGCCCGCGGCGCGGTCGAGACGGTCAGCCGGGACGTGCGGGTGATCCACACCGCCGACATGCTCGACCTGCTGCGTGCCTATGCCCGGATCAAGACCCGCGACGATTTCACGCCGCTGCACCTGATGCGCGAACCCATCTACACGATGGAAGCGGCGCTGGAGCGGATGCGCGGCCTGATCGGCACCGCGATCGACTGGGTGAGCCTGTCGGCCTGGCTGCCCGACGACTGGGTGCGCGAGCCGGGCAAGCGGCGCTCGGCGACGGCTGCGAGCTTTGCCGCGGCGCTGGAACTGGTGAAGGCGGGCCGTCTCGAGATCCGCCAGGAGGGCGTGTTCACGCCGATCTATCTGAGGCAGTGCGAGGTCGAGGAAGCATTATGAACGAGACCACCAGCCGCGAGTTCGACGTCGACGCGGCCTTCGCCGTCCCGCCGATGCCCGAGCAGGAGCGCATGGTCGAGGCCGTGCTCTTTGCCAGCCGCGAGCCGATGACGGCACGCGCCATCGCCGAGCGGCTGCCGGCGGGCTGCGACGTCGGGGGCGCGCTCGAGAATGTACGCGCGCGGTTTGCCGGGCGGGGCGTGCATCTGGTGCGCGTCGGCGAGGGCTGGGCGTTCCGCACCGCGGCCGATCTCGGTTTCCTGATGAGCCGCGAGGTGGTCGAGACGCGCAAGCTCAGCCGCGCCGCCATCGAGACGCTGGCGATCATCGCCTATCACCAGCCGGTGACCCGCGCCGAGATCGAGGAGATCCGGGGCGTGACCGTCTCGGGCGGCACGATCGACCTTCTCATCGAGCTCGGCTGGGTGCGGATGGGCCGCCGCCGGATGACGCCGGGGCGGCCGATGACATTCGTCGTGACGCCCGCCTTCCTCGACCACTTCGGGCTGGAGAGCGAGCGCGACCTGCCCGGCATCGCCGAGTTGCGCGCCGCCGGCCTGCTCGACAACCGGCCCGATCCCGGGGCGATGCCGTCCGCGGCGCAGGACGAGGACGACGAGCCCGGCGAGGAGGCCCCCGCCGGGGAGCAGGGCGAGATCTTCGCCTGAGGTTCAGGAGGCCTCGGGCCGCTCGATGAAGCGGATGCGGTTGTTGAAGGGATCGATGACCGTCATCTCCAGCCCCCATTCCGCCTCCTCGATGCCGGGGCGCATGTAGCGGTAGTTCCTGGCGATGAGCTCGGCCTGAAATACACGCAGGCCGCGCAGGTTGACCACCATGTTGCTTCCCGGCGTGGCGTCGCCCGCATGCTCGGAGAGGTGCAGTCTGAGTCCCGCCCGCGACACCTGGGTGTAGAGGGGCATGTTCGGGCCGAAGCGGTGCTCCCAATCGACGGCAAAGCCGAGGAAGCCGAGATAGAACTCGTGCGCCTTGGCGACGTCGAAGATCCGGACGATGGGGATAGCCTGCTCGAAGGCGATCGCGGCGGGTGCCGCGTCCCCGTCGCCGATCCGGGCGGCGAGGATGTTCCAGGTATCATAGCCGAACTGGCGGGCCACGATCTCCAGCGCGCGGGCATGGGTGATCGTGAGGCCGGTCTCGGCCAAGGCGGTGCGCATGGCTTTCGCCATGGCCTTGGCATCGTGGCGGGTACGCATCTGGGACGTCCTTTCCTGGCGGCGACGGTCCTTCAGTGTCCGCGTTGCTGAAGCCTTCGCCGGAAAGGAAACCGGTCCGAAGTCCCAAGGGAGGCATTCGCCATGCCCGGTCAGGGCGCGGACTGCGGGCCGCCTCCGGCCCTGTCCCCAGCATAGCATGGGCCGGGGGCGGAGTAACGGGTTGTTAAGCATGTCGGCCGAAGGCTCTGCGGATGGGCACCCGCATTCATCCCGTGATCCTGTGCGGCGGCGTCGGAAGCCGGCTCTGGCCGCTATCGCGTGAGAGCTTTCCCAAACAGTTCGGGCAGCTGACCGGCCCGCTCAGCCTCTTCCAGCAATGCGCCGGCCGCCTTAGGGGCGAGGGTTTCGCGCCGCCGGTGGTGGTCACGGCCGCCGGGTTCCGCTTCATCGTGGCCGAGCAGCTCGATGCGATCGGGGTGGAGCCCGCCGAGATCCTGCTCGAGCCCGAGCCCCGCGACACGGCGCCGGCGGTGCTGGCGGCCGCACTCAGGGTCGTGGCGCTCGATCCCGAGGGGATGGTGCTGATCGCGCCCTCGGACCACCACATCCCCGACATCGAGGCCTTTCGCGACGCCGTCCGGGCCGGGCTGCCGGTGGCGGAAGCCGACGGGATCGTCACCTTCGGGATCCGGCCCGACCGGGCCGAGACCGGCTATGGATATCTCGAGCTGGCGGAGCCGCCCGGCGACGGTCCTGCGCCGCTGCGGCGCTTCGTCGAGAAGCCCGAAGCCGATGCGGCCGCCGAAATGGCCGCATCGGGCCGGCATCTGTGGAATGCCGGCCTCTTTCTCGCGCGGGCCCGGGATCTGGTCGCGGCCTACCGGCGCCATGCTCCGGACCTGCTCGTCCCGGTGGAGGCCGCGGTCGAGGGAATGCGCGTGGATCTGGGGTTCCTCCGGCTCGAGGCCGGGCCCTGGTCGGAGGCGCGTGCGATATCGCTCGACTATGCGGTGATGGAGCGGGCGGAGGGGCTGAGCGTCGTGCCGCTTGCCTGCGAGTGGTCGGATCTGGGCGACTGGGATGCGATCTGGCGGGGTAGTGCCCGCGACAGCGCGGGGGTCGCGGCCTCCGCCGGCGTGACCGCGCTCGACTGCCGGGATTCGCTTCTGCGCGTGCAGGGCGATGCGGGGATCGAGCTCGTCGGGATCGGGCTCGAGGACATGGTCGTGGTGGCCATGCCCGATGCGGTGGTCGTCGCGCCGCGCGCGCGCGCGCAGGAGGTGCGAGCAGCGGTTGGGCGGCTGAAGGGCGAGGGCCGGCGGCAGGCGACGGCCTTTGCCCGGGACCACCGGCCCTGGGGCTGGTTCGAGACCGTGGCGGAAGGCCACCGCCATCAGGTGAAACGGATCGTGGTGCGGCCCGGGGGCGTGCTGAGCCTGCAGAGCCACATGCACCGGGCCGAGCACTGGATCGTGGTCTCGGGCACGGCGCGGGTCACGATCGGCGAGAGCGTCCGGCTCGTGTCGGAGAACGAGTCCGTCTATGTGCCCCTTGGCGCCGTGCACCGGCTCGAGAACCCGGGCAAGGTCGACCTGCATGTGATCGAGGTCCAGACTGGGGCCTATCTCGGCGAGGACGACATCATCCGCCACGCGGACGCCTATTCGCGACTGGCGGCGGACTGAGACCGGATCCGTTTGATCGGATCGGCTCCAGCCGGGCACGCGCGCGCATTAACAGAGCTTTCCTAATGCTTACCGGCCCGGAATAGCCATTTCATATCAATGCGTTGAAAACCGGGCACGCGTGCCCACCCCGTGCCGGGCACACTCCCTCGGGACAATCTCTCCCAAAGCGATCAACCGGAACCGGCATGCGCCGGCGCGACGTACCGCCTCGCGTGCCCGGTCCTACTCCGCCGCCACCCGGCGCGCGGAGAGGATCTCCTTGAGATACCGCCCCGTATGGCTGGCCGCTACCTCGGCCACTTCCTCGGGCGTGCCGGTCGCGACGATCATGCCGCCGCCGTCACCGCCCTCGGGACCGATGTCGATGATGTGGTCGGCGGTCTTGATGACGTCGAGGTTGTGCTCGATCACCACCACCGTGTTGCCCTGCTCAACCAGCTCGTGCAGCACCTCGAGGAGCTTCTTCGTGTCCTCGAAATGCAGCCCGGTGGTCGGCTCGTCGAGGATGTAGAGGGTGCGGCCCGTCGAGCGGCGCGAAAGCTCCTTCGAGAGCTTCACCCGCTGTGCCTCGCCGCCGGAGAGGGTGGTGGCCTGCTGGCCGACCTTGACGTAGCCAAGGCCCACCCGCATCAGCGTCGTCATCTTCTCGCGGATCGCCGGGACCGCCGAGAAGAAGGCCTCCGCGTCCTCGACGGTCATGTCGAGCACGTCGGAGATGCTCTTGCCCTTGAACAGGACCTCCAGCGTCTCGCGGTTGTAGCGCTTGCCGCCGCAGGTCTCGCAGGTGACGTAGACGTCGGGCAGGAAGTGCATCTCGATCTTGATCAGCCCGT
>CAZESN010000133.1:0-7714 GCA_964514775.1 uncultured Rhodovulum sp.
GACGTAGCCGAAGACCATCAGGTGCTGCGCGCCCGAGGCCTGAAGGGCCGCGACCTCGGCGGAATAGTCGCCCTTGCCATCGTCGTGCGGGGCGTTGATCGCGACGGCGCCGCCGCGCTCGGCGAAGGCGGCGGCGAAGGCGTCCGCGAGGCCCTTGCCATAGTCGTTATTCGTGAAAGTGATGGCCACCGTGTCCATGCCGCGCTCGAGCACCAGCTCGGCCAGCACTTCGCCCTGGCGCGCGTCGGACGGCGAGGTGCGGAAGAAGTAGCCGTCGTCATCGATGTCGGTGAGTGCCGGCGAGGTCGCCGAGGGCGAGATCATCACCACGCCGTTCGGGATCGCCACGTTGTTGGCGATGGCGGTGGTCACACCCGAGCAGTCGGCGCCGACGATGGCGGCCACGTTGTCGGAGGTGACGATCTGGGTCGCCGTCGCCGTGGCGGCGGCGGCGTCGATGCAGGTCGAATCACCGCGTACCACGTTGAAGGTGGCGCCACCCGGCAACAGGCCGGAGTCGGCGGCTTCCTTGAAGGCAAGCTCGGCGCCGCCTGCCATGCCGGGGGTGATCGACTCGAGCGGGCCGGTGAAGCCGAGAATGATGCCGACGTTCACCTGTTCCTGCGCACCGGCCGCACCGGCGATCAGAGCGCCGGCGGTGGTCGCGAGAAGAAGTCTTTTCATGCTAGTCTCCCTGAGAGATGTGCTCCGGTCCGCCCGCCCTTAACGGGTGAAAGCGCCAGAATCACCTAGTAACAGCGTTATATCTTTTCGTTTTCATGGCAAGCCGGGCGGCCGGCCATTACTGGCGTGCCTTGGTGGCGAAGGCCGAAAAGCCTGCGAGATAGTCAGCCAGTCGCCCCCGGGTTGTCTCGTCGGTCAGGTTGCCCTCGGCGTCGAAGAGCCCGCCGGCGCGCGAGACCATCAGACGGCCTCCGAACCACGGTCGCATCCCGAGCGTGCGCAGGATCGGCAGCCAGGCGTCCTGGGCGAGGATTGTCCCGAATCCCCCGGGCGAGGCGCCGATCACCGCGACCGGGCGGTCACTGAAGAGCGGCCCGATGTCGCTCGCTGGCCGGGTCAGCCAGTCGATGGCGTTCTTCAGCACGCCGGGGATGGCATTGTTGTACTCGGGCGTGACGATCAGGAGCCCGTCGGCGGAGGAGAGCCGGTCCTTGAGGTCGCGCACGGCGGGCGGGATGCCGGTCGCTGCCTCGTCGTCGGCATTGTAGAGCGGCACCTCGGCGATGCTGCCGATGTCGAGCTCCGTACCCGCGGGCACGGCCTGGGCGGCGGCCCGCAGCAGGCCCGCGTTGAACGAGGCACGCCGGAGGCTTCCGGCTATTCCCAGGATCCGCGTCATCGTCCGGCATCTCCTCGATGGCTTTTGCTGCGGGCGATCCTGCCACGCCCCGGCCCGGGACGGAAGCGGCGGCGCTCAGTCCCGCGAGCGACGCCTGGCCAGCAGGTTGAAGAAGAACGGCGCGAAGGCGAGCACGAGGAAGATCCGCAACGCCTGGCAGAAGGCCACGAAGGCCACGTCAGCCTGGAGCGCATAGCTCAGGATGATCATTTCCGAGACCCCGCCCGGGGCGAGCGCGAGGAGAAGCGTCGTGAAGGGCATGCCGAGAAGCGGCGTGGTGATGGCGGCCACCATCACGGTTACCCCGAGAAGCGCTCCCGCCCAGCCGAGCGCCACGGCCACGTCACGGCGTGCGTCGGCCCAGGTGATGCCGGCGAACCGTGCACCGGCGATGCTGCCGATCAGCACCTGGACGATGGCCACCAGCCAGCCGGGCGGCACCGCGCTCGTCGCGCCGGCCGCGTGCAGGACGGCACTCACGAGCATGGAGGCCACGATGGTTCCGCCGGGAAAGCCGCGGATCCGCCCGAGGAGATACCCGGCGACCCCGCAGCCGATCAGGATCACCCAGTCGCGGACCGCAAGCCCGGCATCGGCGCCTCCGAGAGCGTTGGCGGAAGGGATCGGGGTCTGCGCGAGCTGGAGGATGACGGGAATGCCGAAGACGATGGTCAGCACCCGGATCGCGTGGATGAGGACGAGGGTATGAGTGCGGCCCCCGAGCATCCCGCCGAGAAGGGTGAATTCGCCGAGCCCCCCCGGTGTAGCCGCGAAATAGGCGGTCACGGGATCGAAGCGCAGCCGGCGCGTGAAGACGAGATATCCCACCGCGCTGATCGCCAGGGAATAGACCGCCACGGTCGGGAGCGAGGGCCACCAGCCAAGCATCGCGCCGATGATCGCCGGGGTGAAGGCCGAGCCCGCGAGCACACCCACCACCGGCCGCGCGACATGGCGCATGACTGGCGGCATCGGCCAGCGGTTCCCGAAGACGGCGGCGATGGCCGAGGCCGCGATGGCGCCAAGCGTCCAGGGAAGGGGAATGCCGATCACGGCAAAGACCGCCCCGCCCGCAGCGCCGATCAGGAGCGACATGACGGTGAGTCCCAGCTGGGCGAGCATGGGCGGCAGTCCTCTCGAGGGGGATCACACGACCGGACCCGGCCGCGCGCCGCCTGTCTAGCACCGGCTTCCCCACGGAGCAAATGCTGCCACGGTGCGGGGTCGCGATCGCCTGACGATCTGACGCGCAGCAGGAGGAACGAAGCCGTCGTTGACGCGACGCCCGTGCGGGCCATCGCTCCACACCCTGCCGCTTGCACCTGCCGCAGCCGCGACTATCGTCGCGCCCGCAGCATGGAGCAGCCCGCCGGATGACACCTGCCTCCCCAATTCCCCGCGCGGCCACTCTCGCCGCACGCATCACCCGCGCCCCGCATGCCTGGGATCCCGATCATGCGGCCGACGCCGAGGCGCTCTTCGCCGACCAGCCGCCCGAGGTCCGTGCGCTGCTCGGTGGCACCGCCGGCTGCTCGGGCTATCTCGCGGGCCTGATGCGTCGCGAGGCGGACTGGTTGCGGGCGGCCCTCGCGGCACCTCCCGAGGAAAGCCTCACGGCCCTCCTCGCCGACATGGCGGCACCCGACCTCACTGCGCTCGGCCCGGCGCTCCGGCGCGGCAAGCGGCGGGCCGCGCTCCTGATCGCGCTCGCCGACCTCGGCGGGGCCTGGGATCTCGGCGCTGTCACCGGTGCGCTCACCGATCTCGCGGATCGTGCGGTGCAGCTTGCGCTCACCGCCCTCGTCGCCGCCGAGATCGCACGCGGCAAGCTTCCGGGCGTGACGGCCGAGGATATCCCCGAAGCCGCCGGCATGTTCGTGCTCGCCATGGGCAAGATGGGCGCGCGCGAGCTCAACTACTCGTCCGACATCGACCTGATCGTGCTCTTCGACGAGACCCGGCACGCGCCCTCGGATTACGCCGAGCTGCGCCAGGGCTTCATCCGCATCACGCAGCGCATGGTTAAGCTCCTCTCCGAGGTCACCGGCGAGGGCTATGTCTTCCGCACCGACCTGCGCCTGCGCCCCGATCCGTCTGTGACGCCGGTCTGCATCGCCACGGAGCCGGCCGAGCACTACTACGAGAGCGTGGGCCGCACCTGGGAGCGCGCAGCCTACATCAAGGCCCGCCCCTGCGCCGGCGCGGTCGCGGCGGGTGCGGCCTTCCTCGAGCGGCTGCGCCCCTTCGTCTGGCGCCGGCATCTCGATTATGCAGCGATCCAGGACGCGCACGACATGCGGCTCAGGATCCGCAGCCACAAGGGCCTCGCCGGCCCGCTCTCCGTACCCGGTCACGACCTCAAGCTCGGCCAGGGCGGCATCCGCGAGATCGAGTTCTTCACCCAGACGCGTCAGCTCATCATCGGCGGACGTGACCCGGACCTGCGCCAGCGCGAAACCCTTCCCGCCCTCGCCGCCCTCGCCGCCAAGGGCTGGGTCGAGCCCGACACGGCACGTGCGCTCACCGGAGCCTACGTCGCCCACCGTACTCTCGAACACCGGATCCAGATGCTCGAGGACGCCCAGACCCACGCCGTGCCGGCTACGGCAGAAGGCCTCGGCCGTCTCGCGGCCTTCTGCGGCGAGACCGATCCCGAGCGCTTTCAGAGCGACCTGCGTGCTCGGCTGGAGACCGTGGACCGGTTGACCGAGCCGTTCTTTGCGCAGGAGAGCACGCCCTGCGACGCGCCCGCACCGGGTGAGGTCTTCGCCGACCCTGAGGCGGCCGAGGCGCTGATCGGCGCCTGGCAGCGCCTTCCGGCCTTCCGCAGCGAGCGTGCGCGGGGCATCTTCCGCCGGCTCGAGCCCGAGCTCATCCGCCGCATGGCCCGAGCCCCCGACCCCGACGGCGCACTGCGCTCGCTCGACCGGTTCCTCGCCGGCCTGCCGGCGGGCGTGCAGATCTTCTCGCTTCTGGAGGCGAACCCCCAGCTTCTCGACCTGCTCGTCGACATCTGCGCAACGACACCGGAGCTTGCCCGTCATCTGGGGCGCAACGCCCGGGTCTTCGACGCGGTGATCAGCCCCGACTTCTACCGCCCGCTGCGCGGCGCCGACGAGCTTCGCGCCGAACTCGCGGCCGTGCTCGCGACCGCTCCCGACTACCAGGCCGCCCTCGATCTCGCCCGCGGCTGGACCAAGGAGCGGCATTTCCGCATCGGCGTGCATCTCCTGCGCGGCATCGCCGACGCCGACGAGGCGGGGGCGGCCTATTCGGCCGTCGCCGAGGCGGTGATCGCCGCGATTCTGCCGCATGTCACCGCCGATTTCGCCGCCCGCCACGGCCCGCCGCCCGGCGTGGGGGCCGCGGTCGTCGCCATGGGCAAGCTCGGCAGCCGCGAGATGACGGCGACCTCGGATCTCGACCTGATCGTCATCTATGACGCCGGTGACGCCGAGGCCTCGGAGGGCCGCCGGCCGCTGCCGGTCTCGGTCTATTATGCCCGCCTTACCCAGGCGCTGATCGCGGGCCTGAGCGCGCCGATGGCCGAAGGCATCCTCTACAAGGTCGACATGCGCCTGCGCCCTTCGGGCCGTTCCGGACCGGTGGCGGTGAGCCTCGCCGGCTTCCGGCGCTATCAGGCCGAGGAGGCCTGGACCTGGGAACATCTCGCGCTCACCCGCGCGCGTGTCGTCGCCGGGCCCCCTGCGCTGGCCGCTGGTGTCCACGACGCCATAGCCGAGGTGCTGACCCGGCCCCATGACGCGGCAAAGGTGCTTGCCGATGCGCGCGACATGCGCCGGCGGCTCGCGGAGGCGCAGGGCGCGGCCGCCGCCCATCCTTGGGAAACCAAGCTCGGGCCGGGCCGGATGATGGACATCGAGCTGCTCGCCCAGACGGGAGCACTCGTCTGCAACCTCGCGACTCGCCGCCGTCCGCGTCAGATGCTCGACCGATTGGCGCGGACGGGCTGGATCGGGCGCGAGGAGGGGGCGCGGCTCTCCGCGGCGCTCGGCCGCCTCGCGACGCTCCAGCAGATCGAGCGGCTCGCCTCCGACGGCACGATCGACCCGGCGCAGGGCGGCGAGGGGCTGGTGCAGCTCGTGCTCGCCAGCACCGGCGCGGCGGATCTAGACGCCCTGCGGGAGCTTCTGCGCACGGAGGCCGGGGCGGCGGCTGCGATCATCGAGGCCCGGCTGGCCGCACCCTGACGTCGCAGCATTCGCTGGCGCCGCCTTCGCCGGAACGGCTCGGCGCGCTGGCCGCCATTCTTGTCAGGAGCTCGACAGCTTCATCAGAACGATGCCGCCGACGATCATCCCGGCCGCCGCCAGCCGCATCAGGCTGACGGTCTCGCCGAGCAGCAGGATGCCCAGGACGAACGCCCCGACCGCGCCGATCCCGGTCCAGATCGTGTAGGCGGTGCCGAGCGGCAGCGCGCGCATCGCCGCGGCGAGCAGAGCGAAGCTCGCGACCATCGCCACGAGCGTGATCACCGACGGCCAGAGCCGGGTGAACCCCTCGGACTGCTTCATCGAAAACGCCCAGACGACCTCGAGCAGGCCGGCAACTCCGAGCATGACCCATGCCATGGGAGAACTCCTTCGGACAAAACCGCCGGGCCGTCCCGGACCTTTGCCCCGAAGGGGACGAGGACGTGGCCTCGCAGCTTCTCAGATAGGACACCAGCGCAGCCCGATCAAGACATGCGGGCGGACGGACATTCTCCGCGCGGATGGCCTGCAACAAGAAATTTCTCCGTTACGGAACAATTCGGTAGCCCATGTCCGAGCGAGCCCGGCAGCGCATCGGGCTATTTCCCTCCCCCCGTGCGCCATGCCAGAGTGCCGCCCGCGCGGGCCGGCCGCGTGCCGACGGAGCGAGCGGATGAACCATCTTGTTGAACCCGAGCCGCCGCGCGGCATGGCCCAGCCGGTTGCCGAGGGCATCCGCCGCATCGTCGCCGCCAATCCCGGGCCGATGACGTATCACGGCACCAACACCTATCTCGTCGAAGAGGCCGGCGGCATCGTGGTGATCGACCCGGGCCCCGACGATCCTGTGCATCTTGCCGCGATCCTTGGGGCCGCGGACGGGCGGATCGCCCGCATCCTGCTCACCCACGCCCATGCCGATCACATCGGCAATCTCGCCCCGCTGCGCACCGCCACCGGCGCGCCGGTCTGGGCCCGGGCGCCCGAGGCCACGCCCGACGAGGTGCCTGCGGACGGCGACAGGATCGGCGGGCTCGGGGTGGTCCACACGCCCGGCCATGCACCCGACCATATCTGCTTCGCGACCTCGGGCGCCATCCTCTTCACCGGCGACCATGTGATGGGCTGGTCGACCAGCGTGGTGCCTCCGCCGCCGCGCGGCGACATGGTCGCCTATCTCGCGAGCCTCGAGCGCCTGCTCTCCCGCGACGACCGGCTCTACCTGCCCGGCCACGGCCCGGCGATCGAAACCCCGCAGGCCTATGTCGCCTCGCTGATCGCCCGGCGCGTCGACCGCGAGGCGGCGATCCTGCGCACCCTCGAGCGCGGCCCGGCCAGTGCGGCCGGCATCTCGGCCCGCCTCTATCCGACCCTTCCCGCCGCCTTGCGCGGCGCGGCCGAGGCGAACGTGCGCGCCCATCTCGCCAAGCTCGCCCAGGAGCGCCGGGTGGCCGAGACGGACGGCACGTGGCAACTCGGCCCCTGATACCGGTTCCGCCCGATCGCCCCGGTGGGGAACCCGGGCCCTTATCGGTGCAGGATTTCACCTGCGTCGCCCGGAATGGCCTCCGGCCTCTCGCCCCGCCCGGTCCCCAAATCTGGCGCCTGGGCCCGGTTTCCCCGGCCTGACCCCGTCTTGCGATTCCCCGGGCGCTCCCCTATGCCCGTTCAAACGCTAACCACAGAACGCTGCGAGGACGCCAGATGGATGCGCCGAAGTTCGACAAGCGCAAGCTGCCCAGCCGCCATGTCACCGAAGGACCGGAACGGGCACCGCACCGCAGCTACTACTATGCGATGGGCCTCTCCGAGGCCGAGATCCACCAGCCCTTCGTGGGCGTCGCCACCTGCTGGAACGAGGCGGCCCCCTGCAATATCGCGCTGAACCGGCAGGCCCAGGCGGTCAAGCTCGGCGTCAAGCAGGGCCTCGGCACGCCGCGCGAGTTCACCACCATCACCGTCACCGACGGCATCGCCATGGGCCACGAGGGCATGCGCTCCTCGCTCGCGAGCCGCGAGGCCATCGCCGACACGGTCGAGCTCACCATGCGCGGCCACTGCTACGACGCGCTCGTCGGCCTCGCCGGCTGCGACAAGTCGCTGCCCGGCATGATGATGGCGATGGTGCGGCTGAACG
>CAZESN010000134.1:0-7676 GCA_964514775.1 uncultured Rhodovulum sp.
TGGCGGGCGCGGAACGCGCCTGCCGGGGGCAGGCAGGCGCGTCACGATTTGCCACAGGTCAAATCGTGCAAGAACGTGAACCAAGCGTTGCGCGCTGGCCCTTCAGGGCGCCTCCCCGTCGATCTCGGGCAGGTCGAAGATCTGCCCGGGGTAGATCAGGTGCGGATCGCGGATCAGTTCCTGATTGGCGAGAAAGATCTGGGTATAGAGCACGCCCGCCCCGTAATGGACCCGCGCGAGCGTCCAGAGGTTCGCGCCGGGCTGGACGGTGACCTGCATCTGGCCGCTACTGGCGGCGCCCGCCGACTCCGGCCTCGGCCGGGGCGCGCGCGGCAGGTCGCGCTGGAACGGTGTTTCGACCCGGCTGGCGACGCGGCCTTCGCCGTCGATCTGGTCGACCCTGAGCCTGTAGACGCCGATCTCCACCTCGCCGAGCGCGAGCGACCAGCGCCCGTCGTCGGCCACGACACCCTCGCGGTTGAAGCCGTCGTCGACATAGGCGCGCAGCCGCGAGCCCGCCGTGCCGAGCCCGGCGAGCACCACGGCGCCGTCCTCGGCATAGGAGATGCTTGCGAGGCTGACCTGTCGGGGCGGCACCGCCGCACCCGCGATCACCTCCACCCCGTCCGCCCGCACGATCGCGGTCGCGGCCACCCGCGGGCGCGGCGCCAGCTCCCGGTCCGTCCCGGCCTCGACCCGAGCCGCGGGCGCGGGCGCGGGCTGGCGGGCGGCCTGGGGCGCATCCGCCGGCGGCTCGCCTTCGGCGGCGGGCGGCAGATCCGGCAGGGCCGCGAACTCGGGAGATCCGTCGGGTGCAGCGGTACCAGCGGGCATGGCGGCCCCGGCAGGCGGCTCCATGGCCGGAGCCTCGGGCAGGAGCAGCACGACCTCTTCCGACACCACCTCCGCCTCCGTCCCCGGTGCCGCGGCGCCGAGGGTCAGGGACTGCGGCGCCTCGGCGGGCACGGCATCGAAGATCGCAACGAAGTTCCCCTGCGCATCCGCCTCGACCTCGGCCAGCGGGGCGGCGTCGGCGTAGACGGTCACCACAGCGCCCGGCGAGGCCTGACCGGCCACGAGCGCCGCGCCGTCGGGCGCCACCCGGACCAGATCGAAACGGGGCGCCTCCGAGACCGCCGGGGGCTCCGGCGTATCTGCGGCTTCGGCCTCGGCGCTCCGGATCCCGGGCGCAGGCGCGGTGGAGAGAGCGGGCGCGGCGTCCGGCGCGGGAGCCGCGGTGATCGCCGGTTCCTCCGCACGGTCGTCGCGCGTGGCCGTCGTCAGGTAAAGTCCGCCGCCGAGCATCGCCGACACCAGGACCAGAACCGACCAGTACCGCCGCCGTGCCGTTGGGTTCCGGAAAGGATCGGTCAGGTCGTCGCTCATATGGCCCTCCAGCAGTCTGCACCCCCCAATATCCTGCTGGGGGAAGCATCATCCAGCCCGCGACGCTCCGCAAGCCACAGAGTGTCACAAACCTGCCGACCCGCAACCATAAAGTGTTTTCCAGAGGGGAATATCACGCCCCGCGCGCATGATCCTCCCCGGGCCGGGCCGGCTCGACCGCCAGTCGATAGAGGTGCCAGGTGGCATGGCCCAGCACCGGCAGCACGACCACCAGTCCGAGAAGCACCGGCAGCGCCCCGATCGCCAGCGCCATGGCGACGATCAGGCCCCAGGCCGCCACAGCACCCGGACTGGCCCCGGCAACCCGGATCGAGGTCACCACCGCCACCGGCAACCCGACGGGCCGGTCGAGCAGGAGCGGGAACGACACCACGCTGACCGCCAGAACCGCTGCGGCGAAGAGAAACCCGACGCCGAGCCCGATCAGGATCATCGCCCATCCCGACGGCGTCGTCAGCACCTCGGTGAGGAACGCCCCTGCCGATGCCGGCATGACCGGCCCGAGCGTCGCCGCCCAGATGCCGTAGGCAGCCACGACCCAGACGAGAAAGGTCGCGAGCAGGCCGAAGGTCAGCACCAGGATCGCGGCGAATGACGGCGACCGGAACACGCCGAGCGCCGTGCGCCAGTTCGTCGGCTGGCCCTGCTCCCGCCGCCGGCTGATCTCGTAGACGCCGGTCGCCGCCGCCGGCCCGAGCAGCGCGAACCCCGCCACCACCGGGAAGACGAGCGGCAGCATGTCGCCCCGCGTCGCGAGATAGACGAGGACGACCCCCATCACCGGATAGATGAGACAGAGGAAGATCACGTCTGACCGCGCCTCGGTGAAATCCACCCAGCCCCGGCGCAGCGCCTCGCGCAGATCCGCCATGCCGATCCGCCGCACCCGCGGCAGGGCATCGCCCGCCGCCCCGCTTCCCAGCCCGCCGGTTGCCGCGCCGACGTAGCGGCCCGTCGCCCGGGCGGCATCGACGCTCCAGGACAGCGGGTTGCCAATGGTCTCGGTCATCGCATCCTCCTTGTCCGCAGGGGACTTCGCCCCGGGGCGATCATACCACATCGGCACTCGCTCCGGTGGTGACAAAGTCGCGCGGGGGCACCGACGCATCCGCCGCGCTTGACGCGGGGGCGGGACCGGCCATGTTCAGAACTCCGCACCGATCCGCAAAGGCATCCCGCAAAGGCATCCCGATGAGCGCTCCCATCGACCTCCACTACTGGCCGACGCCGAACGGCTGGAAGATAACCATCGCCCTGCACGAGCTGGCGCTGCCCTACACGCTGCATCTCGTGAACATCGGCGCCGGCGACCAGTTCAAGCCCGAGTTCCTGGCGATCGCGCCCAACAACCGCATGCCCGCGATCGTCGACCCCGACGGGCCGGACGGCGCGCCGATCTCGATCTTCGAGTCCGGCGCGATCCTGCAGTACCTCGCGCGCAAGACCGGCCGGTTCTACGGCACCACCGAGCGCGAGCGCGTCGAGGTCGACCAGTGGCTGTTCTGGCAGATGGGCGGCCTCGGCCCGATGGCGGGACAGGCGCATCACTTCCTGCGCTACGCGCCGTCGATCGATCCGCCCCAGGACCTGCCGTATGCCAAGGACCGCTACCGCAGCGAGGTCGGCCGGCTCTACGGCGTGCTCGACCGCCGCCTCGCCGACCGGGATTTCGTCGCCGGCGCCTATTCGATCGCCGACATGGCGATCTGGCCCTGGGCGACAGGCTGGGAGGGACAGGAGCAGGACATCGACCGCTTCCCGAACATGAAGGCCTGGCTCGCGCGCGTCGGCGAGCGGCCGGCGGCCCAGGCCGGCCGTGCCGTCGCCGTCGAGCTGCGCCGCGACCTGACAACCGACCGGGACGCGCAGAAGGTGCTCTTCGGCCAGGGACCGCGTTAACCCTCCGCGGGCGCGCCGTTGACAGGCGCGCCCGCCGCGGATCAGAACACGGCGCAAGCCCCCCGGGAGACAGACGATGCCGATCGATGCCCCGCGCGAGTCCTATGTGCTGGTCTCGCCCTGCAAGGACGAGGCCGAGCATATCGAGGCGACGCTGCGCTCGGTCGCGGAACAGACCGTTCTGCCCGCGCAATGGGTCATCGTCGACGACGGTTCGACCGACGAGAGCATGGCGATCGTCGAACGCTGGCGCGAGCGGATGCCCTTCATCAAGGTGGTGACCCGGGCGCCGGGCGCGCGCCAGGTCGGCGGCGGCGTGATCCGCGCCTTCAACGACGGCCTCGCCGCCGTGGACATACCGCACCGGTACATCGCCAAGTTCGACGTCGATCTGGAGCTGCCGCCGCGCTACTTCGAGATCATGATCGCCCGGATGGAGGCCGATCCCGAGCTCGGCACCTGTTCGGGCAAGGCCTATTACCGCCACCCCGAGACCGGGGAGCCGGTCAGCGAGCTCTGCGGCGACGAGGCCTCGGTCGGGATGATCAAGTTCTATCGCCGGGAATGCTTCGACGCGATCGGCGGGTTCGAGACCGACGTGGGCTGGGACGGGTTCGACTGCCACAAGGCGCGCTGGATGGGCTGGCGGGCCCAGAGCTGGGACGACCCCGAGATCCGCTTCATCCACCTGCGCCCCATGGGGTCGAGCCAGAAGAGCATCTACCAGGGCCGCATCCGCCACGGCCGCGGCCAGTATCTGCTCGGCGCGCATCCGGTCTTCTTCCTCGCGAGCTCGGTCTATCGCAGCCTGCGCCAGCGCCCGCGCCTGACCGGTACCGCCTATGCGTTGCGCGGCTACATCGGCGCGGCGCTGAACGGCGAGAAGCCCTTTGGCAATCCGGAGATCACCCGCTTCATCCGCCGCTACCAGATGCGGGCGCTCAGGACCGGCAAGCGCGAGGCGGCGGAATGGGCCTATCAGCAGCGCCGGGCCGCGCTTGGCGGCGCCGCCCTGCCGGCCGGGGACGGCGAGAGGTGACGGCGTGACGGTCCTCGCGCGCCTTTCGCCACGGCTGCGCGGGCTCGCCGGCGCGGAGGACCGGATCGCCTATGTCCAGACCCTGCGCGGCCTGGCCTGCATCGCGCTCGTGACCTTCCACGTGGTCGGCAACGACCCGCGCGGCGGCATGCGCCTGCCAGAGGGGCATCCGCTCGTGTTCCTCATGAACATGCTCGCGGATTTCCGCATGCCGCTCTTCAGCTTCATCTCGGGCTTCGTCTTCTGGCCGGTGGTGGCGTCGCTGCCCGAGCTGTGGCGGCGGGTGCGCGGCAAGGCGCGGCGCCTGCTCCTGCCGATGGTCTTCGTCGGCAGCCTGTTCTGGGCGACCCAGGCGGGCATGGGCATCGCGGTGCCCGATTACCCGATGATCTTCATCGAGCCCTTCGCGCACTTCTGGTTCCTGCCGGCGACCTTCCTGCTGATGACCGCCTTCTATCTCGGCACTTGGCTCGCCGGCGGCCGGCATGTGCCGGTGGCGATCGGCCTGGGGCTGGCCGGTGCCGCGCTCTGGACCTTCACCGCCGGCTGGTCGCCAAATCTCTTCTCGAGCTACAGCGCGATGTTCCTCGCGCCCTTCTTCATGGCCGGGCATCTCTGTGCGCACTGGCCGCCCATGGTCGGGCGGCTGGACCGTCTGGCGGCCCACGCGAGGCTGGTCCCGGCGGCGATCCTGCTCGGGCTCGCCCTCCTCGCGCTCGAGGTCTGGCTGACATCGGGCGGCGTCGGGCAGGGCACACCGGCGCGCAAGGCGATCTCGTTCGCGGCCGGGATGACCGGGTGCCTCGCCCTCTTCATCCTGCGCCCCGGGTCGCGGCTCCTCGGCCTCGTCGGCGCCTATTCCTACGGGATCTTCCTCTTCCACGTCTTCTTCACCGCCGGCGCCCGCATCGGCCTCGGCCTGCTCTGGCCCGGCGCGCCGGACGTGGTCGTGCTGGTCTTCGGGCTCTGCGCGGGCCTGATCGGACCGATCCTGGTGACAGAGGCGGTGCTGCGCGTTCCCGCCGCCGCCCTGCTCCTGCTCGGGATCGCCCCCCGCCGCCGCCGGGCGCCGCTAGCACCGCAGCCGACGCCGGCCACCTGAGATCCCGCTCAGGCCGCGGGATAGCCTTTCAGCCAGTCGCCCCGGGCCTTCCAGACCGTGCCCCAGTGCGCGGCCGCCTCGGCGAAGCGCGGCTTGCCGGCGAGCCTCGCGAGCACCCGCCCGCTTGCCATCCGCGACCAGGGCCAGGCGGCGAGCAGCCCGAGCGCGAGCGGCCGCTGCCAGGACGGCAGGTGGCGGCGGATGGTGGTGGCCTTAGCCTTGAGCACCATCGCGTCCTTGTCAGCGCGCCGCTTCGAGGACTGGCCGACATAGTGGATGATCGTCGCCTCCGGCGTCATCCGCGGGCGGGCGAGGCCGAGCCTGCGCGCCCGGCGGCAGAGGTCGGCCTCCTCGCCGTACATGACGAAGGTGAGGTCGAACCCGCCAAGCCGCTCCCAGAGCGCGCGCGGGATCAGGAAGAAGCAGCCCGAGACGAAGCCGACCTCGCGTTCGCTCGACCGGTCCCAGTTGCCGTAGTCCTCGGGGTTGAGGAACTCGCTGCCACGAAACGCCACCGCGAGCCCCGTCGCCCGGCAGAAGAGGCTCCAGAGCGTCAGCTCGCCGAAGCAGTTGGTCGGATTGAGGCTCAAGTCGCCGTAGAGCGTCCGACCGCCCCAGATCCCGGCCTCGGGCGTGCGCTCGGCGAAGGCGACGAGCCGGTCGATCGCCTGGTCGAGCACGACCGTGTCAGGATTGAGCAGGAGGATGTAGCGGCCGCGCGCATGTCTCGACGCGACGTTGTTGCCACGCGCAAAGCCGAGGTTCTCGTCGCTCGCGATCAGCCGATAGTCGGGAAACTCCGCCGCGATCGCCTCGGCCGAGCCGTCGGCGGAGGCGTTGTCGAGGACGATCACCTCATGGGGCACCGTGGTCTGCTCGCGCAGGCTGCGCAGCGCCGCCAGGGTGAGCTCGCGGGTGTTGTAGCTGATCACCAGGATGGACACGACGGGCGCGTCCTCCGTGACGGGGGCAAGGCTCTGCGGGACGGCCACGGGGCTCTGATCGGTCACGACGCCGGCAACCCCGCCTATTCCGGCAGGAACCGGTAGAGCCGCTCGCCCGCCGCGCCGAGGAACCGCTGGAGCCGCGCCTCGGCCTCGGCCTCACCGCCCGCGCCGATCGGGGTGATGACGCGCACGAGGCCGCCGTCGGTGCGGCCCATCGTGAGCCCGTCGGCGAGGGTGTAGAACTTGGCGGCGAAATCGTTGGTCATCTGCCGGCCACGGCCCTCGAACCAGTAGTAGACGAGCTGGCGCTCGAGCCCCTTCTGGATGATGGCGCGGTTGAGGTTGAACGTGCCAAGGCGGCTGTCGGGGATGGTGACCTCGGTCGGCCGGATCGACGCGACCTCCCAGCCGGCGCCGGGCAGGCAGACCTCGGGCGAATGGATCGATTCACCCTCGGTCTGGGTCCGGTAATAGGAGACGAAGAAGTCGACGGGCGCGTCCTCAGCCGGATTCCGGTAGTAGGCGGCGAGATAGTCGTCGGCGCCGAGCACGCTCGCGATGCCCGGCTCGAGCGTCGTCGTCGTGCCCGACCAGCCGGAGAGCTCGCGCGGAAAGAGGGTGAACGGATCGCGCTCGACCTCGACCGCCGCGCGCGCCGGGGTGAGGATCCACGCCGCAGCCAGTGCCGTGGTCAGCAGCGCCGCCGTCGCCAGCGCCCGCGAGGGCACGATGGTGAGCACCCGGGCCGCCTGGGCGCCGAGGCCGTTGAAGTCCATGTCGATCGCATCGCCGAGCGGCCGGCGATCGCCCGAAAGCCGGCGCATCAGCACCGCCATGCCGAAGAGGATGGCGATGCAGGAGATGAAGATGATCCATCCCTCGAAGAAATGCAGGAAGCCCTCGGCATGGCCGATGCCGTAGCGGTCGACCATCACCCCGATCACGCCGATGCGGAACGAGTTCATCAGGACCGCGATCGGCACCGCCGCGAGCAGGAGCACGAGCTTGTGCCAGACCGGTCCCCGGTAGAGCACGGCGAAGACATAGGAGAAGCTCATGATCGGGAAGAGATAGCGCAGCCCCGAGCAGGCCTCGGCGACCAAGAGCTTGTAGACCCCGAGGTCGATGACGTTGCCGTCGAGATAGACCGGCACGCCCGCCAGCCGCACGAACCAGACGCCGATCTCGGAGGAGATGAACTGGAGCGAGGTGTTGATCTTCCAGTAGAGGAAGTTCGGCAGCGGCAGCATGAACACCAGATGCAGCACCGACGGCCAGAAGA
>CAZESN010000135.1:0-7645 GCA_964514775.1 uncultured Rhodovulum sp.
GCCGCGACCACACGATCTTCGCCACCGCCGAGGGCACGGTCACGTTCCGCAAGGGGCTGAAGGGCCGCACCTTCATCTCCGTCCTCCCGCGTCCGGAAGCCGCCGAGTAGCCGCGGCCGATCCGACCGATCGGGAAGGCCGGCGGCGACGCCGGCCTTTTGCCATTCTGGGCCATGCATTTGGGGCCATCATGCCTGACGCCATCCTGGAGCCCGTCGACCTCGTCTCCGAACGCCTGCGCCTCAGGCGGTTCCGGCGCGATGATGCCGCACTCGTCGGCCTGCACGCGAGCGATGCGCGGGTGGCACGCATGACCGAGCGGATCCCCCACCCCTACCCGCCCGGCCTTGCCGAGAGCTTCGTCACGCGCGCGGCCTGCGGCGGCCCGTCCGAGGTCACCTGGGCGATCGACATCGCGGCCGACGATGCGAGCGGCGGCCTGATCGGCACGATCACCCTGCGGATGACGTCCCCCGGCTCCGCGCGCATCGGCTACTGGGTCGCGCCCGCGTTCTGGAACACCGGCTACGCCAGCGAGGCCGCTGGCGCCGTGGTCGCCTATGCCGGCGCGCTCGGGCTAGAAGAGGTCACCGCGCGGGTCTTTCAGGACAATGCCGCCTCGGTGAAGGTCCTCCTCCACGCAGGCTTCGACTATACCGGCGACGGCGAGGTCTATTCGGTCGCGCGCGGCGGAATGGTACCCACCCACAATTACCGGCGCGGCCTCGCGCCCCAGGCCAGCACATGAAATTCCTCGATCACGCCCGCGTCCACATCCGCTCCGGCAGCGGCGGCAACGGCTCCGTCAGCTTCCGCCGCGAGAAATACATCGAGTTCGGCGGCCCCGACGGCGGCGACGGCGGCAAGGGCGGCGACGTCTGGGCCGAGGCGGTCGAGGGGCTGAACACCCTGATCGATTACCGTTATCAGCAGCATTTCATCGCAAGGAACGGCCAGGGTGGCGCCGGCCGCCAGCGCACGGGCCGCAGCGCCGACGATGTCGTGCTGAAGGTCCCCGTCGGCACCGAGATCCTCGAGGAGGACGGCGAGACCCTGATCGCCGACCTTACCACGCCCGGCCAGCGCGTCCTGCTCGCGCGCGGCGGCAACGGTGGCTGGGGCAACCTGCGCTTCAAGAGCGCGACGAACCAGGCGCCGCGCAACGCCAATCCCGGGCAGGAGGGCGTCGAGCGCACCGTCTGGCTGCGCCTCAAGCTCATCGCCGACGCCGGTCTCGTCGGCCTGCCCAATGCCGGCAAGTCGACCTTCCTCGCCGCGAGCTCGAACGCGCGTCCCAAGATCGCCGACTACCCCTTCACCACCATGCACCCGGGCCTCGGGGTGGTAGGGATCGCCGACGCGGAATTCGTGCTCGCCGATATCCCCGGCCTGATCGAGGGTGCGCACGAGGGGCGAGGGCTCGGGGACATGTTCCTCGGCCATGTCGAGCGCTGCGCCGTGCTCCTGCATCTCGTCGACGGCACCTCCGAGACGATCGAGGAGGACTATGCCGTCGTCCTCACCGAGCTCGAGGCCTATGGCGCCGGGCTTGCACGCAAGCCGCGCCTGCTGGCGCTGAGCAAGATCGATGCGCTGTCGCCGGACGAGGTCGACGAGGCGGCGGAGCGGCTTGCGGCGGCAAGCGGGCTCGCGGTGCACCGGATCTCGGGCGTGACCCGCGCCGGCGTCACCGACCTCCTGCGCGCGCTCCACGCGATCATCGCGGCCGACAGGGCCGAAGCGGCCGCAGAAGAGGCGGAGGAGGACGGGCCGTGGCGTCCCTGACATCGCGCGCGCGGCTCGATGCGGCGCGCCGGATCGTGGTCAAGATCGGCTCGGCCCTGCTCGTCTCGGCCGAGACCGGGCAACTGCGCCTCGACTGGCTGACGGGGCTCGCCGCCGACGTCGGCGCGCTCCGCGCCCTGGGCAAGGATGTGATCCTCGTCTCGTCGGGCTCGATCGCGCTGGGACGCCGGGTGCTCCGCCTGCCCGAGGGGCCGCTCGCGCTCGAGCAGAGCCAGGCGGCCGCGGCCGTCGGCCAGATCCGCCTCGCCCAGGCCTATGAGGGCGTGCTGGCGCCGCTCGGCATCACCACCGCGCAGATCCTGCTCACGCTGGAGGACACCGAGAACCGCCGGCGCTACCTCAACTCGCGGCGCACGATGCAGGCGCTGATGGAGCTCGGCGTCGTGCCGATCGTCAACGAGAACGACACGGTCGCGACCGACGAGATCCGCTACGGCGACAACGACCGGCTGGCCGCGCAGGTGGCGAGCATGGCGGGTGCCGACGTGCTCCTGCTCCTGTCGGACGTCGACGGGCTCTACACCGCCAATCCGCGCGACGATGCCACAGCCGAGCGGCTGGACGTCGTCGAGACGATCACGCCCAGGATCGAGGCCATGGCAGGCGGCACCGGCAGCGCCCTGTCGCGCGGCGGGATGAAGACCAAGGTGATGGCGGCCAAGGTGGCGATGCGGGCGGGCTGTGCCATGGCGATCAGCAAGGGCGCGGTCGACCGGCCGATCACCGCGCTGGCCGAGGGGGCGCCCTGCACCTGGTTCACCGCGCACGGCGATCCGCAGGCGGCGCGCAAGCGCTGGATCACCGGCATGAAGCCCCGCGGCCGGCTGACGGTCGATGCTGGGGCGGCGGCGGCGCTCCTGCGGGGCAAGTCGCTGCTGCCCGCGGGCGTGACCGAGGTCGAAGGCAGCTTCGGGCGCGGAGATCCGGTCGAGATCGCCGGCCCAGAAGGATATGTGGTCGCGCGCGCGCTCGCCGGGTACGATGCGCGCGAGGCGGCACTGATCCGCGGGCACCGCTCCGACCGGATCGCCGAGATCCTCGGCCATCCCGGGCGGGCAGCACTCGTGCATCGCGACGACATGGCATTCTGAACGGAAGGAACGGGGACATGGACATGCAGCTCGACGTGGCATCCCTGATGCGGCAGATCGGCGAGGCGGCGCGTGCGGCGGCGCGCGTCCTTGCGACCGCGACCCCGGAGCAGAAAACCGCGGCGCTCGATGCGGCCGCCGATGCGATCGACGCGGGCCGGGGGGATATCCTGGCCGCCAATGCGATCGACATGGAGGCCGCCCGTGCAAAGGGGCTGACGCCGGCGATGCTCGACCGGCTGGAGTTGACCGATGCGCGGATCGACGGCATCGTCGCGGGCCTGCGCTCGGTCGCGGCCCAGCCCGATCCGGTGGGTGCGGTGCTGGCCGAATGGGACCGGCCCTCGGGCCTGCATATCCGGCGCGTGCGCACGCCCATCGGCGTGATCGGGGTGATCTTCGAGAGCCGGCCCAATGTCACGGCGGATGCGGGCGCGCTTTGTCTGAAGGCGGGGAATGCGGCGATCCTGCGCGGGGGCTCCGAGAGCCTCAACTCGTCGCGCGCGATCCATGCGGGCCTCACGGCCGGCCTGCGCGCGGCCGGCCTGCCCGAGACCGCGATCCAGCTCGTGCCCACCACCGACCGGGCGGCCGTGGGCGAGATGCTGACGATGACCGAGTTCATCGACGTGATCGTGCCCCGCGGCGGCAAGGGGCTGGTCGGGCGGGTGCAGGCGGAGGCGCGGGTGCCGGTCTTCGCCCATCTCGAGGGGATCGTGCATATCTACGTGGACGGCGCCGCCGATCCGGAGATGGCGCGGCGGGTGATCCTGAACGCCAAGACCCGGCGTACCGGCATCTGCGGCGCGGCGGAATGTCTGCTGATCGACCGCGCGTTCCTGAAGGCCCATGGCGCGCCCTTCATCACCGACCTGATCGGGGCCGGGGTCGAGGTGCGCGGCGACGCGGAACTGGCGGGATCGCTGGCCGGCGTGGTGCCGGCGGGGGCGGACGACTGGGGGCGGGAGTATCTCGACATGATCATCGCGGCGCGGGTCGTCGACGGCGTGGAGGAGGCGATCGCGCATATCCGGCGCTACGGATCGCAGCACACGGACTGCATCCTGACGGCGGATGATGCCGCGGCGGACCGCTTCTTCCGCGAGCTCGACAGCGCGATCCTGATGCGCAACGCCTCGACCCAGTTCGCCGATGGCGGCGAGTTCGGCATGGGGGCCGAGATCGGCATCGCCACCGGCAAGCTCCACGCCCGGGGGCCGGTGGGTGCCGAGCAGCTGACGAGCTTCAAGTACCTGGTCGAGGGAGACGGCGCCCTGCGCGCCTGATCCCCACCGGGCAGGCCGGG
The DNA here is from genome assembly GCA_964514775.1 of uncultured Rhodovulum sp. Taxonomy (GTDB): domain Bacteria; phylum Pseudomonadota; class Alphaproteobacteria; order Rhodobacterales; family Rhodobacteraceae; genus Amaricoccus. The sequence continues at coordinate 4,204 of CAZESN010000135.1, forward strand.
ATGTGCGAGGTCGCACAAAAAGCTATGCATTTGTTTTAAAAAGAAGAAATTCCGCGCGTTAACCGGATTGAAACCTTTGCGCGCAGGGTTCCGCGCCGGAGCCTGACCCCGGAAAGCAAAAGCCCGGCGCAGGGACCGGGCTGAGGCATCATGGGGCAGAGTCGAGATGCGCGGCGGATCAGCCGCGCCAGGTGCGGATCGGGCCGCAATCGACATGGACGAAGTTCGAACGCCCGTAGACGCCAACGCCCCCGCCCTTGCAGGCGGTCGCAGCACCCGAGACCTGGCGGATGTCGCGGCCCCGGAGCCGGATATCTGCGGCCATGGCGCGCATGTGATAGGAATCCTGAGCCGCGCCGCGCAGCATCCGGTTGGTCTGCGGCGTGCGGTAGCCCGAGAGCATCAGATAGGGTTCCTCGGTATCCATGAGCTGCTGCATGGCCGCGAGGATATCGACGCTGCGCGGATCGTAGGCCATCGCCTCGTTGCGACGCCAGTCCCGCATGAAGTAGCTGATCTCGCTGAGGACTTCGGGAATGTACTTGCCATCGACATAATAGATCGCGTCGATGGATTCGCCGGTTCGCTGGCTGTACATGCGGATCCGGCGGATGTCGCCCGAACGCCGCAGAAACGCCGGCACCGCCGCATAGCTCGGCGCCGCGGCGACTGTGCCCAGAGCTGCGAATATCCCGAGTATCGTCCGTCTGGACGGACGAAATTCCTCATTGTCCATAGGTTTCACTGCCTCGATTGCTGCTCGATGGACGACTTGTAACCGCGCCCTGCGATTTTGATGCCATACCCGGTCACGTTTTCCAAGTCCCGTTGTCGCCCTCCCCCGCCTCGGCGAACATTTGCCGAGTCGGTTAACGTCGCGTTACCATCGCGCAGTTGATCATCGGCGCCCGCCTTGTTCGCATGAGGCACGCGCGTTAGATTCACTCAAAATCACAGAACAGGCACCAGACAGGCATGAACATCGGTCTTCGCATTCGCGTCGCACTTCCTGCGCTGCTCCTGAGCTCGGCACTGGGGCTCTCTCCCGCATTTGCGCAGAACGTGCCCCCAGCATCGCCCGACACGGGTTCCCGTGTCCAGTCCGAGCAGCTGCGCGCCGGACTCCAGGGCCTGCCCAGCGAGGTGACAGAGGCGATCCTCGCCTTCTACGCGAATCGCGACTTCGCGCCGTTCTGGACCGAGGCGGACGACGCGCGGGCGCGGGCGCTCGCCGACACCCTCGACACCAGCGCTGACCAGGGCCTGCCGGCCGGCGCCTATGACACCGCCGCCCTGCGCGCCGCGCTCGACAGCGCCACGCCGGAGGGCTGGTTGCGGGCAGAGGCGATCGCCTCGACCGCCTATCTCGTCTACGCCCGCCACCTCGCCGGTGGCGTCGTCACGCCGAATTCCGTCGACGACGAGATCAACGTGCGCCCGGCCCGGCCCGCGCCGAAGGCGCTGCTCGACCGGCTGGAGGGGCAGCCCGTCGAGACGGTGCTTGCCGGGCTCGCGCCATCGGATCCCGAGTACCGCCGGCTGATCGCCGAGAAGACACGCCTCGACGCCCTGCTCGGCACCGATCCCGCCGGGTCGAGCGTCCCGGAGGGGCCGACCCTGCGCGAGGGCGAGGCGGGCCCGCGCGTCACTGCCCTGCGCGCGCGCCTCACGGGTCTCGGCTATCCGGCCCCGGCCGCCGCACCGGAGGCGCCGGAGGTCTTCGACGCGCCGCTCGCCGCCGCCGTCCGGGCATTCCAGCGCGACAACGGCCTCAACGACGACGGCGCCGCAGGCGCCCGCACGCTCGCCGCGGTCAACGCGGGCCCCGAGGCGCACATGCGCCAGGTCCTCGTCAATCTCGAGCGGCTGCGCTGGCAGGGCCAGGGCCGCGAGGCGCGCCGGATCGAGGTGAACATCCCCGACTTCACCGCGCGGCTCTATGACGGCGACACCATCCGATGGCAGACCCGCACCGTGGTCGGCGAGCCGGGCCGGACCCGCACGCCGGAATTCTCGGACCGGATGACCTATTTCGTCGTCAACCCGACCTGGCACATCCCCGACAGCATCGCCCAGCGCACCTACCTGCCGCAGCTCAAGCGCGACCCGGACGTGCTGCGCCGCTCGAACATGAGCCTGTTCACGCGCTCGGGCACCCAGATCAATCCGCGCCTCGTCGACTTCACCCAGTACAGCGCCGGCAACTTCCCGTTCCGGGTCAAGCAGAACCCGAGCGCCGGCAATGCGCTCGGCCGGGTGAAGTTCATGTTCCCCAACCAGTTCGCGATCTACCTCCACGACACGCCGTCGCGCGATCTCTTCGCCCGCGACGCGCGCGCCTTCTCGAACGGCTGCATCCGCCTCCAGGACCCGCTGGATCTCGCCCATGTCCTTCTGGAGGGCCAGGTCGCCGATCCGGTGGCGGCCTTCGAGGGCTGGCTGGCGCCGGGGACGGAGCGCTACGTCAATCTCGACCGGCCGGTTCCGGTGCATCTCGACTACCGCACCGTCTTCGTGGACGAGGCGGGCGAGGTGCGCTACAGGGCCGACATCTATGGCCGCGACGCCAAGGTCTTCCGCGCGCTCGAGGCGGCTGGCGTGACGCTCCCGGCCGCCCAGGGCTGAGGGGATGCACCCGGCCCAACTGCCGGAGGTTTGACATGCTCACGATCGCTGAACTCGCCGAGGCCCTCGGGGCCGAGGCGGTGGGGGATGGCGGCCTCTGGATCCGCGGCGCGGCCGAGCCCGCGACCGCCGCGCCCGACCAGATCGCGCTCGCGATGCTGCCCGCCTTCGCCGCCGACCTCGCGCGCGGGCAGGCGCGGTCCGCGATCCTCTGGCATGGCGCCGACTGGCAGGCGCTCGGGCTCAGCGCCGCGATCTTCACGCCGCGTCCGCGCTATGCGCTGGCCGGGATCAGCCGGGTCTTCGAGCCGGCGCTGGAGCTTGCCCCCGGCATCCATCCGCTGGCGGTGATCGACCCGAGCGCCGAGATCGGCGAGGATTGCGCCATCGGCCCGTTCACGGTGATCGGCCCGCGCGCGCGGATCGGCGCCGGGGCACGGATCGTCAGCCATGTGGCGATCGGGGCCGATGCGGTGATCGGCGCGGGCGCGCTTCTGCATGCAGGCGTGCGGATCGGGGACCGGGTGCGGATCGGCGCGCGCTTCATCGCCCAGCCCGGCGCGGTGGTGGGGGCGGACGGGTTCTCCTTCGTCACCCCCCGCCCCGGCCATGTCGAGGAGGCGCGGGCGACGGGCGTCGTATCGGACGCGCAGGACGCCTATGTCCGGATCAACTCGATCGGGTCGGTTGTGCTCGGCGACGATGTCGAGCTCGGCGCCAACAGCTGCATCGATCGGGGCACGATCGCGGACACGGTCGTCGGCGACGGCACCAAGATCGACAACCTCGTGCAGATCGGCCACAACGTGAAGATCGG
>CAZESN010000136.1:0-7619 GCA_964514775.1 uncultured Rhodovulum sp.
TGGCGAAGGCCGCGACCTGGCCCTCGGAGACGGCGCCCGAGGTCAGCCCCTCGACCATGAAGCGGATCTGCGCGGGCGTGAGCACGGCCCCGTCGCGCTTCGCCGCGATCACCTCCTGGGCGAGCATCAATAGCCGTCCCCGTCCTCCGCGGCCGCCCCGTCCCCGAGCGCGGCGAGCAGGGCGTCGAGAAGCCCGGAGGCGCCGATCCGGAAATGCCGCGGGCCGGCCCAGCCCGCGCCCATGATCCGGTCGGCGATGGCGAGATAGGCGGCCGCGTCGGCCAGGCTGCGCACGCCGCCCGACACCTTGAACCCGGCGGTGCCGCCGTGGCGCGCGATCGCGGCGAGCAGGATCTCGGCGGCCTCGGGCGTGGCGCCGGCGGCGGCCTTGCCGGTCGAGGTCTTGAGGAAATCCGCGCCGCCGTCGAGCGCGCGCTCGGCGGCGAGGCCGATCAGCGCGGCGTCATTGAGCGCGCCCGTCTCGAGGATCGCCTTGACCGGCGCCGCGCCGCTCGCGGCCTTCACCGCCCGCACCGCGTCGCGGACGGCATCGGTATCGCCCGCCTTCAGCGCCTGCCAGGGCACGACCATGTCGATCTCGTCGGCGCCGGCGGCCAGGGCTGCGCCGGCCTCCCCGGCGGCCGCCTCCGGCGTGGCCGTGCCGGTCGGGAAGTTCACCACCGTCGCCACCCTTATCCCGGTGCGCGCCAGCGCCGCCTTCGCCTGCGGGACGAAGCGCGGCCAGACGCAGACCGCCGCCACCGAGCCGTGCCGGGTCTGGGCGCGCGCGCAGAGCGCGTCGACATCGGCCGCGGTGCAGTCCTCGTCGAGGTTGGTGAGATCGAGACAGACCAGCGCCCGGAGCGCGGTGTTGCGCAGATCGCTGTTGCTCATGGGACCTTCCGCGTCATCTGGGTGGTGCCGAACGCGCCGGGCAGAAGCGCGCCGACCGTGGTGCGGGCCCGCTCGCCCGCCGGGCCGGCGAGGATCACCGGCGTGACGGGGGCGGCGAATTCCGCGAGCTTCTGGCGACAGCCGCCGCAGGGCGTGACCGGCTCGGGCGCATCGGCCACGACCCAGACCTCGGCGATCGCGCGCGCGCCTGCCGCGACCATTGCGGCGATGGCGCCGGCCTCGGCGCAGGTGCCCTCGGGATAGGCGATGTTCTCGACGTTGCAGCCGGCGAAGACGCGCCCGTCCGCTGTCCTGAGCGCCGCCCCGACCCGGAAGCCGGAATAGGGCGCATGGGCATTGGCGCGGGCGCGCAGGGCAGCGTCGAGAAGGGTCATGGGGCGCTCCGGTCTCCCCCGACTATGCGGGAGAGGGGCGCGCCTTGGCAAGCGGGGGCGCGCTCAGGTCCCCGAGCGGCGCTGGGGAACGCCCCAGCCGTCGAGCTTGCGATAGAGCGTCGAGGGCGAGAGTTCGAGCATCCGCGCGGCGCGCGGGATCGAGCCGTCGCAATGGGCGATCGTCGCCTCGATCAGCTCGCGCTCGACCTCGGCGAGCGGCAGGCCGACGAAGGGCGCGATGTTGCGCGCCCGCGGCAGCGGGGTCGGCCCCCCGGCCGCGGCCACCGGGGCGAAGGGCGCGACCGTGGCGCTGCGCGTCGGGGCGAAGGGGTCGGAGGTAACGGTCGAGAGCGCCACCTCGCCCGGCAGCATGTCGGCGGTGACGAGCGGCCCGTCGTGGAGCACCACGACGTTGCGGATCACGTTCAGGAGCTGGCGGACGTTGCCCGGCCAGGGCCGGCTCGCCAGGATCTGCGAGGTCTGGGCGTCGAAGCCGGTGAAGGCCTTGCCCTCCTCGGCCGCGAAGGTGACGAGATTCGCCTGGGCGATCTCGAGGATGTCGTCGCCCCGGCCGCGCAGCGGCGGCATGTGGATCGGCACCACATGCAGGCGGTAATAGAGGTCCTCGCGGAACCGGCCGCGACGGACCTCCTCGGCGGGGTCGCGGTTGGTGGCGCAGACGATGCGCACGTCGACCGGCGTCGCCCGCGCCGAGCCCACCGGCTGGATCGTCGAGGTCTGGAGGAAGCGCAGGAGCTTCGTCTGGAGCGAGAGGTCCATCTCGCAGATCTCGTCGAGAAAGAGCGTGCCGCCGTTCGCGACCGCCGCCGCGCCCGGCTTGTCCGACAGCGCCCCGGTGAAGGCGCCCTTCAGATGGCCGAAGACCTCCGATTCCAGCAGGTCGCGCGGGATCGCGGCGCAGTTGAGCGGCACGAAGGGCTTCGCCGCCCGGGTCGAGACCGCGTGGATCGCGCGGGCGCAGACGTCCTTGCCGGTGCCACTCTCGCCGGTGATGAACACCGTCGCGGTCGAGCGCCCGATCGAGCGGACCATGCGGTAGATCTCGAGCATCGGCGGGGAATGCCCGATGAACCCCTCGAAGCCCGCATCGGCCATGGCCCGGTCGAGGGTGGTATCGGGCGGCAGCGGCGCCGAGGCGATCGCGTTCTGGACGGCGCTGAGCAGCCGGCCCTCGTCGAAGGGCTTCACCAGGAAATCGAAGGCGCCGGCCCGCATCGCCTGCACGGCGCGGTTGATCGAGCCGTTGGCGGTGACCACGATCACCCGCACGTCCGGCGCGGTGGCGTGCAGCTCGTCGAGGAATTCGAGCCCGTCGCCGTCCGGAAGCTGGAGGTCGAGCAGCACCACCCGCGGCCGGATCGCCTCATACTCTGTCCGCGCCTCGGCCAGCGTCGCCGCCGGCGTCACCGCATGGCCCGCCCGCATCAGCACCTGCTGATAGACCATCGACAGCGACGGCGTGTCCTCGACCAGCAGCAGCCGGCCCCCGGAATTCGCCATGCTCACGCCCCCGCCCGCTCGGCGACGGTGAAGGCCACCGCCGCGTCGATTTCCGACATGCACGCGGGCCCGAGCCGCAGGACGGTCTCCGTGTCCGAGGCGTTGGCGGCGGTGTTGAGATGGCGCGCGCAGCGCTGGAGCCGGGTGGCCCCGATCGCGCCCGCCACCGAGATCAGGATATGCGAGGCCGACCGGATCGGGCCGAGGTCGAGCGGGGCGATCGCCCCCTCGAGATCGCGGCGCGCCGCCATGAGATCCGTCGCCACCTTCTCGAGCAGCTCCGACATCATCCCCGCGCCGATCGTCGCCGCGAGGGTCTCGTAGACCGTCCGGTCGATGACCGCCTCCTCGCCGCCCGGGTCGGCCGACGCCGCCGCTGGTGCTGCTGCCGGCGCGGCCGGCGCCGCCCCGGACGCGGCCGGCGTCGGCGCGAGATGCGCGATCAGCCCGCGCGCCAGCACGTCGATGCCGGTGATCGGCTTGGAGATCAGCCCGTTCGCGCCCGCCTCGGCGATCCGCTCGCGATGCTCGCGCAGCGCATAGGCGGTCAGCGCCACGATCGGCGTCCGCGCCCGCGCGTCGCCGCGCGCGCGGATCGTGCGGATCACGTCGAGCCCGGTGCGGCGCGGCATCTCGATATCCACGACCACGATGTCGAACGGGCCTTCCTCGAACCGCTCCAGCGCCTCGACCCCGTCCGAGGCGAGAACGACCTCGGCCTTGAGCCGGGTCAGCATCTGGCTCGCGACCATCTGGTTCGTCGGATTGTCCTCGGCGAGCAGCACCCGCAGGCCCTCCAGGTCGGTCCGCGTGCCCCCGCGCGCGGGTCCCAGCACCCGGACCGGCGCCGCGCCCTGTACGCCACCCTGCGCCCCGTCCGTAGGCGCGGCCGGCTCCGTGCAGAGCGCCGCGGGGAATTCGAGCACCGCCAGCAGCCCGCCGCCCACGTGGTTGCTCACGCTGATCCGGCCGCCCATCTCCGCCGCCAGCGTGCGCACGATGTGGAGCCCGAGCCCGTGGCCGCTGCCGTTCGTCGTCGCCACCGCCGGCGCGGACGCCTCCATGCGCCGCAGCATCTCGGCGCTCAGGCCCGGCCCCTCGTCGGTGAGCTGGAAGACCACGCCGCCGTCCTCGCCCCGGCGGACCTCGAGACGGACGGTGCCGCGCCCGGCATAGGCGATGGAATTGGCCGTGAGATTGCCGAGCACCCGCGCCAGCGAGAGATGCGGCACCCGCAGGCCCGCAGGCAGGTCCCCCGCCGCCGAGATCTCGAAGCCGATCCGGTGCGAGCGCGCCTCGCCCGACCAGCGGCTGCGATAGAAGCCGAGGAATTCCTCGATCAGGATCTCCTCGACCGGCTCCTCGACCGGCAGCGCGCGGTTCAGCCGCGCCAGGTCGTCCGACAGGCTCTGGATCGCCTGGGCCGAGGCGGTGATCCGCTGGAGCTGCTCGCGCACGTCCGCCGGCTGCTCCTCGCCCCGGATCGAGGCAAGCCCGCCGAAGACGCCCTGCAGCGCGCCCCGGATGTCGTGGGCGATCATCGCGAAGTCGAGCGGCGCGCCGGTCTCGGCGATCGTCCCGCCATCCGCGGCCAGCCGCGGCGCCCTGTCGAAGCCCAGGTCGAATGGTCGCATCAGATCCTCAGACAAAACCGACCCCGGGAATTCCGGGCTGGGCCAAGCTCCGCCGCAAAACTCACAGTTGAATCACTGCCGGCGATTTCAGCGCACAATACACCTATCAGTGCAAAATGCAAAAGCCTTGCTGGAAAACAATCAGGAGGCGAGCCGGGTGAGGATGCTCTCGCGCAGATGGCCCATATCGTTGGGCGGATCGACGATATAATCAAAGAGATCAGTCTGTTGCGGCGTCCCGAGCGAGACGACGAGCGCCGAGGGGAACCGCTCGCGCAGCTTTTCGATCAGCGAGGCGTCGTCGATGCCCGCGCTGTCGACCAGAACCACATCGGCCAGCGAATCGGATCCCTCTTCGAGGAAGACCAGCTGCTCGGACTTCAGCGCCGCCTGGTAGATGGTGGCGAGCGCCGCCGAGCGCGTCTCGAGCCAGACCCGCACACGGCCCGGCGCGGCGGCGGGCGCCGGCATCTCGACGCGGATCAGGTTCACGCCGTCGGCGCTGTCGAGCGTCAGCCGGCCGCCGCAGGCGGTGATCAGGCCGCGTGCGATCAGCGGCCGCAGCGCCTCCGTCGAGACCTGACCGGTCGCGACCTGTTCCGCCTCCGGATCCTCGGGCAACAGGTCGCGCCGCCAGTCCCGGCTCATCTCCCGCTCGGCGAAACGCACCTCGCCGATCAGCCCCTCGCCGTCATGGTCGAGCGTGAGCTCGACACCGCCCGGGGCACGCAGCTCCAGCGCGAATTCGGTGAGATGCATGAAGATCTGCGTCAGCCGGTCGAGATCGCCCTCCACGCGCTCGGGCACGCCGGGCGCCACCACGATCCGCACGTCGTTGCTCCCGTCGCGCACCAGCGCCTCGCGCAGCTCCCCGGCCAGCGTGTCGATGCCGAGCGGCGCCCGGAGGAAGGTCAGCCTGCCGTCCTGCATCTCGGCATAGTCGAGCAGCCCGCGCAGCATCCGGAGCATCACCCGCGCGCTCTGCTGCGCCTGCTCGACCAGCCGCGCCTGGCGGTCGCCGAGAGCGTCGCCGTCGACCAGCAGCGCCAGCGGCCCGAGCACGCCGTTGAGCGGGTTGCGCAGCTCGTGGCTCATCATCGACAGGAAGATCGACTTCGCCCGGCTCGAGCGCTCCGCCTCGTCGGCGATGCGCTGGGTCATGGCGACGAGGTCGCGCTGCCGGCGGTTCTCGCGCAGGATCAGGAAGAGCGCGAGCACGCTGAGCCCGACCGCCGCGATCGCGATCACGGCCGTGGTCTGCGCACTGAGCTGGATACGGTCACGCACCACGGCCGCCGCGGCCGCGTCGGCGCGCACCACCCGGAGCGTGTAGAGCCGCAGTTCCTGCTGGAGACGTCGCAGGTCCTCGATGATACCGTCGATCGTCTGCACGTCGCCCGGATCGAGCGACACGATCACCGGGTCGAGCCTCTCCATGAACTCGGCGATGGTCTCGAGCGACCCGTGGCCCTCGTCATAGGCGCGCATGACCTCGCCCACGCGCCCGCTGCGCATGATGAAGACCCGGCTCCAGAAGATGTCGAACCGCTCCTGCGCCGCAGCGACGGCCTCGGGCGTGAGCGCGCCGGCGAGCTCGGTCATGCTGAGCTGGAAGCGCAGCAGCTCGACCTCCATCTGGGTAGCCGACCAGAGAATGTTATCCTGGCTGATCACCCGGAGGTTGTCGACGTCACGTCGGATGGCGAAGTAGCCCACGCCGGCGAAGCCCGCCATTGCGAGCAACACCACCATACCGACGTAGCGTGGAATAGGACGCATGCCGGCCTAGAGAGACTCGATCCGAACGACCTGCCAGATCAAACGGGTATTGTAGACAGGATCGCGCAGTTCGGGATGATCCGAGATCGGGTACATCACCCAGACCGGCCCCTTTTCGCGCCGGGACAGGCGCACGCCGTTCTCCTCGAGGGCGAGGATCACATTGTAACGGCGAAAGTCGCTGGTCGGGATGTCGACATAATAATCGTTCGCCGCAAAGACGCGAACGGTCTCAGCACTGTCCATGCCAAGATACGCGAGCACATCGCGCACCAGCGGCCCCCGGTAGCTGACCGGTCCGTCGGTGAATTCGTTCTGGGTGATGATCGTGACCTGCGGAATTTCGGCCAGCTCTTCAACCGTGAACTCGCGGGTCTCGATGTTTTCAGGACCTTTGCTGAGCGTAAGCCCCAGACCTGAGCCTTGCGCCTGCGCGGGTGCGCTGAGGGTGGCGGCCAGCAGAATGGCCGCGCACCCTCGAACGAACGTTGTAATAATGGGTGTCACGGGAACTCGTTGCTCCTTGGCTCAAACAGTGTCTGGATACCCAGACGGTCCCCACCCCGTCGCACCCGCTTTCTAAGAAGCAAACTCCGTGCCAACTCCATTCCGTCGCCCTCCCGCGGTCGGATCAGGCCCATAGTGCATACACGGTTCACTCTGTGTCGCAAGACGCGAGCACATCTTAAGGATGAATCGCAAAATGCGAAAACTGTCTGCGCACAATCGGAAAACGCATTCCGGCCGAGGCTTGGGGCCCCGGCCGGCGAAAAACGGCCGATGAAAAAACGGCCCGTGATAGGGGTCGCTCAGGGGCGGGCGGGATAGCCCACGCGCGTGAGGCTCTCGGCGATCTCGCCGAGGATCGCGGGGTCGTCGATCGTCGCCGGCGCCTTGTAGTCCTGGCCGTCGGCGATGCGCCCCATGATGCCGCGCAGGATCTTGCCCGAGCGGGTCTTGGGCAGACGTTCGACCACGACCGCGGTCTTGAACGCGGCCACCGGGCCGATGCGGTCGCGCACCAGCGCCACGCATTCCTTGATGATCGCGGCGTGATCGCGGTCGCAGCCCTTGTTGAGACAGATGAACCCCATGGGCAGCTGGCCCTTGAGCTGGTCGGCCACGCCGATCACCGCGCATTCCGCGACATCCGGGTGGCTTGCCAGCACCTCCTCCATCGCGCCGGTCGAGAGGCGGTGGCCGGCGACGTTGATCACGTCGTCGGTGCGGGCCATGATGTAGATATAGCCGTCCTCGTCGATCAGCCCCGCGTCCCCGGTCTCGTAATAGCCGGGATAGGTGGTCAGATACGACCGCTTGAACCGCGCCTCGGCGTTCCAGAGCGTCGCGAGCGTGCCCGGCGGCAGCGGCAGCCGGATCGCCACGGCCCCGAGCG
>CAZESN010000137.1:0-1177 GCA_964514775.1 uncultured Rhodovulum sp.
GGATCACCCCCATCTGGTGCCAGGTCGCGGGGATCGCGTGGCAGAAGGCGTGGACCGCGCCGTCGGTGTTGGGCGAGAATCGCGCGTTCGAGACGAAGAGCACGCCCGAGGTGCCGATCGAGACGAAGGCCGAGCCGGGGGTGACGACGCCGACCCCGCAGGCGGCAGCGGCGTTGTCGCCCGCGCCGCCGGCGACCACCACGGCGCCCCGGACGCCCCAGCGGGCGGCGAGGTCGGGCGAGAGCTCGCCCGAAGGCTCGGACCCCTCGACGAGGCGCGGCATGTGGGCGCGGGTGAGGCCGGTGGCGGCGAGCAGGTCATCGGACCAGTCGCGGGCGGCGACGTCGAGCCAGAGCGTGCCGGCGGCATCCGACATTTCGGAGACATGCTCGCCGGTCAGCCGCAGGCGCAGATAGTCCTTGGGCAGCAGCACCCTGGCGACGCGCGCGAAGAGCTCCGGCTCGTGCCGACGCATCCATTCGAGCTTCGGTGCGGTGAAGCCCGGCATGGCGCTGTTGCCGGCGATCTCGCGCAGGCGCGGCTCGGCGGCCTCGAGCGCCGCGCATTCGGCCGCCGCCCGCCCGTCGTTCCAGAGGATCGCGGGCCTGAGCACCTGGTCCGCGCCGTCGAGGCAGACCGCCCCGTGCATCTGCCCCGACAGGCCGATCCCGCGCAGCTCGGTCAGCGGATGCAGGCCGGCGATCTCGTCGATGGTGGCGCGCGCGGCCTCCCACCAGGCGGCCGGGTCCTGCTCGGACCAGCCGGGGCGGGGGCGCGAGACATCGAGCGGCCGGCTCGCCTGGGCGATCAGCCGCTGGTCGCGGTCGAAGAGGACGGTCTTGACCGACGAGGTCCCGAGATCGATGCCGAGGTACATCTACTGGATCGAGGCTCCGGGCTTCTTGCCGAGGATGATCATCCCCAGGATGTCGTCCTCGGTCACGTCCGCGACGCGCTCGGTGCCGACGAGCTGTCCGTTCTTCATCACGCTCACCCGGTCGCAGAGCGCCATCACGTCGTGGATGTCGTGGGAGATGAGGAAGATCCCCAGCCCCTCGCGCTTGAGCTCGGCGATCAGCTCGGCGACCATCTGGGTCTCGCGGACGCCGAGCGCGGCCGTCGGCTCGTCCATGATCAGGATGCGGGCGTTGAAATAGACCGCGCGCGCGATCGCCAC
>CAZESN010000137.1:1187-3323 GCA_964514775.1 uncultured Rhodovulum sp.
CGCCACCGACTGGCGCTGGCCGCCGGAGAGCGCCTTCACCGGGGCCGCGAACTTGGCGAAGTTCGGGTTCAGGCGGCCCATGATCTTGCGGGTCTCCGCCTCCATCGCGTCGTCGTCGACGAAGCCCATGGGGGTGGTGATCTCGCGGCCCAGAAAGAGGTTCTGCGCGGCGTTGAGGTTGTCCGCCAGCGCCAGCGTCTGGTAGATCGTCTCGATGTTGTAGCGCCGCGCGTCGCGCGGATTGGCGATCTCGGCCCGCTCGCCGTTGATCAGGATCTCGCCCGCATCGGCCCGGTAGGCGCCGGAGAGGATCTTGATCAGCGTCGATTTCCCGGCGCCGTTGTGACCGAGCAGGCCCACGACCTCGCCCGGATGGAGATCGACGGTGACGCGATCGACGGCCTTGATGCCGCCGAAGGCGAGCTCGATATCGCGCATCTCGACCAGCGGCGTGCTCACGATCCGGTCCTCCGCCGATAGACGATGTCGATCCAGACGGCGAAGACCAGCACCACGCCGACCACGATGGATTGCAGCGGCGCGTCCACGCCCACCATGGCCATGCCCGATTGCAGGCTCTGCATGATCAGCGCGCCGAGCACCGCGCCGTAGATCGTGCCGACCCCGCCGGCCAGCGCCGTGCCGCCGATCACCGCCGCCGCGATCACCCGAAGCTCGTCCAGCGTGCCGAGGTCGTTGCCGACGGCATTCAGCCGGGCCGAGGCGATCACCGCGGCGATCGCGGTCAGGCCCCCCATCAGCGCGAAGATCTTGACGGTCAGCCAGCGCGTGTCGATGCCCGACAGTTCGGCGGCCTCGGGGTTGCCGCCGGTGGCGAAGACATAGCGCCCGAAGCGGGTCCGCCGGGCGACCACCGTCATCACCAGCGCGACCACGAGCAGGATCACCACCGGGATGGCGATGCCGTGGGCCATCACGATGCCGCCTTCGGGCACCGGCAGGCCGCGAAGCTGGAGGATGCGTTCGGCCGCGCGTTCGGGCACCGGATAGGCGACCATCACCGCGGTGAAGCCGATGATCGCGCCGGCGACGATCGCCGCGAGCACGGCCTCGGCCCAGAGCGGCTTCACCGGAAAGCCATGCGCGGCCTTGTTGCGTCGCGAGCGGAAGAGCATGGCGACCGCCGCCACGGTGGCGATGGCCGCGAGGATCCAGCTCCCCGTCGCCCCCAGCGTGCCTTCGGCGCCGCCGCCCATCAGCCGGAAGGTCGGATCGAGCGGCGCGACGGTCTGGCCGCCCGTCACCCACCAGGCGGCGCCGCGCCAGACGAGCAGGCCCCCGAGCGTGACGATGAAGGCGGGGATGGTCAGATAGCCCACCAGCCAGCCCTGGAAGGCCCCGATCAGGGTGCCGACGGCGACGCCGGCGAGGACGGTGACGATCCAGAGGCTCCAGTGTCCCTGGCCGAGGAGGCCGGGCAGGTAGCTGAGCTGGAGCGTGCCCATGATCATGCCGATGAACCCGAGCAGCGATCCGACCGAGAGGTCGATGTGCCGGGTCACGATCACGAAGACCATTCCGGTCGCCATCACCGCCACGGAGGCGGTCTGCACCGACAGGTTGAAGAGGTTGCGCGGGGTCAGGTAGAGCCCGCCGGTGATCAGGTCGAAGGCGATCCAGATCAGCAGCAGCGCCCCGATCATCCCGAGCAGGCGCAGGTCGATCTCGAGCGAGCGCAGGGCCTTGGCTATGCCAGCCATCGCGGTCTCCGGGCGTGGCCGGGGGATGCGGGGGCGGCCGCGCCGCCGCCCGCATCCCCGCGGTGGTTAGTCGCAGGCCGCCGTGGCCCCGGCGGGAACGCTGGCGCAGAGGGCGTCCTTGCCGATCCAGCCGGCATCCACCACCACGTCGAGGTTGTCGCGGGTGATGGCGACCGGGGCGAGGAACACCGCGTCGAGCTCGGAGCCGCCCGGCGACGTCCATTTCTGCGCGCCGTCGATCGCGTCCATCGCCGTGCCGCCGGCGAGCGCCACGGCGATCTCGGCCGCCGCCTTGCCAAGCTCGCGCGAGTCCTTCCAGACCGAGACGGTCTGGGTGCCGAGCGCGATGCGGTTGAGTGCTGCGTGGTCGCCGTCCTGGCCGCCGATCGTGGCGTTGAGCCCCGCGCAACTGCTC
>CAZESN010000137.1:3333-7610 GCA_964514775.1 uncultured Rhodovulum sp.
CGGATACCGGGATGCCCTCGAGGCCCTGCGCGGTCAGCGCCGCCACGGCGCCGCCGGCGGTGCCGTCGTTCGAGGCGACCACCGCGTCGACGGCGTTGTCCTGCGCGGTCAGGATCTGTTCCATGTTGCGCTGGGCGTTCGCCGGCAGCCAGCCGTCGGTATAGGCCTCGCCGACGATGGTGATGGCCCCGGAGTCGATCGCCTCCTGCAGCACCTCCTGCTGGCCGCCGCGCAGGAAGTCGGCGTTCGGATCGGTGGGCGAGCCCTTGATCATGACGTAGTTGCCCTCGGGCGCCTGCTCGAGGACCGCGCGGGCCTGCATCCGTCCGACCTCGACATTGTCGAAGGTGAGGTAGAAGGCCCGGGGGTCCTCGATGAGCCGGTCATAGCCGACGACCGGGATGCCCTCGTTGGCGGCGGCGTCGACGGCCGGTCCGATCGCGGCGCTGTCCTGGGCGAGGATGATCAGGGCATCCGCGCCCTGGGCGATGAGCTGTTCGACGTCGGAGAGCTGCTTCGAGGAGCTGCTCTGCGCGTCGGCGGAGATGTATTCCGCGCCGGCGGCCTCGAGCGCGGCCTTGATCGCCGCCTCGTCGGTTTTCCAGCGCTCTTCCTGGAAGTTGGACCAGCTCACCCCGACCGTCAGGTCCTGGGCAAGCGCGGTGGTTGCGAGGCCGGATGCCAGAATCGCAGCCGTCATCAGTTTCAGAGACGTCATGGGCTCCCTCCGTGGACTGCGGCATTGCGCCGCTTTCGTTGTTCGTTTCCGGCCGGGGGGGTCGATTCTGCCCGGCACATATTCGGACAATATCATTCGATTCGTCCGGCGCCAGTCACTCCCGCACGGGGTGGCCGGCATGCGCGGTCATTGTTAATGGCCGCGGTTCGGGCCCGAAATGACGCCGGGAATGACTGGCGCGCACCGTCGGGGAGTATTTCCCCGGCGGCGGTGCTGGTAGCATGATTTATGGAAATCAGGGCGTTATGCGGAATT
The DNA here is from genome assembly GCA_964514775.1 of uncultured Rhodovulum sp. Classification (GTDB taxonomy): domain Bacteria; phylum Pseudomonadota; class Alphaproteobacteria; order Rhodobacterales; family Rhodobacteraceae; genus Amaricoccus. The sequence goes on from CAZESN010000137.1 coordinate 4,328, forward strand.
CCGAATGCAGGCCCTTCGTGACCGGGGGCTCAGCGGGAAATGCCGTGCTCCTGAAAGGCACGCTCGGCGGCGGGGTGAAGCGGTGCGCTCAGCCCGGCGGCGGCCATCGCGGCTGGGTCGAGCCCGGCGAGGGCCGGATCGAGCGTGCGCAGGGTGTCGAGCTTGTCGAGCGCGTTGCCCGCAAGGGTGGCGACCACGTCGTCGGGGACATCCGCGCGCGTGACGAGGGTTGCCCCGACCCCGAATGTCGGGACCGGCCCGGGATTTCCCGGATAGAGCCCGCCCGGTATGCGGGCCTCGACATAGGCGGGATCCGCGGCCACCAGCGCCTGGATCTGCGGGCCCGTCACCGGCACCAGCCGGACGTCGCAGCCCGAAGTGGCCTCACGCACGATCGCGGCCGGATGGCCGATCGCGATGGCAAAGGCGTCGATCTGGCCGGCGCAGAGCGCCGAGGCCTGGTCGGTGGAGGCAAGGGCAAGCGCCTCGGGAAAGCTCGTGCCGTTCCAGCCCATGGCCGCCGCGAGCGCGTCCCAGACCACCCGCTGGCCCGAGCCGTCGGCTCCATAGGCAACCTGGTGGCCGGGCAGGTCGTTCACGCCCGCGATCCCCGCATCGGCGCGGGCGACCACCGTCAGCGGCTCGGCATGAAGCGCCATCACGGCGCGCAGGTCGGGGAAGGGGCCCGCCTCGGCAAAGGGGCCGGTCCCGGCCATGGCGGCTTCCTGGACGTCCGACTGCACGATGGCGAAATCGATCTCTCCGGCGCGCAGCGCCCGGATGTTCTCGACCGACCCCGGCGAGGGATCGGCCGCGCAGCGGATGCCGTGGACGCGGCGCTCCTCGTTGACGAGCCGGCAGAGCGCCACGCCGATCGGGAAATAGGCGCCGGCCAGGCTGGCGGTGCCGAGGCGGACGAGCCGCGGCTCCTGCCCGGCCGCCGGCGCGGCACCGGCGCCGAGCAGCGCCAGCGCGAGGAGGACCTTCCGGGCTATCACCCCCGCTGCGGGCATCGGCGCGCCTACTCCGCCTCGTTCGTCGGCTCGGCGTTGAGCTGACCCCAGTTCTGCTCGCCGATGCGGTCCATCAGGTCGAGCTGGGTCTCGAGGAAGTCGACATGGCCTTCCTCGTCGGTCAGGAGAGCCTCGAAGATGTTCTTCGAGACATAGTCCTTGACGCTGTCGCAGTAGTCGCGCGCCTCGGTGTAGAGCCGGACCGCGTCGAGCTCGCCCGCGAGGTCGCATTCGAGGGTCTCGCGCGGGGTCTCGCCGATGCGCAGCGGGTCGAGCGTCTGCAGGTTCGGATGCCCCTCGAGGAAGATGATCCGGTCGATCAGCCTGTCCGCGTGGTTCATTTCCTCGATGCTCTCGGCGCGGCTCTTCTTGGCGAGCTTGCCGAGGCCCCAGTCGGCCTGGAGCCGGTAATGCAGCCAGTACTGGCTGACGGCGGTCAGCTCGGCACGCAGGGCCTTGTTGAGATAATCGATGACTCCCTTGTCACCCTTCATCGCGATTCCCCTTTCCTCAGGATGTACGGCAACGCCGGCGCTGCCTCTGGAATGCACAGTAGCAGAGCTGAGGAATACGACAATATGGAATCGTTCTAAACTGGGTGAGCGATGCGGGAATCAGCCTCCTTCGACGAGATTGAGCCGGGTGCCGCGGCGCAGGTTGCGGAGCTCGACCGGCACGGCGGTGTTGGTGTCCGACCGCATCTGCGCGACGAAAAGCCGGATGCAGCCGCCGCATTCGGCCGAAGTCCCCAGCGCGCGATAGATCTTGCCGGGGGTTATCAGGGCATAGGGGTCGGAGGCCCGCATCCAGGCGATGGCCTCGCGGATGTCGCGATCGGTGACGCCGGTGCAGGAACAAACGATCATGGTCAGCCGCCGTGATTCGGACTTCGAGACACTTCTGCCCGAATACCTGACCAATCATGTCGGAAAAGGCAAGGGCGGTTTGCGCGCCCTCAAGCCCAATTGTCCGCCTAGGGCTCGCCGAGAACCGAGGGCGGGGGGGCCGGCACCCGCAGGCCGCGCGCCCGCGCGGCCTCGAAAGCGGCCGGTGAGTCGAGCTTCATGTCGCGATAGACCAGCGCCTCGGGGTCGCGGGCGGTCCAGCGCTCGAAGAGGAGCCCGCGGTTGTTCGCCCGCCAGTCCGCGTCCTCGGCGGCAAGCCGGCCGCGGATCTGCGGATCGGCGCCGCCGGCACGGGCGACGAGGGCGGAGCCGTCGGCGGTGCCCGCCGGACCCTGGCGCCCGGTCAGCCCGGCGATCGCCTCGGCATGGGGCTGCTGGTCGACGCGGTTCGCCGCACCCGGCGTCGGCGGGGGCAGGGCGGCTACATCCGCCGGCATCTCGAGCGGGCGGGTCGGCAGGACCATGAACTCGTCGGGCGTGCCGCCGACGCCGGAATCGCGCAGCGCACCGGCAACCCCCGCCTCGCCGCAGCCGGCAAGCACCAGTCCGCCGGATAGGAGCAGCACTGCTGCCGTGATCTGCCGTCTTGCCATCGTGATCCTCTTGGGCGCCCCGTCTCTAGCGCAATCCGTGACGCCCGTCACCTGTCCAGTCACATCCCGTCGCGGGCAAAGAGCAGGAGCACGCCGACGCCGCCGAAGATCGCCGCATCGGCGACGTTGAAGGCGAAGGGGTTGTCGATGCCGCAGCAGCTCATGTTGAGGAAATCGGCCACGGCCCCGTACTGGATCCGGTCCCAGACGTTGCCGATGGCCCCGCCGATCACCGCGCCCGCGCCGATCGCCGCCGCCCAGCCCTGCGCGCGGCGGATCCAGAGCGCGAGCGCCACCGTGATGACGAGCGCCACCGCGATCAGGATCCAGCGCCCGGCGTCGCCCGCGTCGAGAAGCCCGAAGTTGATCCCGGTGTTCCAGGCCATGCGGAAGCTCAGCCAGGGGTCCGCCACCGGGATGTGGAGCCGGGTCTTCAGGTCTAGCCACTCGACCACCCAGATCTTGGTGATCCGGTCGAGCACGATGACCAGCGCGGCGATCAGGCCGGCACGGGCGAGGGTGCTGCGCGGCATCGCCTCCCGCCTCAGTGCCGGAAGTGGCGCATGCCGGTGAACACCATGGCGAGCCCGGCCGCATCCGCGGCGGCGATCACCTCGGCGTCGCGCACCGAGCCGCCGGGCTGGATCACCGCCGTCGCGCCGGCCTCGGCCGCGGCGATCAGCCCGTCGGCGAAGGGGAAGAACGCGTCGGACGCGACCACCGAGCCGCGCGTGGGCGGCTCGCCCAGCCCGAGCACCGCCGCCATGTCCTC
>CAZESN010000138.1:0-7406 GCA_964514775.1 uncultured Rhodovulum sp.
ACGCCCTCCAGCCGTGGACCGGGGCGAGGCAGTGCCTCGCCTCATCCGGTCCCGGCGAAGGACCTCACCAAAGCGACCAGCCGTAAGCGCAGCTCACCCCGTGATCCCGAGCCGCTCCCGGATGAACCCGAGCGCGAGCGACAGCCCGTCCGGCGCGATGCCGTGGCCGATCCCGCGCGAGACATGGGTCCGGGTCTCGACCCCCGCCGCCTCCAGCGCCCCGGCCGCCTCGGCCATGCTGGCGAAGGGCACCACCGGGTCCTGGTCCCCGTGCAGGAGCAGGACCGGTGGGCGGGCGGTGATCTCCGCCTCCAGCCGCTCGGGCTCGAGGAGCCGGCCCGAGAACCCGACGATGCCGGCGAGCGGCGCCGGCCGCCGCAGCCCGACCTGGAGCGCCATCATCGTGCCCTGGCTGAAACCCATGAGCACGGTCCGCTCCGGCGGTGTATCCGCCGCCACCCCGTCGAGCCAGCGGCCGAGCAGATCGAACGCCGCCCTCGCCGCGATGCTCGCATCCACCGGCGAAGAGCCGTCGAGCCAGGGGATCGGGAACCATTGGAACCCCATGGGATTGTTCACGCAGGGCTGCGGCGCGTTCGGCGCCATGAACCGCGTGTTCGGCAGATGCGGCGCCAGCGGCTCGGCGAGCCCGATCAGGTCCTCGCCGTCGGCGCCGTAGCCGTGGAGGAACACGACCAGACTGTCGGCCCTGCCCGAGGCGGCGGGGCGCTCGGGCCCGGAAAGCGTGGTCAAGGGCGTGGTCATCGGGCCTCCTGCGGCGGATTGGCGAAATAGTCGGCCAGGATGCGGGCGTAGATCGCCTTCAGCGCCTCGATGTCCGCGACCGCCACATGCTCGTTCGTCTGGTGCATCGTCGCCCCGACCAGCCCGAACTCGACGACGGGGCAGTAGTCCTTGATGAAGCGCGCGTCCGAGGTGCCGCCGGCGGTCGAGAATTCGGGCCGGCGGCCGCACTCGGCCTCGACGGCGCCCGCGACCAGCTCGGTGAAGGGACCGGGCGTGGTCAGGAAGCTCTCGCCCGAGACCTGGAAGCGCGTCGCGATCCCGACCCGGAACTCGGCCGCCACCTTGTCGGCCTCCTCCTCGATCCATTCGCTGAGCGCGGCACTGGTCTGCACGTCGCCGAAGCGGATGTTGACCGCGGCACTCGCCTCGGCCGGGGTGACGTTGGTCGCCGGATTGCCGGTGTCGATCGTGGTGATCGCCAGCGTCGAGGGCGAGAACCAGGCGCTGCCCCGGTCGATCTGGCGGCTCGCCAGCCGGTCGAGGAGCCGCGCGAGCGCCGGCAGCGGGTTGCGCGACCGCTCAGGGTACGCCGCATGGCCCTGCACCCCGTAGGCGGTGATCCGGGCGGTCATCGAGCCGCGCCGGCCGATCTTGATCGCCTCGCCCATCACAGACGGGCAGGTCGGCTCGCCGACAAGGCAGTGGTCCATCCGCTCGCCGTTCGCCGCCATCCAGTCGAGGATCGCGGTGGTGCCGTCGGTCGCATCCCCCTCCTCGTCGCCCGTCACCGTGATCACCACGCTGCCGGTGGGCGGGGTCGCCGCGGTGAAGTCGATCGCTGCGGCGACGAAGGCCGCGACCCCGGACTTCATGTCCGCCGCACCCCGGCCATGCAGGCGCCCGCCCTCGATCACGCCGCCGAAGGGATCATGGGTCCAGCCCTGCTCCGCCCCCGGCGGGACCACGTCGGTATGGCCGTTGAAGCCGAGCACCGGCCCGCCGTCGCCCCAGCGGGCGTAGAGATTGGGCGTGCAGCCCCGGTCGACGCGCTCGACCCGGAACCCCGCCGCGGCGAGCCGCGCGGCCAGAAGCTCCAGCGCCCCGCCCTCCTCGGGCGTCACCGACGGGCATCGGACCAGTTCGGCGGCAAGCGCCACGGGATCTGTCGGCATCTTTCCAGCCTCGCCTCCACTTCGGCGCGCAGGCTACTCCGGGCACGGCCGCATCGCAACGGCCCGGGGGGGCAAGGACGGTTGCGGGCCGAACCCGTTGATGTGCAGGAGGGCCTGGCGGGGGAGGCCGCCCTTTGGCGGCCATGCAGAGCGCGCAGATGCGCGCGAGTCCTTATGTTGGGCGCGCACGTGTTCGTGCGCGCCGGCGGGGCGCTCGCCGCCCCCGCAACCCCAGGCACTGCTCTCCAGGTTTCTAGCCGGAAAGAAGAAAAAGGATTACCCCGGATCTGGTACCCGGCGCGCCGGATCCGCCCCGGCGCCACCGGATGTGGGGTCGTGGCATCGCCCGGACCGCCGAAAGGTTGACAGAAGTTGCCGCCCGGTTAACGTCGGCGGCAATTCTCTTTAATTTCAGAGACTTGCCCTCTGGTGACACAGGATCACCGCCGGGTTACCAGCGCGCGTCACATGCCCAGCGCCTGTTTGTAGAGCTCGAGGATCGCCTCCTCCTCGCTCACCTCCGAGGGCTCGCGCTTGCGCAGCGCGATCAGCTTGCGCAGGACCTTCACGTCGTAGCCCCGCGCCCGGGCCTCGGCGAGGACCTCCTTCTGCTGGTCGGCGATGTCCTTCTTCTCGGCCTCGAGCCGTTCCATGCGCTCGACGAACTGGCGCAGCTCGCCCGCCGTGACCTTGTACTGGACCGTTGCCTCGTCCTCGACCATGTCGTCCATCTGCGCGCCTCGCTGGTTGCATTGGTCACTCCTACCTGCGTCGCCGCCCGCCTTGCAAGCCCCGGCCCGACCCGGTAACAATTCGCGGTACCAGACAGGGGAACGGCTTGATCTTCCTGCAAATCCTCGGCGGCCTGATGGTGGCTGCGGGCCTCGGCGGCCTCGGCTACTGCATCCTGACGGGGATCCGGGCGAGCCGCGCCGGCCTCGAGCCCGAAGCGATGCAGCGCACGCTGAAGCGTCTCGTGCCGATCAACCTCGCCTCGGTCGGCACCGCAGCCCTCGGCCTCGCCGTCCTGCTCGCCGGCCTCCTGCTCTAGGCCCGCAGCCGCCCCGCCAGGCCGGCCACCAGCGCCGCGGGAATGGCAAGCAGCACCGCATAGACCACCCCTGCCACCCAGAGCGGTCCGCCCTCGGCCGTGATCCACACGACCGGAAGCTGGGCAAGCGCGAGCAACGCCCCCATGATCCAGCCACCACGCCGGACCACCAGCCCCGCGACGGCCGCAAGTCCCAGCATGACCGGATAGATCCAGACCCAGAAGCCGGCCGCGTCCCACGGCTCCGCGCGGCCCGTCACCGCGGCGACGAGCCGCCAGTATCCCACGCCGATCGCGAGAGCGATGATCATCTGTACCGCAAGTCTGGACATTGCCACCCTCCTGCCCGCTCGGGCCGATCTTCTCGTATACTAGTGCCTGCGGTGCGGACGCGCACCCCGTGCCGGGCGCATCGTCGAAGCGCCCGCAATCGCCGATAAACCTTGCATAACCGAGCTCGTCCGCGTTCCTTGATTTAGCCGGATCGCATCGCCATAAGGCTTGCGCAACACGAAGGCGGCAGCACATCGCCCGAGCCGCCCGGGAAGGTTTTGACAGGGAGACAGCAATGCATCGCAGAAACTTCCTCCGCACCGCGACCGTCGGGGCCGCCGCCGCCGGACTCGCCGCGCCGGCCATCGCCCAGGAGCGCGCCACCTGGCGGATGGTCACCACATGGCCGCGCAACTTCCCCGGCCTCGGCGTCGGCGCCCAGCGCCTCGCCGACCGCATCACCGCCATGTCGGGCGGCCGCCTGACCATCGAGCTCTACTCCGCCGGCGAACTCGTGCCCGCGCTCGGCACGTTCGACGCGGTGATCGAGGGCTCGGCCGAGATGAGCCACGGCGCCGCCTACTACTGGCAGAACAAGAGCCAGGCGACCAACTTCTTCACCGGTGTGCCCTTCGGCATGACCACGGGCGAGCTTGCCGCCTGGATCCGCTACATGGGCGGGCAGGAGCTCTGGGACGAGGTCTACGACCAGTTCGGCGTCCAGGGCTTCGTCAACGGCAACACCGCGATCCAGGCGGGCGGCTGGTTCGCCAACGAGCTGACCGGGCTGGCCGACATCCAGGGCATCAACTTCCGCACCCCCGGCCTCGGCGGCCAGGTCTGGCAGCGGATGGGCGCCACCGTGGTGAACCTGCCGGCGGGCGAGATCTTCGCGTCCCTCCAGTCGGGCGCCCTCGACGCGGCCGAGTTCGTCGGCCCCTACAACGACCTCGCGCTCGGATTCCATCAGGTGCGCAAGCACTACTATATCTCGAGCTTCATCGAGCCGGGCCTCGCCACCGAGCTTGTCGTCGACAAGGCGAAGTTCCAGGCCCTGCCCGACGATCTCCAGGCCATCATCCGCACCGCCTGCCAGGCCGAGTATGATCAGGTCGCCGCGGACTTCGCCGCGAACGACCCGCTCGCGCTCGCGCAGATCGCGGCGAACGGCGTCACCATCCACTCGCAGTTCCCCGACGACATGCTCGAGGCGGGCGCCAAGGCGTCCGTGGACATCTTCAACGAGCTGCGGGAGTCGAGCGATCCGCTGACCAAGAAGGTGACCGAGCATTTCATCGCCTCGCTCGCGACCGTGCGCTCGCGCACCGAGGGAACGGACCTGCCCTACCTTCAGGCCCGGCAGAAGTTCCTGCCCGCGCTCTGAGCGGCGGCGGGGCGATCCCGGGACGACAAACCGAGGGCGGAGCACGAAGCTCCGCCCTTTTTCGTTGTCGCGCGGTCCTAGCCGTAGATCTGCTTCGGGAGCCAGGTCGCGAGTTCGGGGAAGATGATCAGCAGCGCGATCACCAGCGCCTGCAGCGCGACGAAGGGTGCGGCGCCGCGATAGATCTGCGTGGTCCGGACCGAGCCCGGCGCCACCGAGCGCAGATAGACGAGCGAGAAGCCGAAGGGCGGCGTCAGGAAGCTCGTCTGCAGGTTCACCGCGATGATCACCCCGAGCCAGATCGGATCGACGTCCATCATGAACAGCACCGGCGCGGTGATCGGCACGACGATGAAGATGATCTCGAACGTATCAAGGATGAAGCCGAGCACGAACATCAGCAGCATCACGAAGACGATCGCCCCCACCTGATCGCCGGGCAGCGCCAGGATCAACTCCTCCATCAGCTTGTCGCCGCCGAGGATGCGGAAGACGAGGCCGAAGAGCGAGGCACCGAGCAGGATGACGAAGATCATCGAGGTGGTGACGGCGGTCGATTCCATCACCGAGCGCAGGTTCGCGAGCGTCAGCCGTCCGCGCGTCGCCGCGAGCAGCATCGCCCCCACCGCGCCCACCGAAGCGCTTTCGGTCGGGGTGGCGAGCCCGGCGAGGATCGAGCCGAGAACGGCCACGATCAAGGCAAGCGTTGGCACCATGCTCACGACAACGTCGCGGCCCAGACTGGCGCGTTCGGCGGCGGTGACGACCAGCGCCGGGGCACTTTTGGGATCGCTCCAGGCCTTCCATGCCACATAGAGGGCATAGAACCCCGAGAGCATCAGCCCGGGGATGAAGGCGCCGGCGAAGAGATTGCCGACCGAGACCACCTGCGGCGCGAAGTTGCCCTTGGCCATCTGCACCTGGGCGTTCATGCCGCCGAGCATGTCCCCCATGAAGATGAGCACCGTCGAGGGTGGGATGATCTGGCCGAGCGTGCCGCTCGCGCAGATCACACCGGCCGCGAGCTTCGGATCATAGCCTGCGCGCAGCATGGCAGGCAGCGACAGGAGCCCCATGGTGATGACGGTCGCGCCGACGACGCCGGTCGAGGCGGCGAGCACGGTACCCACCAGCACCACCGAGATCCCGAGCCCGCCGCGCATGTCGCCGAAGAGCCGGCCCATGGTGGTCAGGAGTTGTTCGGCGATGCCCGATCGCTCGAGCATCATCCCCATGAAGATGAAGAGCGGCACCGCGACGAAGACGTCGTTGAGCATGATGCCGAGATAGCGCGGCGCGATGCTGGATAGATTGGACGGATCGAACGCCCCTCCCATCCAGCCGACTAGCGCGAAGAAGAGCGCGACTCCCGGCAGGGTGAAGGCGACGGGGAACCCGATCATGAGCACGCCGAGGATGGCGAAGAACATCAGGACGCTGAGGATCTCTCCGAAAAGAACGCTGTCCATGGCTCAGGCTGCCCCCTCGATGTAGCGCAGGTTCTCCGGCAGGAGTTCCTCGCGCCCCGCCAGCACGAGCACGCCCCGCAGGAACACCGCCAGCGCCTGGAGGCCGATCACCACAGCGAAGATGAGGATGAAGCTCTTGAGCACGAAGAGGCCGGGCAGTCCGCCGAAGTTCGGACTGGACTCGAGCAGGCGCCAGGAGCGCTGCACATAGGGAAAGCCCCAGGTGACGAGCACCCAGATAAACGGCGCAATGAAAAAGACGCAGCCGAACATGTCCACCATTGCCTTCCGTCGGGTGCTCGCGTCGCGGTAGAACACATCCACCCGCACGTGGCTGTTGCGCAGGAACGCATAGCCGGCGATCCCCATGAACATCATACCGTTGAGCCAGACATAGAGGTCCTGCATCGGCACCGAACCGGTGCGGAATGCGTAGCGCATCACGACCACCGCGAAGCAGACCAGGACGATGGCCAGCGAGAACAGCGAGAACAGGCGCCCGAGCAGCGTGTTGAAGGCAGCGACCACCTTCACGATCAGCGCGATCAGTTGCATCTTGCTCCATCCCAAATAACTGGCGACGACTATACCGCCGAATTGCGCTTGTCCATCGACACGGGCTTTTGCGAATCGGCCGGCATGGCGGCGGGTCGCCGGTAACGGGCGGCCGTTCATGGACCATCCTTCCGAAAGATACGTGCGACAGAAGGTCATCTCCCGCAATTTTCTCCGGATTCGGCGGTTGACCTGCCCGCGCCACCTGTCTAGAAAACTTGCGCGGAGGAGCAGATGACACAGATGCTTATCATCGTAGTAGGAGGCGGCGCGGCACGGCGGAGGTGATGACCTCCTTCGTAAACCGCGCTGCGTGGGCCCCAAGCGGGGCCTTTTTTGTTGGACTGAACGGCGGCCGGACTGCCCGGCCCAGCGATCGGAGTTGAAGACATGACCCGCGGCATGACCGGCGCGCAGATGGTGGTTCAGGCGCTCAAGGACCAGGGCGTCGACACGGTATTCGGCTATCCCGGCGGCGCGGTGCTCCCTATCTACGACGAGATCTTCCAGCAGAACGAGATCCGCCACATCCTCGTGCGCCACGAGCAGGGCGCGACCCATGCCGCCGAGGGCTATGCCCGCTCGACCGGCAAGCCCGGCGTCGTCCTCGTCACCTCCGGCCCCGGGGCGACCAACGCCGTCACCGGCCTCACCGACGCGCTGATGGACTCGATCCCGATCATCGTCCTGACCGGCCAGGTTCCGACCTTCATGATCGGCAACGACGCCTTCCAGGAGGCCGACACCGTCGGCAT
>CAZESN010000139.1:0-7365 GCA_964514775.1 uncultured Rhodovulum sp.
TGCCGGCGATCAGCTTGTTGCCGTTGTCGACATAGGCCTTGTGGTGGATGTCGTGATGATACTCGAGCGTCTCCTTCGACATGCCACTCGCCGCGAGCGCGTCGTGGGCATAGGGGAGGTCAGGAAGTTCGAAAGCCATGTCGGTCCTCGCTTGTTGATACCCGTACAATTCACGGGCGCAGCCTTCGTTCCGGCGGCGCGTCGCCCCGGAACGGATGCAACACTGTCTAGCCCATGGAAACGGCCGGCGCAAAGGCGCTGAGAGCGGTGACACAGTGTCACCAAGTACATCATATTGAAAATATTGAATATTTTCAATATGCCTGTAAAACGGATGCGCGGAGGGCAGCCTGTCCGGTACGGGCACGCACGGCCCGAGGGCCTGCCGCCCCCCGGGGCGGGAAACGGCCTATCCCTTGTGGGCCGCCCGCTCGGCATAGTCGCGGCGGGCCCGCTCGATCGTCTCGAGATTGGCTTCCGCCCAGAGCCACACCCCGCAGAACGCCTTTCCCAGTCCGAGCCCGAGTTCGGTGAGGCGGTACTCCACCCTGGGAGGGACGACGGGATAGACCGTGCGCGTCACCAGCCCGTCGCGCTCCATGGCGCGCAGGGTCTGGGTGAGCATCTTCTGGCTGATCCCGGTGCAGGCCCGGGACAGCTCGCCGAAGCGGCAGCACTCCTGCTCGGTCAGGATCTCGATCAGGAGCATCGTCCATTTGTCGGCCACCCGGCCGATGATCTCCTCGACGAGGCGATCCACCGCCGGATCGCTCGGAGGAAGGTCGCGCAGCGCCTGCCGCAGGGATCCGCCCGCCATGATCTCCATGCTCTCTTTCGGGTAAGTATAAATCTTTTGGGTGCCTTCTTCCCGAATGATAGCGCGGGGCGCATGTTCGGACCAGTCAAAGAAAGGGACGAACACCCATGACCTTCACCAATCGAACGATCCTCATCACCGGTGGCAATTCCGGGATCGGCCTTGCCCTTGCCGAAGCACTGCAGGCGAGGGGAAACCGCATCCTCATCACCGGCCGCAAACCCGGCAGCCTGCAGGCCGTGCTGGACCGCAACCCCGCGATGACCGGCTATGTCCTCGACGTCCTGGATGACGCGGCGCTGGCGGCCTTCCCCGAAAGGGTGGTGGCCGAGCACCCGGATCTCCATACCGTCATCCTGAACGCGGGCATCATGGAGGCCGAGGACTATACGGCGGACCCGGTGCGGCTCGACGTCGCCGAGCGCACCATCGCGACCAATCTCGTGGCACCGATCCGTCTTGCGGCGGGGCTGCTGCCACACCTGCGATCGCGGCCCACTGCCGCGCTGATCACGGTGTCCTCGGGGCTCGCCTTCGTCCCCAAGGCGGCGAACCCGGTCTATTCGGCGACCAAGGCGGCGATCCATTCCTGGACGCAGTCGCTCCGCCACCAGCTGCGCGGAACCCCGGTCGCGGTGCACGAGATCGCGCCGCCCCTGGTCGCGACGGAACTGACCCCCGGCCAGTCGCAGGTCGCCGCGGCCCTGCCGCTGAAGGATTTCACCGATGAGGTGGTCGGGATCATGTCACGCGACACCGTCCCCGACGAGATCCTGGTGAGCCGCGTCGGCTTTCAGCGCCGGGCCGAAGCCGAGGGCCGGTTTGACGCGGCCTTTGCGGCGATCAACGGATAGGATCGCGCCGAAGCCGGACCCGGGGCAGCGATCCCGGGTCCGCGCCCTGTCCGGCCGCTCTCAGGCGTCGCCGGCGCGACCGCCGGCGAACTCGGTCCCGGCCTTGGCGCTCGTCTTCGACCAGTCGCGCTTGACGCCAAGCCAGAGCACGATCGCGGTGGCGACCCAGATCGAGGAATAGGTGCCGATCAGCACGCCGAAGATCACCGCGAAGGCAAAGCCGCTGACCACCGGTCCGCCGAAGAACATGACGGCCGCGAGCGCGAGCATGGTCGAGAGCGAGGTCATCACGGTGCGCGCCAGCGTCTCGTTCAGCGCGAGGTTCAGCACGTCCTGAAGCGGCATCTTCTTGTATTTGCGGAGGTTCTCGCGGACGCGATCGAAGACCACCACCGTGTCGTTGATCGAGTAGCCGACGACCGTCAGCACGCCCGCGACGATGGTGAGGTTGAACTCGAGCTGGAAAAAGCTGAAGACGCCCACGGTCACGATCGCGTCGTGCGCGAGCGCCGCCGCAGCGCCGAGGCCGAACTGCCACTCGAACCGCAGCCAGATGTAGATCGCGATCCCGATCACCGAGAGCACGACCGCGATGATGCCGTCGCGCACCAGCTCGTCGGAGACCTTGGCGCCGACGCTGTCGATCTGGAGATAGTCGATGCCCGGGAATTCGGCGTTCAGGGCCGCCTGGACGTCCTGGATCACCGCCTGCTGGCTGTCGGGATTGTCGCCGGCGATGCCGAGCCGCATCATCACGACCTGCCGCCCGCTCTCGCCGGCGTCGTCGGAGATCTCCGTCACGCCGACCTCGCCGATGTCGAGCGAGCCGAGAAGCGTGCGGTAGTCGCCGATGTCGCGGGTCTCGGGGCTCGCCGCGATGATCATCGTGCCGCCGCGGAAGTCGACGCCGAAGTTCAGCCCGTAGAGGCCGAGCGAGACGAAGGAGGCGACGACCCCGAGGACCGAGACCACCAGCCAGAACCGCATGTAGCGGAAGAAATCCCAGTTGGTATTGTCGGGAACCAGCCGAAGGCGCATGGGCGGGTCCTCCTCAGACCGTGATCGTCTTGGGCCGGCGCCAGCCGTACCAGACCGCGATGATCATCTGCGTCACATAGACCGCGGTGAAGAGCGAGCAGAAGATGCCGAGCGTGAGCGTCACCGCGAAGCCGCGCACCGGGCCCGAGCCCATCGCGAACAGGATCGCCGAGACGATCAGCGTGGTGAGGTTCGAGTCGATGATGGTGGCGAAGGCCTTGTCGAAGCCCGCGCTGAGGGCGCGGGCGGTGCCCTTGGCGGTCTTCAGCTCCTCGCGGGTGCGCTCGAAGATCAGCACGTTGGCGTCGACGGCCATGCCGATGGTGAGAATCACGCCGGCGATGCCGGGCATGGTCAGCGTCGCCCCGATCAGCGTCATCAGCGCGAAGAGCAGCACCACGTTGAGCGTCAGCGCCACGCAGGCGATCACGCCGAACATGCCGTAGGAGGCGATCATGAAGACCGCCACGGCGACGAAGGCGATGAGGGCGGCGAGGCCGCCGGCTTCGATCGAATCCTGGCCGAGCTCGGGGCCGATGGTGCGCTGCTCGAGCACGGTGATCTCGGCGGGCAGCGCGCCGGCGCGCAGCAGGATCGCGAGCCGGGTCGCCTCCTCGACGGTGAAGTTGCCCGTGATGATGCCCGAGCCGCCGGCGATGTGGCTCTGGATCATCGGGGCGGAGATCACCTGCTCGTCGAGGGCGATCGCGAAGAGCTTGCCGATGTTCTCGCCGGTGTAGCGGCCGAAGGCGGCGCCGCCCGAGGGGTTGAAGCGGAAGTTGACCGCCGGGCGGCCGTTCTGGTCGAAGCTCGGCTGGCTGTCGACGAGCTGCTCGCCGGTCACGACCGCGCGGCGCTCGAGGATGTACCAGATCCCCTCCTCGTCCATCGAGGGCCAGATCACCTCGTCGAGGCCCGGGCGGGCGGCCGGATCGGCGGTGCGGCTGACAACCGGGTGGAAGGAGAGGCGCGCGGTCTGGCCGATGATGTCGAGCAGTTCCTCGGCCGAGCCGATGCCGGGCACCTGGACCACGATCCGGTCCGAGCCCTGGCGCTGGATCGTCGGCTCGCGGGTGCCGGTCTCGTCGACGCGGCGGCGGATGATCTCGAGGCTCTGCTGCATGGTGCGGTCGTCGACCGCGGCGCGCTCGGCGGCCGAGAGGGTGACGACGAGCACGTCGCCCTCGGCGCGGACCTCGTAGTCGCGGCTCATGGCGCCGGTGAGCGAGAAGACCGGCTGCGAGACCTCGCGGACCACCTCGATGGCGCGGGCCATGCCGCCGGCCTCGCCGATGCGGATGCGCAGCTCCTCGGGGGCGCTGTCGAGCCGGCGCACGGTGCCGACCTCGGCGCGCAGGTCGCGCAGGCGATCACGCAGCTCGGGCCAGAGGCCCTCCATGCGCTCGGCGTAGACGTCGGACTTGCGGACCTCGACGAGGAGATGCGCGCCGCCGCGCAGGTCGAGCCCGAGCGGCACGCGGCCCGACGGCAGCCACGAGGGCCAGCCGTCGCGGGCCGCGATCAGGTCGGGGGTCTCGGGCGCGCCGCGCTCGATGGCCTCGCGCGCGTCGTTGGCGAGCTCGACCCGGCCGTAGAACATGTTGGGGAAGGCGATGAGCGCCCCGGCCAGGCAGACCAGAACGATCGCGAGCCTCTTCCAGAGGGGAAAGTCGAGCATCGAGGATGCACTCCCGTGGCGGCGCCGCCAGGGCGCCCGCGTGCCTCAGGCCGCCGGATCAGCCCTCGGCGGGCTCGGTCTTGCTGACCACGTGGCTGATGGTGTTGCGCACGATCCGGACCTTGACGTTCGGGGCGACCTCGAGCTCGACCTCGCCCTCGCCGACCTTGACGATCTTGCCGATCAGCCCGCCGGAGGTCACGACCTGGTCGCCGCGGCGCAGCGCCTCGACCATCGCCTTGTGCGCCTTGAGCTTCTTCTGCTGGGGGCGGATCATCAGCACGTACATGATCACGAAGATCAGCAGGATCGGGACGAGGCTGACGATCCCGCCAGCGGCGCCGCCGCCACCGGCAGCCTGCGCGAATGCGGGGGTTGCGAGCATGGATCGGTCCTTGGGTTCTAGAGACAAGGGGACGCCGGCGGACAGGGGGCCCGGCAGCGAAAGCCGGCGGACACTAGCGCCGGCCCCCGGGAATGGCAAGGCGACGCCGCGCGCGTCCGGCGGCGCCTATCTGCCGCCGAGCCGGTCGAGGCGCAGACGCTCGTCGCTGATCCTTCGCAGGAACAGCCATTTCGTCAGGGCGACGCAGCTCACCGACACGGCCAGCAGCGTCGCCATCAGGAAGATCTGGTAGAGGGCGGCCTGGCCCGGGTCCTGCCCGGCGAGGATCTGGCCGCTCATGATCCCCGGCAGGGTGATGATTCCCGCCCCCGCCATCTGGTTGACGACCGGGATCATGCCCGCGGCCACCGCGTGCCGCGCCTGTTCGCGCGCCGCCCCGGCGATGTCCTCGCCCAGCGCCAGCCGGGTCTCGATCTCGTGGCGGGCCTGGACGACCTGGACGCCGAGGCTGTGCATCGTCAGCGAGGCGGAGTTCAGCGCCGAGCCGAGGATGATCCCGAAGACCGGAACGATATGCCGGGCGTCGAACACCTCGCCCCCGCCCGAGAGGCCGAGAAGGGCGACGGCGGTCACCGCCACCGTCGACAGGGTCAGGATCACGAGATTGGCCGCGTAGCTGCCGGGGCTGCGTCGCCCGGCGCGGGAGGTCATCTCGCCGGCCGCGGCGAGCAGCATCGCCGCCAGCACCGCCATGGTGAGGAGCCCGCTGTCGCCGAGGAAGACCAGGCGCAGCAGATAGCCCACGCTGATAAGCTGGAGCGCCATGCGCAGCGCCGCCCATACCAGCCGGCGGTGGAGCCCCATCGCCGTCGCCAGCGACAGGCCCGCCGAGGCGAGGATCAGCAGTGCCGCGACCGCCATCTCCGCCGGCCCGAGGGAGACGACGGTCACGCCGGAGCCCCGCCGAGCGCGAGCCGCCGGGTCGCGAGCCTCGCCACCTGCGCGGCGTCATGGCTGGTCACGACCAGGATCCCGCCGGCGTCGCGCCACTCGGCCAGCACCGCCTCGACGCGGGCCGTCGCCTCCGGATCGAGCGCCGAGGTCGGCTCGTCGAGCAGCAGCACCCCGGGCCCGCGCGCCATCGCCCGCGCGAGGCTGAGCCGCTGGCGCTCGCCGGTGGAGAGCCGCTCGGGCGCCGTCCCGGTGATGCCCTCCGGCAGCCTCAGGCGGGACAGCATCGGGAGCGGATCGGAGCCGGGGGCGAAATGCTCCGCAACCCGGCTTCCCCACCAGGCGGCGTCGGTCGCCACGTAGGAGACCCGCCGGCGCCACTCCGGCGCGGGCATCGCCCGCTGCGCGGCGCCGTCGAGCCATACCTCTCCCGCATGCGGGACGAGATCGGCGAGCATGCGCAGGAGCAGGCTCTTGCCCGTACCCGACGCCCCGGTGACGGCGAGGCATTCGCCATGCCCGACCGCCAGCGCCACCGCGCCGCCCGCGCCCAGTCCCCGGGCGGCCAGGCCCCGTTCGACCGGCCCGGCGCCGCCGGGGATCTCCGCCTCGCGCCGCAGCACGGCTCAGGCCCGGGTGTGCGGGTCGGTCAGCTTGCGGTGCTCCTGGAGCGCGAAGCGGTCGGTCATGCCGGCGATATAGTCGGCGACGACGCGGGCGCGCTCGGGCTCGTCGAGCGCGATGCAGGCGTTCCAGTCCTGGGGCATGAGCTGCGGGGCGGAAAGGAAGATCTCGAAGAGTTCGCGCACCACCGCCCGGGCCTTGCGCCGCATCCGCTGGACCGTCCAGTGCCGGTACATACGGGTGTAGAGGAAGGCGCGGATCTCCTTGAGTTCGGTGAAGGTTCCGTCCGAGAACCGCGCGACCGGCACCCCGAGCCCGCGCACCGCCGCCGCATCGCGCGGCGCATGCTCCGCCAGCCGGGCCGCGGTCGTCGCCAGCACGTCCTCGACCAGCAGGCCGAAGAACCGCCGCAGCGCCTCGTGCTCGCGCCGCGCCGGTGCGAGCCCCGGCCAGCGGGCGTCGACGTCGGCGATGCAGCGGCCGATCAGCGGCAGCCGCCGCAGGTCCTCGAGCGTGAAGAGTTCGGCACGCAGCCCGTCGGCGAGGTCGTGGTTGTTGTAGGCGATGTCGTCGGACAGGGCCGCCACCTGCGCTTCGGCGCTCGCATGGGTGGCGAGCTCGAGGTCGTGGCGGGCGTTGTATTCGGCGAGCGCGAGCGGCACCTCGCCGGTCACCGGGCCGTTGTGCTTGGCGATGCCCTCGAGGGTCTCCCAGGTGAGGTTCAGCCCGTCGAACTCGGCGTAATGGGCCTCGAGCCTTGTCACGATCTTGATCGCCTGGGCGTTGTGGTCGAAGCCGCCGTAGGGCTCCATCAGCGCCTGGAGCGCGTCCTCGCCGGTATGGCCGAAGGGCGGGTGGCCGAGGTCGTGGGCGAGCGCCACCGCCTCGGCGAGTTCCTCATTGAGGCCAAGGGTGCGCGCGAGGGTGCGCGCGACCTGGGCGACCTCGATCGAATGGGTCAGCCGCGTGCGGTAGTAGTCGCCCTCGTGCTCGACGAAGACCTGGGTCTTGTGCTTAAGCCGGCGGAAGGCCGAGGAATGGATGATGCGGTCGCGGT
>CAZESN010000140.1:0-6282 GCA_964514775.1 uncultured Rhodovulum sp.
TCGCAGTCGGACGACCAGCTCTACGACCAGGCGGTGGCGATCGTGGCCAAGGACCGCAAATGCTCGACCTCCTATATCCAGCGCAAGCTCTCGATCGGCTACAACAAGGCCGCGAAGCTCGTGGAGATGATGGAGGACCAGGGCGTCGTCAGCCACGCCAACCACGTCGGCAAGCGCGAGGTGCTGGTCGCGGAGCGGTGACCGTTCCCGCGATCTTCAGCGGAAGGGCCTTTCTTTGCACGATTTGACCGTTGGCAAATCGTGACGCGCCTGCCTGCCCCCGGCAGGCGCGTTCCGCGCCGCCCAGGCAGGCGCGCCACGATCCCGATCGTCCCCGATCTCCATAAACGAAGCGGACGGCCTCCGGGCTCGCGCCCTCCAGCCGTGGACCGGGGCGAGGCAATGCCTCGCCTCTACCGGTCCCGAAGTCACACCCGCCTGAGCACCCCGTAGCGCGCGTAGTCGCGATAGAGCGGCCGGATCCGCACGTCCCAGCGCAGCGTCCCCGCGATCTGCTCCATCGCCGGGTCGAGATCACGGCGCGGCTCGACATGGAACCGCGAAAGCCAGTCGCGCAGGCCGGCCCGGAACCAGCGGGGCAGGCCGCCCTGGTCGCCGAAATCGACCACATGCAGCTCGCCCCCGGGCGCCAGATGCCGCGCGGCCGTGGCCAGCGCCTCGCGCCAGTCGGGGATCATCGACAGCGAATAGGAGAGCACGATCCGCTCGAACACCGGCTCGCCGAAGGTCCGTGCCCCATCGAAGGCGCAGGCGTCGGCCTCGACCAGGACCGCCCGCTCCCCGAGCCGGGCACGCGCCGAGCGCAGCATCTGCGCCGAGATGTCGAGACCGAAGAGCCGCGTCTCCGGATAGCAGGTCCCGATCAGCGCAAGGTTGCGCCCGGTCCCGCAGGCGACCTCGAGCACCCGCGCGCCCGGCGGCGGCGCGAGATCGGCGATCAGCCGGTTGCGCCCGAGCAGGAAGAACCGCCGCGTGGCGTCGTAGATATGCCGCTGATGGCGGTAGGTCGCATCCATCAGCGCCGCATGCTCGGGCGAGGCGAAGGTCTCGGTCATGATGCCAGCCGGTAGAGATGAAAGCCGCCGTAGATCACCGAGCGATCGGCCCTGAGCCCCCGCTCGGAGGCTACGGCGTCGTACCGCCAGGCGTCGAGCAGATAGCCCGGCACCCGCCCGGGCAGGATGTCCGCCCGCCCGCCGGTGCGGAATATCACCCGCGCGCCCGGCGCGGCGGTCCGGGTGATCTGCTGCCAGAGTGCCGCGAGCTGCGGATCGGTCATCCAGTCCTGCGCGTCGAGCAGCACGTAGCAGTCGAGCGCCCCCGCCGGCTTCTCGCCCAGAAGATCGGTCAGCGACCGGTTCAGCACCTGCGCCCGCCCGGCATGGGCGCGCAGCGCCTCGAAGTTCCGGGGCTGGAGATAGGGGGGCAGCGCGGCCTCCGGCGCGGGATCGTAGCCGCGCCCGATCGCCTGCCGCGCGAAATAGTTCTCCGAGAGCGGGAAATCGCACAGGAGCTTGCGCAGCCGCTCGCGCAGCACCGGCAGGACGTCGCCATCGCCGTCGGCGGCGAGCTTCTCGTACTGGGCTGGCGGAATGCCGAGCCCGAAGAGCGCCGCCCGCTGCCGCGCGAGCAACCGCAGCATCCGGGTGTTCAGAAGCGGGTCGATCCGCTCCTCGAAGAACCGGACCTGCTCGGCCTGCGTGCGCGCCTCGAGCAGGGGCCTGAGATCGACGCCGCCGATCCGGCAGAGGACATGCAGCGCCCCGATGAAGCGGCCGAGCGCCCCGAACCGGTAGAAGCCCCGGGCGAACATCGAGATCCGCCGGCGGCCAAGGCGCCGCTCCTCCCAGTAGGCGCGGCTCGCGGGATCGAGCACCGGCGCGAGATGCTGGTCGTAGAGCGCGACATTGCCCGGCTGGTCGGCCCGCCCGAAAAGCGCGTGGAGCTCGGCATGGCCGGGCAGGTGCCGCGCGGCCGCGAGCTTCAGCCGCCCGAGCGCCACATGCGCGGGCGAGAGGTCGACGGCGGTGACCGAGGCGGGGCCGGCCGTCAGATACGACATCATGTTGCACCCGCCCGAGGCGATGCAGAGCAGGTGGTCGCGCGACGTGATCCCGAGCGCCTCCATATCCGCGACCGGATCCTCCCAGATCTGCGGATAGACGAGGTCCTGGAACATCCGCGAGAACAGGGTCTCGAGCAGGCCGGCCCGGCTCAGTTCCGGGTTCTGGCGGACCGCGGCCCGGATCTGGGCCTCGACGGTCGGGTGCTCGGCGAGGTCTGACATGGGGCCTCCGGCGTTCATGTCGGGCCGGAATACGCTGATCGGGCGACAGAAATATGACCCTGCCGGCGGGCAGCCGCGCGCTGGCGGATAAGTGAGCGGGGGAGGGTGCAAGTCCCCCCGGCCCTGGGCTATATGCCTGTGATGGATCGTCGCGCGCTTCTCCTTGCCCTCGCGGGCCTGCCCCTCGCCGCCGCCGCGCTGCCGGCCGCCGCGCAGGGCGTCAATGTCTCCGCCATCAACACCTATCTGACGGGGCTGCGCTCGGCGCAGGGCCGGTTCAGGCAGACCAACCCCAACGGCTCGACCCAGCCCGGCACCTTCTACCTGTCGCGGCCCGGGCGGATCCGTTTCGAATACGAGACCCCGCCGGGCGCGCTGGTGATCGCCGACGGCAACTGGGTCGGCGTCTTCGACCCCAAGTCGAACCGCAACCCCACGCGCTATCCGCTCAGCCGCACGCCGCTCTCGATCCTCCTGCGCGACCAGATCAGCCTCGCCGAGCCCGGCCTCGTCCTCGGCGCCACCCGCGATGCGCAGGGCACCCATATCACCGTCGTCGACCCGCGCGCCCCGCAGGAGGGGCGGATGGTAATGAGCTTCTCCGAGACCCCGATCCGGCTGCGCCAGTGGGAGATCACCACCCGCACCGGCCAGCGCACCCGCGTCGAGCTTCTCGACTACACCGCCGGGGTCAGCCTCGAGCGCAGCCTCTTCAACATCGAGCTCGCCACCAGCACCTATCGCTGAGCCGCAGGCGGGCAACCGCGCAACAGCGTGGCAGAAGCGGCACCATGACGCTGGCCTCGCTGCGTCAAAACCGCTAGATTGCCGCCAAAGCCGGCGAAGAATGGCAGTGAGGCAGTCGATGCAGGTCATGCGCAGCGGGGCAGCGCCCCTCGCCTGGGCGGTGGTGGGTCTGGCGATCCTGTCGGGCTGTACCTTGCCGCGCTCGGGTCCCACCGCCAGCGAAATCCATTCCGCGGCCCGCGCCGAGGACTTCGGCGTCCATGTCGTCACCGTCACCCCCCCGATCGCCGCGGCCACCCGCTACGTCGAGACCCTCGGCTTCGGCGCCGATCTGGTGAACGCGGGCGTCGTCTCGCCCGATGTGGTCAGCCCGGGCGACCGGCTGGCGGTCACCGTCTGGGAGAACGTCGACACCGGGCTTCTGGCCGGCGTCGGCCAGCGGGTCACCTCGGTCGAGGAGATCCAGGTCGATCAGGGCGGAGAGGTCTTCATGCCCTATGTCGGCCGCGTCCAGGCCGCCGGCCGCACGCCCGAGGCCCTGCGCGGCGAGATCACCCGGGCGCTCGCCGCCCAGACCCCCGACCCCCAGGTCGAGGTCCGCCGCGTCGCCGGCGACGGCGCCACCGTCACTGTGCTCGGCGGCGTCAGCGCGCCGGGCGTCTATCCGATTGAATCGCCGACCCGCCGGCTCTCGGCCATGCTCGCCCAGGCCGGCGGCGTGACGCTCATTCCCGATGTCGCCCAGATCAAGGTCGAGCGGCGCGGCAACACCGGGCGGGTCTGGCTCCAGGACCTCTACGACAACCCCCGCAACGATGTGGCGCTGCGCTCGGGCGACCGGATCATCGTCGAGGAGGACCGCCGCGCCTTCACCGCGCTCGGCGCCACCGGCACCCAGGCCCGGGTTCCCTTCAACAAGCGCGAGCTCTCGGCGATCGAGGCGATCGCGGCCGCGGGCGGCCTCGACGGTCGCTCGGCCGACCCGACCGGGGTCTTCATCTTCCGCGAGGAGCGCGCCGACATCGCCAACCGCGTGCTCGGCCGCAGCGACCTCGTCGGGCCGCAGCGCATGGCCTATGTGCTCGACATGACCCGCGCCGAGGGGCTCTTCTCCGCCGGCGAGTTCGTCATCCGCGACGAGGACACGGTCTACATCACCGAGGCCCCCTTCGCCGCCTGGAGCCGGGTGCTCGGCGTCGCGACCGCCACGGTCGGCATCGCCGGCTCGGTCTCGGCGATCGAGAGCCGCTGACGCCGGCCGCAAAGCGGCTGCGCTGGATGGATGGCGGGAGCGGACAAGGCGAGGCATTGCCTCGCCCCGGTCCACGGCTGGAGGGCGTGAGCCCGGAGGCCGTCCTCTTCCTCAATGGAGGTCACGATCTGACAACGGTCAGATCGTGCAGAAAGAAAGCGACACGCCCTTCCCCGAAGCGATCACCCCCGCCCGATCACGCCACCCTTGCCCGCGTATCGAACGACACCCGCGCCTTGGCGATCCGCGCCTGGTTGCGGCGGGCGAAATCCTCGATCCCCCGGATCGGCTCCAGCAGCTCGCGCCCGAGGTCGGTCAGCGCGTAATCCACCCGCGGCGGGATCGACGGGGTGACCGAGCGGGTGATGTAGCCGTCGCGCTCGAGCCCGCGCACCGTGCTGGTGAGCATCTTCTGGGAGATGTTGCCGATCCGGCGCTGGAGCTCGCTGAACCGCAGCGCCCCCTCGCCGAGGCGCACGATCACCAGCACGCTCCACTTGTCGCCGATCCGGGCGAGCGTCTCGCTCACGGCGCGGCATTCCGTCATCACATGGTCTGGCAGCGGTTTCATGATGGTAACCGGGTTCCCTTGGCGTGCCTACTTGCGGCTGGCGGCGTGGTTTCTCATGTAGTGTAGCTATCCGATGGTTACCAGACCGCGGACCGGAACACACATTGCCACGAAGGAACCCCGAATGTCGAAACCCAGGATCGGTATCGTCCTCAGCACCACCCGCGAAGGCCGCTTCGGCGACAAGGTCGGCGCCTGGCTCGCGGAGATCGCCGCCACCCGCACCGACGCCGAGTTCGAACTCGTCGACCTGCGCGACTTCCCGCTGCCGTTCTTCGACGAGCCGGCCTCGCCCGCCTACGGCGAGTCCCAGCGGCCCGAGGTGCAGAAGTGGCGCGCCAAGGTCGCCGAGCTCGACGGCTTCGTCTTCGTGACCGCCGAGTACAACCGCTCGGTGCCCGCGGTGCTCAAGAACGCCATCGACTATGTCTATGCCGAGTGGAACAAGAAGGCCGCCGCCTATGTCGGCTACGGCCCGCTCGGTGCCGCGCGCGCGATCGAGCACCTGCGCACCATCTCGGTCGAGATGCAGCTCGCCCCGACCCGCACCGGCGTGCACATCACCTGGGACCCCTATATCGCCGTGGCGCAGGGCGAGAAGACGCTCGCCGACTTCGAGCACCTCAACCAGGGCGCGGCGGCCACGCTCGACGAGCTGGTCTGGTGGGCCAGGGCCCTGAAGACGGCCCGCGTCGCCTGAGGCATCTGCCGGATCGTGACGCGCCTGCCCGGCAGGCGCGTCACGCCAGCCGTGGAGAGAGCCCCGCCTCTCCCGCGACCGAAACCCCCTCAGTCCTGCGACACCCGCTCCCAGCGGCTGCGGATATCGGCGCCGACGGGCTCCGCCCCGATCAGACGGAACCGCCGGGCATCGGCGAGCGCCGCGAGCCGCAGCCCGGCCACCGCCGGCCGCCCGTCGCCCCCGAGCACCATCCCCGCCGAATAGACGACCAGCTCGTCCACCAGATCCCCCGAGAGCAGCGCCGCCGCGAGCTGGCCGCCGCCCTCGCAGAGCACCCGCGTCAGCCCGCGCGCCCCGAGCGCCGCGAGCAGGCCGCCCGTGTCGAGCCCGCCCGCCGCCGCCTCCGGCACCTCGATGAGCTCGGCGCCCCGCGCAGCCCACACCGCCCGCGCCTCCGCCGCCGCCCCGCCGTGGTGGCAGAGCCAGAGCGGCTGGCTGCCCGCCGTCTCCGCAAGCCGGCCACTAAGCGGCAGGTCGAGCGTCCCCGCTGCGACCACCCGCACTGGGTTCACATGGCCGTCCCCGAGCCCGCGCACGTCGAGCACGGGATCGTCGCTGCGCGCCGTGCCCGCGCCGATCAGCACCGCATCGGCCTGGGCGCGCATCAGATGGACCTCGGCCCGGGCCGCGGCCCCCGTGATCCAGCGGCTCTCGCCCGAGGC
>CAZESN010000140.1:6292-7243 GCA_964514775.1 uncultured Rhodovulum sp.
CCGAGGCGGTGGCGATCCGCCCGTCGAGCGAGGTCGCGAGCTTCAGCGTGACCATCGGCCGTCCCTGCCGCACCCGGGTCAGGAACCCGCGGTTCAGCGCCTCGGCTTCCGTCCCGAGACACCCCGTCTCGACCGCGATCCCGGCGGCCCGCAGCCCGGCCACGCCCCGGCCGCTGACCCGCGGATCCGGGTCGCCGGTCGCCACGACCACCCGCGCCACCCCGGCCGCGACCAGCGCCTCGGCGCAGGGCGGCGTCTTGCCATGATGGGAACAGGGCTCGAGCGTCACATAGGCGGTCGCGCCGCGCGCCGCCGCGCCGGCCTCGGCCAGCGCCACCCGCTCGGCATGGGGCCGGCCGCCATCGGCGGTCCGCCCGCGCCCGACCACCCGGCCGTCCCGGACGATGACGCAGCCGACCGCCGGATTGGGCCAGACCCGCCCGAGCCCCCGGCGCGCGAGGCCGAGGGCCGCGCGCATGAAACCCGCGTCCCGATCGGCGTCAATCGCCGCCGGGAAGGACTTGCTTGACTGGTTCGGCATCACGCCCGGCCCTCACCGCCCCCACCTGCACGACCCGACGGCGGCCGATCGCGCCGCACCGGCCTCGCCCCGGGGGCGCGGGCCGTGCTTTCGGGCCACCATTGCCGGCCCTTCGATCCCGTCAGTCGTCCTCGGCGCCCACCACCGGCGGCCGCAGCTCCGAGACGAAATCCTCGAAATCGTCCGCCGCCTGGAAGTTCTTGTAGACGCTGGCGAAACGCACATAGGCGACCGTGTCGATCCGCGCGAGGGTCTCCATGACGATGGTGCCGATCGTGTCCGTCGGGATGTCGGTCTCGCCCATCGACTCGAGCCTGCGGACGATGCCCGAGACCATCTGGTCGATGCGCTCGCCCTCGATCGGGCGCTTCTGCATGGCGATGCGGATCGAGCGCTCGAGCTTGTCGCGG
>CAZESN010000141.1:0-7186 GCA_964514775.1 uncultured Rhodovulum sp.
GCCATCGCCTCCTGCTGGTCGTGGGTGACGATGATCGCCGAGAGGTTCATCTGCGCGATCATCGAGCGCAGCCAGGTCTTGGCCTCCTCGCGCAGGTTGGCGTCGAGGTTGGACAGCGGCTCGTCCATCAGGATCACCGGCGGGCTGTAGACCAGCGCCCGGGCGATCGCCACCCGCTGCTGCTGGCCGCCGGAGAGCTGGTGCGGATAGCGGTCGGCGAGCTGGCCGAGGCCGAGCTGATCGAGGGCGGAGGACACCTGGTCGTTGGTCGACGCCTTGTCCTTGCGCCGGACCTTCATGCCGAAGGCGACGTTCTCGGCGACGGTGCGGTGCGGCCAGAGCGCATAGGACTGGAACACCATGCCGAGGTCGCGCTTCTCGACGGGCAGATCGAGGCCGCGGGAGCCGTCGAAGACGGTGCGGCTGTCGATGGTGACCCGCCCGGCCCGGGGGAGCTCGAGCCCGGCGATGGCCCGCAGCAGGGTGGTCTTGCCGCTGCCCGAGGGGCCGAGCATGGCGAGCACCTCGCCCTGGCGGAGCTCGACGCTGATGCCGCGCAGCACGTCGACCGACCCGTAGGAGAGATGCAGGTCCTCGACCGACAGTTTCACGCTCTCATTCATTGACACGCACTCCCAGGCGCAGGGCGAGGCCGAGGCCGAGGCCGATGATCACCACGTTGACGAGCGACAGCGCCGCCGCGCGGTCCATGGCCCCGGTTTCGGCCAGCGTGACCAGCAGGGTTCCGATCACCTCGGTTCCGGAGGTTAGAAG
This sequence comes from uncultured Rhodovulum sp., assembly GCA_964514775.1. Classification (GTDB taxonomy): domain Bacteria; phylum Pseudomonadota; class Alphaproteobacteria; order Rhodobacterales; family Rhodobacteraceae; genus Amaricoccus. The sequence goes on from CAZESN010000141.1 coordinate 775, forward strand.
ATAGACGCCGGTCGCGTATTCGCGCTCAAACATCAGGAAGATGAGCAGCCAGCTCGCGAGCAGGCCGTTGCGGATCAGCGGCACCGTCACCACCCAGGTGGTGCGGGTCGGCCCGGCGCCGGAGACGCGGGCGGCCTCCTCGAGGTCCTTGCTCACCTGCATCAGCGCGCCCGAGATCAGCCGCATGCCGTAGGCGAGCCAGACCACCGAATAGGCGAGCCAGACCGAGAAGAGCGTCGGGCGCAGCGGCTTCAGCGGCGGGAAGAACAGGAAGACCCAGAGGAAGGCGAGGCCGGCCACTAGCGACGGCATGCCGCGCGGCACCAGCGCCAGATAGTCGACGATCTTGGTCCAGATGTCGTTACGCCGGTGCACCGAGAGCGCGATCATCAGGTAGCAGAGTACCGCGAAGGCGCCGCCGACCACGCCGATGAGCACGCTGTTGCGGATGCCGCGCAGCATGACCGGATCACGCAGCACGCCGGCCACGGTGTCGAGGGTGAAGGCGTCGAGCAGGTCGACCCCGACCCCCCATCTGCTGACGAAGGAGCGGATCACGATGCCGGTCAGCGGCACCAGGGTGGTGACCGCGATCCAGAGGACGATCGCGCCGAAGGCGACCCATTTCCAGCGGCCGAGCGGCACCGGGCGCATGCGGTTGCCCTTGCCCTTGACCGAGACGAACCGCTCGGAGCGCCTGAGGAAGTAGCGCTGGAGGAAGGCGAGCGGGATGGTCATGGAGACGAGGACGAGCACCACCACCGCCATCAGCTGATAGGCGGGCATGCCCATGCGGTTGGTGAGCTTGAAGAGATAGACGGCCATGACGTCGAAGCCGTTCGGGGTGCCGAGGATCAGCGGCAGGCCGAAGAGCTCGAGGCCGATGAGGAAGATCAGCGCGGTGGTGAAGGCGATCGAGGGCACCGACATCGGCAGCGACACGCTGAGGGCGACGCGCAGCGGGCTGGCGCCGGTGATCCGCGCGGCCTCATCGACGTCGGAGCCGATGTTGCGCAGCGCCGTCGAGATGTAGATGTAGACATAGGGCACCACGCTGAGCCCGGCGAGCACCGCGATGCTCGCCGGCGCGTAGATGTTCCAGGGGATGACGCCGAACCATTCCCGCGCATAGAGCGAGAAGAACCCGACCGGCCCCACGGCGACGATGTAGCCGAACCCCAGGACGATCGAGGGGATCAGCATCGGCACGAGAAGGAGCGTCTCGAACGTGGCCTTGCCCGGCAGGTCGGTGCGCACGATCAGATAGGCGAGCGTGGCCCCCGCGGGGAGGGCCACCATCACCATGACCGTGGCCACGAACAGCGAGTTGCGCATCGCGACCCAGAAGTCGGGGTCGTTGAACACGTAGCTGTATGACGAGGCCGACAGCGCTGCGTTCGGCATGAAGAACGGCGCGCTGAGGAAGCTCTGATAGGCGACGATGGACAGCGGCAGCAGAACCACCGCCGCCATCAGGCCTATGATCGTTGTACGTCCGAGGAGCCCCATTTCTCTTTATCCGCCGAAGGTCGACTTCCAGCGGTTGAGGAAGCCCAGGCGCCGGTCCTGATCGTAGTTGAACAGGAGGTCGGGTCCCAGATCGAGCAGCTTGAGCCGGTCTTCGAGCTCGCTGGTGTCGAGGCCGCTCTCGGCCACGTCGTCGCGGCCGGAGAAGAGGCCCGGGGTCTGGGCCATCAGTTCCTGGCCCTCGGCGGTCATCACGAAGTCGAGGAGAAGCCGGGCGGCATTCGGGCTGGCGGCACTCGCGGGAATGACGACGACGCGCCCGGCGACGGTGGTGAAGTCCTCGGGGTAGATGATGCCGAGGTTGTCGTTGGACTGCTGGGCATAGGCGGGCACGCCGCAGGTCAGATTGTAGCCGAAGACGGCCTCGCCCGACGCCACGGCCTCGACCATCGCGCCCGAGCTGCCGATGAAGCGCATGCCCGATTCAGCCATCGCGGTGGCCATGTCCCAGAAGGGCTCCTCGCCCATGGTGATGAGGTCGTTATGGGCGTGGAAGAAGCCGACGCCCGACTTCTCGAGGTCGTAGGAGACGATGCGGTCCTTGAAGAGGTCCGGATGCGCGCGCAGGGTCGCGGCGAGCTCGGCATGCGAGGTCGGAATCTGATCCTCGGCGACGAGCTGCTTGTTGTAGATCCAGCAGATCGGCTCGTTCATCACCGTGTAGGCGAGGCCGTCCATGTTCAGCCGGTCGTCGTAGTGATCGGCCTCGACCGCCTGGTATTCCGCGGCGAACCCGTCGACGACGAGCTTGAGCTGCATGTCGACGGCCGAGCTCCACAGGAAGTCGGCGCTGGCGCCCCCGGCGGCGACCTCGCTGATGAACCGGTTGAAGATCACCGGGGTGCTGAGGTCGTTGTACTCGATGGCGATGCCCGGATAGCGCGCGGCAAAGGCGTCGAAGACCGACCGCAGCTCGTGCTCGTCGAACGGCGCGTAGACAATGATCTTGCCCTCGCCCTGCGCCGCCTCGACCATCGCGGCATAATCCTCGGGGTAGCCCTCGGGGGCCTGGGCCGAGGCGATGGTCGCGCCCAGCGCCAGCACGGCCGCCGTCGACATCAGTTTCTTCATCTCATCCTCCGGTTCGTCGGGTTGGGGTGCCGGGACTTCTCAGGTGCCGGTCGTGATCTGCCGGATCTGCTCGGGGTCGTAACCCAGACCGGCCAGAATTTCCTCGCTGTGCTCACCGAGCGAGGGGGCCGGCTTCGGCTGGATCCTCGGGGAGTCGTTCAGCATGATCGGGCTCATCACGGTCTCCCTGAGACCGTCGGGATAACTCGTCGGGACGAAGATGTCCGCCTCGCGGAACTGCGGGTCGGCCATCACCTCGTCTATTTCCGGCACCGGATCCGCGGCGAGCCGTGCCGCGTCGAGGCGCTCGAGCCAGTCGCGGGCGGTCCGGCGCGCGAAGGCCCGGTCCATCACCGCGATGATCTCCACATGCTGCGCGCCGAGATCGGCCATGGAGCGCACCTCCATCGCCGCCATCTCGGGCGATTCGAGGATCTCGGCAAGCCGCGGCCAGTCGCGCGCGGTATTGGCGAGGTTGATCGACAGGTTCACCCAGCGGCCGTCCGAGCAGCGGTAGTGGTTGTGGAATGGGTTCGGCGCCTCGGTCCGGTCGCGGCGCGGCTCGAACTCGGCGCCGGCGAGTGCCGCCTGAAGCAGGTTCGCGTTCGACCAGGCGCCCGAGGCGAGGAGCGAGCTCTTCACCACGCCGCCCCGCCCGGTGCGCTCGCGCCGGTAGAGGCCGGTCGCGATCGCGCCGAAGAGGCAGGCGGCGGTCAGGTGGTCGCCCATGCCCGTAATCGAGCGCGATGGCGGCGAATTCGCATCCGGCCCGAGCAGGGTCATGAAACCGGGACGCGCCCACCAGGCGGTGGCATCGAAGCCGGGCCGGTCCACATCCGGCCCGGTCTCGCCGTAGCCGGTCATGGACGCGTAGATCAGCCGGGGATTGATCGCGAGCAGGCGCTCCTCCTCGATCCCCAGTCGGGGCCGCACCTTGAGCGGCATGTTGGTGACGAGCACGTCGGCCTCGGCGACCAGGCGGTGCAGGGCCTCCTGGCCCAGCGGGGTCTTGAGATCGAGGACGAGGCTGCGCCGGTTGCGGGCGGCGAGCGCCCACATGTAGTCGAAATCCGAGGCCGGGCGCGGCAGGCCGGGGCGGCGGAACTGCCCGCGCCAGGGGTCGCCGGTGGGCGGCTCGACCTTGATGACGTCCGCGCCGAGGTCCGACAGGATCGTGGCGGCGCCGGGGCCGGCGATGAAGCTGCCCACATCGAGCACCTTCAGTCCCTCGAACACCGGCCGGCCGATGCCCCCCGGCATTTCCCCGTCATTTCCCCCGGCAGTCATCTTCTCGTCCTTCGTGCTGTTCAGCGGCTGGTCAGGCATTGGCCGCGCGGTGCTGCTCGGCCCGGCTGCCGTGCCGGCTGGCTTCGCTCTGGTGCGGGATCTCGAGCAGATCGGCGCAGTCGCGCGCGGTCTGGATCGCGACATCGGTGTCGATTCCGGTCTCGACGCCCATGTCGTTGAACATCTGCACGAGATTTTCGCTGGGGATGTTGCCCACCGCATGCGGGGTCGCGACGCCGCCGCCGATCCCGCAGATCGAGCCCTCGAACCCGTGGGCCCCCGCGTCCATCGCCGCGAGGATCGCCGCTGGCACCGTCCCCGACATGTTGTGGATGTGGTAGGCCATCACGAGGTCGGGGAAGCGGTCCATCGCCCGTCCGAAAAGCTCGCCGGTGGCGCGGGCGTCCTCCATCCCCATCGAGCCGCCGATGTTGATCTTGCGGATGCCGGCATTGTGCAGGCGCGCGATCATGTCGAGCACGCGCTCGAGCGGGATCGGCCCGTCGAAGGGGCACCAGAGCGCCATCCCGATCGCCATGACGTAGCCGAGCCCGGCCTTCTCGGCCACGCGGAACGAGGCGATGCCCTGTTCGATCGTGTCGTCGATGGTCGTGTTCTGGTTGAGCTTGGTATAGCGGATGCTGGCGGTCGAGAGGCCGACCAGCTCGTCGAGATTGCCGGCGGCGATGGCGCGCTCTGTTCCGCGCAGGTTCGGGACCAGCGCACGGTAGATGATGCCCGGGCGCCGGGTCATGCCGCGGACGACCTCCTCGGCATCCGCGAGGTTCGGGATGAACTTCGGGTGGACGAAGCCGGTGACCTCGATCATCGGGAAGCCGGCCTCCGAGAGGCGGTCCACGAGCTTGATCTTGGTCGCGGTGTCCACGATCCGGTGGAAGCTCTGCAGCCCGTCACGCGGTCCGACTTCCACGACTGACACACGGCCGGGATAGTTGATCATCCGTCATCTCCTCACGTCGCGGGCGCGACTTGTTCGCACAAACCGGCAAGGGCAGACCTGCGATGGGAGAATGGCCGAACAGCCGGCGAAACCGGCCGTCCATCCTCCCTGCGGTCTGTGGTCCCGATCGGGGCCGCTGCCGGTCGGCACGGTTCGGCCGTGCTCCCGGGGATGTTTGAGGCGCGCCTCCATTCATGTCAACCGTAAATGTTCGCACAAATGATGGGTACTGACGGCGGCCGTCGGGGCGCAGGCGAATTGCCCGCCCCCGGGTTGATTTTTCCGTTGTATCATGGTGCATTGTGGGCTCTGGGACCCGCCGATCCCACTGGCGTCTCGAGGACACGGAATTGCAGGGCAACCCCGACGTGCTGACCGAGACGCCGCTGTACCAACAACTGGCCGGGCAACTCCGCAAGCAGATCGAGTCGGGCGAGTTGTCCGAGGGCATGCTCCTGCCCACCGAGCATGAGCTTGCCGCGAGCTTCCAGGTCAGCCGGCAGACGGTGCGCGCGGCGATCGACCTGCTGCGCCAGCGCGGTCTGGTTGAATCACGGCGCGGAGTCGGCACCCGGGTGGTCCGGCGCACCGAGGCGCTGGCGCATACCTTTTCGGCCGCCTCGGTGGACGACCTGCTGGCGCTCGTGCGCAGCACTGAGCTCGCGGTCGAGCAGCGGAGCCGTTTCACGCTCAACGAGGCGATGGCGCGCCGGTTTGGTGCCGAACAGGGGAGCAACTGGGTCTATCTCGGCTGCAAGCGGAGCGACATCGCGACCGGCAGCGTCCTCGCCTGGACCGATGTCTACGTCGACCACCGCTATGCCGGGCTACTGCGCAACGACGAGCGGCTGCGGACCCCGCTCTTCGAGCGGATCGAGGCCGAGGCCGGACGCCGGACCAGCCATATCCAGCAGGAGATCCGCGCGACCCTGCTCAGCGCGCCGATGGCGGAGAAGCTCGGCGTTCCGGCCGGATCGCCGGCGCTGGAGCTGATGCGGAGCTACTATTTCGACAACGGGCAGCTCTACGAGGTCGCCCTCAACACCCTGCCCGCCAGCCGGTTCCATTATACGGTCGAGCTGACGGCCTGACGCCGGGGGAGCTCACGACCGGCCAGGGACCGATCGTTTTTCGGGCGGAATCATAGGCAGACGACCGGGACGACGGCGGTCTCGAACCCGTCGGGCGTGCCGGCGTCCATGTCGAACGCATCAAACCCCCCGCCCTCACCGGGCGCGCCGATGCGGTCGAGAAACGCCGCGAGCTCGGGGCTGCCCAGCGCGTAGTTGATGTTCTGCGGCAGGGATCCGGTCTCGCCGACAATGTAGTGCTCGGAGAGCCGGGAGACGACGAGGCCCACGACCCGGCCGTCGGCGCCGATCAGCGGGCCGCCGCTGTTGCCGGGCTGCACCGGGGCGGTGAAGCTGAAGAACCGCCGGTCATCGTTCACGCCCGAAAGCGCACTCACATTGCCGCCGGTCAGGTGCAGGGCGGTGCCGACGATGCTGTAATAGGGAAAGCCCGCGGCATGCACCCGCTGGCCGAGGCGCGCATGCGGCCCGGGCG
>CAZESN010000142.1:0-7152 GCA_964514775.1 uncultured Rhodovulum sp.
GCCCGCGTCGAGGTCATCACCTCGATATTCTCGATCTGCGCCATCAGGAGGGCCGGCCGATCGATGCCGTGGCTGCCGAGATCGAGCTGCACGGTGCCCGAATCGAGCATCCGCGCCACCCGCGCGCCGATGTCGGCGTTGATCGCCGCCTCGATCCGGGCGGCGGTGGTGAAGTCGGGGTTGCGCAGCGCGAGGCGGAGGTCGCGCATCTGGGTGAAGTCGAAGGCGACCTCGCGCTCGATGCGCGCGCCCGAGGGGATCAGGCCGGAGGTCGGGACACCCTGCGTCACCGTTTCGGCCACACCCTCGGCGACCACGCCCCCGGCGATGATCGCGCCCTGGGCCACCGCGTAGATCTGGCCGTCGGCGGCGTTCAGCGGGGTCATCACCAGCGTGCCGCCAAGGAGGCTGCGCGCGTCGCCGATCGCCGAGACGGTGACGTCCATCTGGCTGCCCGCGCGGGCGAAAGGCGGCAGCGTTGCGGTGACGAGCACGGCGGCGACGTTGCGCGCGCGGATCTGCTCGCCGGTGACGTTGACCCCGAGTCGCTCGAGAAGGTTGAAGATCGCATCCTCGGTGAAGGGCGAGTTGCGCAGGCTGTCGCCGGTGTTGTTGAGGCCGACGACCAGCCCGTAGCCGAGCAGGTCGTTGCCGCGCACGCCGTCCACCTCGACGAGATCCTTGATCCGGGCGGGCGAGGCCAGCGCCGGCTGGAGGATCCCGCCGAACCAGAGGATGACGAGGGCGAGCGAGAGAAGGGACCGTCCCATCAAGCCTACCGCATGAAGTTCGTGAAGCGCAGGTTGCTCAAGCGCATCGTCACCTCGTAGATCGACGTGAGCTGCGTCTCGAGCGCCTGGAACCGCGAGGCGGCCTCGACAGGGTCGACGCCGATGATCTTCGCCCGGGCGAGATCGTAGGTGTCGTGCTCGGCGATGCGGGCGGCACGGGCGCGCTCGACCGCCTCCTGCCGGCTACCGACATGGCCACGGAGGTCGAGGAGCCCTTCCTTGGCCGAAAGGAGCCGATCACCTGCCTCCGCGATTAGCGAGAGCTGCGCCGCCTCGTCGCCCGCGAAGGCGCCGCCGGCGACGACCGCGGCCAGCGACTGGGCCCGGAGCACGCCGACGAGCTCCTGCGCCGTAGCCTGCACGCCGTAGTCGAGACGTTCGCCGTCGCCGATCTCCACCGGCGTGAGGGCATCCGCTGCACCGAGATAACGCGTCGTCAGGAAGGCGCCGCCCGGGGCGAAATAGGCCTCGATCGCCGCGATCGCGTCGGCGGGCGTGGCGGCCCCCGCCGCCAGCGCATCGAGATCGGCGAGAATGAGCTCGGGTGCCGCCAGCGCCGGCCCGTCGGTGACGATACCGGCGAAGAGAGACTGGCCCGCCACCTGGGTATTGAGCGCACCCACCGCCGCCGCGAAGTCGCGCCGGGCGGTCTGGGCATGCAGCAGGCTGCCGCCGACATCACCGAGGCCCGATGCGGTCGAGAGGTTGACGGCGAGCTGCTCGGCGGGTGCGAGAATGCGGCCCATCGCCTCCTGCATCACATCGAGCCGGAGCGAGGTCAGCGAGATGTTCTCGGAGAAGACGGCGGTGCGGTAGATCGAGCGCTCCAGCGCGAAGAGCCGCGTCAGGTTGCCGCCCGTCGCCTCGTAGCGGCTGGCCTTCTGGTAGGTGGTGAATTCGAGCGCCGCGCGGTCGAGCGCGTTGCGGGTGGCGACGGCGCGGCCCTGAAGGGACTGCATCCGCGCGAGTTCCGATCCTCCGCCGATCTTCATGACTCAGGCCTCCAGCAGCAGTTTCATTAGCTGATCGATCACCGACAGCACCCGGGAATTGGCGGCATAGGCCTGCTCGACGAGCATGAGCGACTGCAACTCGCTGTCGCTGTCCACGCCAGTCGCATGGGTCTCGCTCTCGACGAGGAACGTCTGCCGGGCCACCAGATAGGCCCGGTCCTCGTCGCTGCGCGCCGCGCGCCCGCCGAAGAACGAGGCGATCTCGGAAGCGATCGTGGCCCCGCTCGCCGCCGCGGTCTGCGAGACGAAGCCGGCCGGCGCCCGGGCCGTCACCATCGCATCCGCCAGCCCCTGGAGATAGGTGCCGAACCCCTCGGGCCCCGGCGCGGCGGCATCGAGCCCGGCACGCAGCCGCCACGCTTCCCCGCCCTGGGAAGGATCGACGGCCGCGTTGAGCGCGATCCGGCCGGCAAGGCCCGTGGTCGCGCCCGGGGCGCTGTCGACGAAGATCCCGTTGCCGGCCGGGTCGAGTGCTGCGGGCGGCATCAGGCTCCGAAACCGGTCGATCAGGTCCGCGGCATAGCGGTCCATCTCGGCGTCGAACTCGGGCGCGATCCGGTCGCGCACCTCGAAGAGCGCGGCGAGCGAGCCTCCGTCCATCAGCCCCGCGCCCGCGCCCATGTCGATCGCCACCGGCCCGCCGATCGCGCCCTGGTCCTGGGTGAGGCCGTGGAGCCCGGCCCCGAGGCTCATCTGCGGGGTGACCACGTTCGGCGCCGGCTGGAAGCCGAGCTCGAAGACCTTGCCGTCGAGCAGGAGCCCGCCCCCTGCGGTATAGAGCGCGATCTGGCCGTTCTCGCGGTTGACGCTGCGCACCGGGATGATCGAGGAGATCCCGTCAATCAGGCGGTCGCGCTCGTCGCGCAGGGCGTTGGTGTCGACCCCCTGGGTCTCGAGGGTCACGATCTTCTTGTTGATGCGGTCGATCGCATGGAGAGAGGTGTTCACCTGACCGACCTGCCGGTTGATCTCGCCATCGGCCTCGGTGCGCATCCGCACGTTCTCGGCCGCGATCCGGTTGATCGCCGAGGCGACGTCGCCGGCAGCAACCACCGCATCGGTCAGCTTGGCCGCGGACTGGGGCGAGGCGGTCGCCGACATCAGCGTCGTCTCGAGCCGGGTCGCGAGGCTCGAGAGCGACCCCGAGGCGCCGGGCTCGCCGAAGGCCGCGAGGATGCGCGTATAGGCGTCCGACCGAGCGGCGCTCGCGCCGAGGGCCGCGTCCATCGCCCGGCGCTGCGCGGTCAGGAACGGATCCTCCACCCGCGCCGTGCCCGTCACCCGCACCCCCGACCCGTGGCCCCCGAGCGTCAGCGACGAGAGCTCCGTCACCTGCCGCCGGTAGCCCGGCGTCAGCGCATTGGCGACGTTGTTCGAGATCGTTTCGGCCAGCCGCCCTGATCCGGCGAGGCCGGACGCGGCGTTGTTCAGCGCGCTCGAGATGCTCATTCCGCCCTCCTCCGGTCAGGGATGCTGGATCAGCGCTTCAGGTTCGTCGTTTCCTGCATCATCTCGTCCACGGTCTGGATGATCTTCGCGTTGGACGAATAGGCACGCTGGGTCTGGATGAGCTGGGTCAGCTCGTGGGCGATGTCGGTCGTCGACTGCTCACGGGCAAAGCCCTGGACGCCACCGGTCGGACCGCTGCCCGCATCCCACAGGAACATCGACCCCGACTCGCGGCTGAGCGCGAAGGTCTGGTTGTCGAGCACGCGCAGGCCGTTGAAGTTCGGCACGTCGGCCACCGGGACCTGATAGATCACCTTGCTGAAGCCGCTCGAATAGCTCGCGTGCATGAAGCCCTTCTCGTCGATGGTCACCCCGGTGAAGGTCCCCGCCGGGTTGCCGTCCTTGGTCACGCCGACCGGCGAGAACACCTCGGAGAGCTGCGTGAGATACTGCGGCCCGGTGGGGCTGGTCGAGCCAATGCCGATCTCGATCGTCTGGCTGCCGAGGCCGAGCGTCACCACCCCGGTCGCCGGGTCGTAGGCCGTCGAGGTCGGCGCGGTGCCGGGCGCGGTCTGGGTCACCGACACCGGCAGGCCCGCCGAGGGCGGCGCGTCCCCGAAGGTGATCTCGAACGTGCCCGCCGACAGGCTCGAGGCCTGGTCGGTGATCTCCATCACCCAGGTGTTGGTCTGCGGCGTGCCCGGAGCCGGCACCTGCGGCGCGAAGGACATGGCCAGGGTCTGCGAGGTGCCAAGGTTGTCGAAATACTCGACCGTCACCGGCAGCGGCGTGCCCGCCGCCCCGGCCTGGGTGGCGGTGGCCGGCAGGTTGGCGTTCAGGCCGATCGTCGAGGTCGGCTGGGCCGCGACCGCCGAGCGATTGATCTGGATCGGCACGAGCCCGGCCGCGCTGTCGCGCGGCTGGGGCGCGATATTGCCGCTCTGGTCGGCCTGCCAGCCCATCAGCACCAGACCCGAGGGCGTACGCAGATAGCCGTTGGCGTCGGGCAGGAACGAGCCGGTGGCAGTGAGCATGAACGGAAGGCTGCCCGAGGTCTGCCCCACCGAGGCGATCGAGGTCACCGGAAGCATGCCGCGGCCGGTCAGGGCGATGTCGGTCGCGCTCGATGTGGTGGCCAGCGGTCCCTTGGCGTCGATGTCCCAGATCGCGGCCGTGCGCACGCCCCCCGCCGTGAACCAGCGGCCGCCGCCGACCGTCGTCGGCGAGTTCGGCCCGCTGACGGCCATCGACGCGAAATCGATGTCGGCGCGCTTGTAGCCGTAGGTCTGCGAGTTCGCGATGTTGTCGGAGATGGTCGCGAGCTTGTTGGCGTTCGCGTTCAGCCCGGACACGCCGGCGTTCATCGAGGAGGAGATACCCATACTCAGTCCTTCGTCCGTGAGGGGTTCGGTCGCTGGAGACTCGCTACACTGCTGCGAGACATCGGGGATGCGGCTTAAGATCGCCCTAACGGGGTCAGGGCTCGAAACGGCGCAGGAGGGTGATCTCGATGCGGCGGTTGCGCCCGTCGGCGGGGCGTGCGGTGACGGGGCTGCGGTCGGCCTTGCCGGTCACCCGCGCGAGCCGGCCCTCGTCTATGCCGGCCGCCACCAGGAGCTCGCGCGCGAGTTGCGCCCGCCCCCCCGAGATCCGCCAGGGATCGCCCTCGGCCCCGGCGAGGTCGCCCGCCGCCAGATGCCCGGTGACTGCCACAGGATTGGTGGTGCGCGCCAGAACCCGGCCGATCATCCCCAGCAGGCGCTCCAGAATCGCGTTCGGCTCCACCGTTGGCCCGTCGAAGAGCGGCGAGCCCTCGATGTCGAAGACCTCGATGATCAGCCCCTCGTCGGTCACCCGCGTGGCGATGTGCCTCAGGTCGGGATCGGCCTCGACCGCATCGCCGCTGCCCCCGGTGAGCTCCTCGGCGATGTCGTAGAGCGTCTGGTCTAGCTGATGGCCGAGCACGTCCATCCGGCTGGGGTCGCCCTGCTGCCCGGTCTCGTCCTTCGTCAGCACGTCCTGGCTGAACATGCTCATGCCGTCGAAGGGCCCGTCGCCGCCGCCACGGGTCGAATGGATCGGGATCGTAGGCGAGAAATAGTCGGCGAGGCCGAGCCGCGTGCTCTCGTCGGTCACCGACAGGAGCCACATCAGCAGGAAGAACGCCATCATCGCCGTCACGAAGTCGGCATAGGCCACCTTCCACGCGCCGCCGTGGTGGCCGCCCCCGACCACCGTCTTGCGCCTGATGACGATGATGTTGCCCGTGCCCTTGCGTTCCATTGCCAGCCCCGCTTGCCCCGGACCGACATAGCCGCCCGAATGCTGAAGGCAGTGTTAGCGCCGTCCGGGCTTTTCGCGCGAATTGGCCGCAACCCGTTCAGGGATCGCTAACCAATCCGCCCGAAACTGCCCGCCAGTCAGCAGATGAGCCGCCATGTCCGCCGAGACCTCCGTCCTGTCCAAGAAGCTCCGGCAGGGTGGCGTCGCCCGCTCACCGCTGGCCGAGACCGACCTGATCGTCGAGAGCCTGGCGCGGGGGGTCGAGGACCGCCTGCGGCCGCTGGTCAAGACCGCCGTGTCGGTCACGGTCGACACGGTCGCGGTGGTCAAGCTCGCCGGCGCCATCGGCCGTATCGCCGCGCCCGCGATGATGGGGGTGATCGAGGTCGAGGACGCGGACACGCCGGCGCTCATCGCCTTCGACGCGGCGCTCGCGAACCACCTGATCGACCTTACCCTCGGCGGCGATCCCGCGACCGCGCCAGATCCCGCCGCCCGCCCCTTCACGGCGATCGACATGGCGCTCGGGCGGCTGCATCTCGACGCACTGTTGCAGGCCTTCTCGCACGCGCTGGGCATCGGCTTCGGCCGGCCGCTCACCAAGGCGCTGCGCATCCGCGACCAGCGCCAGAACCTGTCGCAGCTCCGCCTCGCCCCCGACTATATCGACGTCCTGACCTTCGCGGCCTCGGTCGGGCTCGGCGAGGCCGGGCGGCGGGGGCATATCTCGCTGGTGCTGCCGCTCTCGGCGCTCGACGCGATCCGGGCCTCGGTCCAGGCGCGGGATACCCAGGCGCGTGAGCGGCCCAATGACCTCTGGAAGGCGCTGATGCGCCGGGCCGCGGCCAATGCGCCGGTAGAGGTCGATGCGGTCCTGCACCGCCAGCGGCTCAGCCTCGCCGCGCTTCAGGCGCTCCGGGTCGGGCAGGTGATTGAGATCCCGCGCCAGTCGGTCGAGGAGATCCGGCTGACCATCCCCCAGCCCGCCGGCCGCACCGCGGTCCTCGCCTCGGGCCGGCTCGGGGCCTATCAGGACCGCAAGGTGGTGAAGCTCGCCACACCCCCCGACGCCCGGGTCACCGCCCATGTCGACCGCGCCCTGCGACCGGCCGGAGGGCGCGCCGGGACCGTCGCGGCAGCGGAAGATCCCACCCCGGGCGGACCCTGATCCGGGCAGCAGGCATGCCGGTGCGCCTGTGTCACCGGCGGTCAAATGACTGATATGAAAAGATATTCCTTTCGGCGTTAAGCCGGGGGAAAGGATTGGTAAGGTTTGGGGTGCAGGCCGGCGGAGCCGGAGGCAGATATAGTGGTGCCATTGTGTGAAATGAGGGACTGGCACAGGATGTGGGGTAAGGATTGAGGGGTTTCGGCTGATGGTCACACGTCATGTCGAAGAACTGCCGACCGGCGAAGCGGCCCCGGGTTTCATTTTTATTCTGATCGCTTCGGCCAAGGCCCCCCGGGGCCGGACAAGGCGAGGCACTGCCTCGCCCCGGTCCACGGCCGGAGCGCGCGAGCGCGGAGGCCGTTCTCTTCCTCAATGGAGGTCGTTGCGAAGTGGGATCGTGGCGCGCCTGCCTGGGCGGCGCGGAACGCGCCTGCCGGGGGCAGGC
>CAZESN010000143.1:0-6992 GCA_964514775.1 uncultured Rhodovulum sp.
GTGCGGCTCAACGTGCCCTCGATCTTCATCTACGGCGGCTCGATCCTGCCGGGCCGGGTCCCGACCGGCGCGGCCGTGCCCGAGGACTTCGCCAACCGCGACCTCACCGTGCAGGACATGTTCGAGGCGGTCGGCCGCCACCAGAACGGCACGCTCGGCAATGCAGCCCTCGAGATCCTCGAGCGCGTGGCCTGCCCGAGCGCGGGCGCCTGCGGCGGCCAGTTCACCGCCAACACCATGGCCTGCGTCTCCGAGGCGCTCGGGCTCGCGCTGATGAACTCGTCTGGCGCGCCGGCGCCCTACGAGAGCCGCGACCAGTATTCGACCGCAAGCGGCATCGCCGTCATGAAGCTCCTCGAGAAGAACATCCGCTCGCGCGATGTCGTCACCCGCAAGAGCCTCGAGAACGCCGCGCGCGTCGTCGCCTGCACGGGGGGCTCGACCAACGGCGGGTTGCACCTGCCGGCGATCGCCCATGAGGCGGGCATCGAGTTCACGCTCCAGGACGTCTGCGACATCTTCCACGACACGCCCTACTTCGTCGACCTCAAGCCCGGCGGCAAATACGTCGCCAAGGACCTCTACGAGGCGGGCGGCGTGCCGGTGGTGATGAAGGAGCTGATGCGTGCGGGCCTGCTGCACACCGACTGCATGACCGCGAGCGGCCGCACCATCGGCGAGGAGCTCGACGAGATCCGCGGCGAGGCGGACGGCCGGGTGATCTACCCGATCGACAAGCCGATTACCCAGACGGGCGGCGTCGTCGGCCTGATGGGCAACCTCGCGCCCGAAGGGGCGATCGTGAAGGTCGCGGGCATCGCGCCCGAGGACCAGGTCTTCACCGGCCCGGCGCGCGTCTTCGAATGCGAGGAAGATGCGTTCGACGCGGTGCAGAAGCGCACCTACGAGGTGGGCGAGGTGCTGGTCATCCGCAACGAGGGTCCGCGCGGCGGGCCGGGCATGCGCGAGATGCTGGCGACCACGGCGGCCCTCTCGGGCCAGGGCATGGGCAAGAAGGTCGCGCTGATCACCGACGGCCGGTTCTCGGGCGCAACCCGTGGCTTCTGCGTCGGCCATGTCGGGCCGGAGGCCGCGCTGGGCGGCCCGATCGGGCTGCTGCGCGATGGGGACATGATCACCATCGATGCGGTGACGGGATCGATCAGCGTCGCGCTGAGCGACGAGGAGCTCGAGGCGCGCCGGGCCGAGTGGAAGGGACCGCGCGAGACCATCTACGCTGCCGGGGCGCTCTGGAAATACGCCCAGCTCGTCGGACCCACCCGCCTCGGCGCCGTGACCCATCCCGGCGCGGCCGAGGAGCGGCACGTCTATGCGGATCTCTGAGGGAGGCGTCTTCGCCTTCCTCCGGCCGGCGCTCCTCGCGCTGGCCACCCTCGGGGTCGCCGCCTGCGATCCCGCCACGATGGGCGCGGGCGGGCCGAGCCGGGCGACCGTGACGGTCGCCGGCGCGCCGGTGGTGGTCGCGGGTCCGCGCGGCTTCTGTGTCGATCGCGGGACGCTCAACGTCGCCGATGCCGGCGCCTTCGCACTGCTTGGCGACTGCGCCCAGCTCGGGGGGGGCGGCAGCCCGCTCGCCGGCTCGCCGGTGGGCGCCGCGCTGACCGCCAGCATCTCGGCCGGCGGGCTCGCGGGAGAGGGCGACGATCCGGCTTCGACCCTCGCCGAGATCGCCACCTTCGTGCAGACCGCCGAGGGCCGGGCGATGCTCGGGCGCAGCGGCCGCCCCGACCGGGTGCGCATCCTCGCCACCCGGCCGCAGGGCGACGTGCTCTACGTGCTGGTCGAGGATCGCGGGCCGCAGCTCATCGGCGGCGTCGATCCGCGCTTCTGGCGGGCGTTCCTCGAGGTGCGCGAGCGGATGGTGGTGCTCTCCGTGCTCGGGTTCGAGGAAAGCGGCCTCGACGAGCAGGCTAGCCTCAACCTCCTCGCCACATTCGTCGCCGCGATGAAGGCCGCAAACGGCGCGTAACCGGTCGCGGGTGATTTCTCCGGCCGGGGCTGTGCCCGGCCCTTACCCGGTCACTTCGGCCGCGCGCCTGAAGCCGGCCGCCGGCTCGCCCCGAGCGCGAGCCAGATCAGCGCCCCCCCGGCCAGCACCAGAAACGGCGCCATCGCGAGGTTGACGGCGGTCCAGCCCGACACGGCATCCGCGCCCGCGCAGTTCATCAGCCCGCCCGAGGCGAGCGAGGCCACGGCGACCAGCCCGAAGACCGCAAAGTCGTTCATGCCCTGAACCCGGCCCCGTTCTTCGGGACGGTGCGCGCTGGCAAGCATCGCCGTTGCCCCGATGAAGCCGAAGTTCCACCCGAGCCCCAGCAGGATCAGCGCCGCGGTAAAATGCGCGATCGACACCCCCGAAAGCCCGACCAGACCCGCGAGCGCGAGGGTCACGAGCCCGGCGGCGACGATCTTCTCGGCGCCGAAGCGCGCGATCAGGTGGCCGGTGAAGAACGACGGGCCGAACATCGCCACCACGTGCCACATCACCACGTCCGCCGCCTGGGTGGTGGCAAAGCCGCAGCCGACCATCGCCAGCGGCGTCGAGGTCATCACCAGGTTCATGAGCGCATAGCTCACCATGCCGCAGATCATCGCCACGGCGATCCGCGGCGTGCGCAGAAGCTCGCCCCGGCTGCGGGCGCGCGGCGCATCGGGCGCGGGCCGCGCGGGCTTCGGGCTGTCGAGCCCGGCGAAGACGAAGATGCCGGCGACATTCAGCGCGGCCGCGGCGAGATAGGCGCCGGCGAAGGGCACCGGGGCCAGCGCGTCGGTGGTGAGCTTCACGAGCTGCGGCCCAAGGATCGCCGAGGCAAGGCCGGCCGCCATCACCGTGGCGATCGCCTTCGGCCGGTAGCTCTCGCTCGCCCCGTCGGCGGCGGCGAAGCGCAGGAAGCCCTGCGACGACATGTAGAGCCCGGTCAGGGCCGAGCCGGCCAGCAGGAGCCCGAACGAGCCGGCCATGAGCGCCCAGGCCGCGATGAGTGCCCCGAGCCCGCCGCAAAGCGCCCCGATCACGAAGCCCGGCACCCGCCCCTGCCGCTGCATCAGTTCCGACAGCAGCGGCGCCGAGATCATCGAGCCGAGGATCATCACCGTCACAGGCAGCGTCGCGAGGCACGGGTTCGGGGCGAGCACCTGTCCCGCAAGTCCGCCGAGTATGAAATGAACCGGCATCTGGCTGCCGAGGATCACCTGTGCGGCCGCGAGCACGCGGACGTTACGCTTGGCGCGGATATCGGGTGCGTCGGCCGACTCGGCAGGGGGTGGGGCAGGCGGGGTCATGCGCCGCTTCTAGTCCCGCGCCCCGGCGGATCCAAGCGGTTCCCCCGACCCTGCGGCCGTGCTAAGCGCCTTGAATGGTCGGGCGTATCATAGAAACCGAGGCGGACGTGGCCGAGGGCGCCGCCCATCTGGTGCGCATCGAGCCGCGCTTTGCCCATGCGCTGGCGCTGACCGGCCAGCCGCCGCTGCGCCGGCGGCAGGACGGGTTCGAGGCGCTCTTCGGGGCGATCGTCAGCCAGCAGGTCTCGACACATGCCGCCGCGGCGATCTGGGGCCGGCTCGAGGCTGCCGGGGCGATCACGCCCGACGGCCTGCTCGCCGCCTCGGACGAGGCGCTGCGCGCGGTCGGCCTCTCGCGCCAGAAGGTGGCCTATGCCCGCGCCTTGGCCGGGAGCGGCATCGACTTTGCGACCCTGCGCGACCTGCCTGACGCCGAGGTCGTGGCGGCGCTCACGCGGGTCAAGGGCATCGGGATCTGGACTGCCGAGATCTATGCCATGTTCTCGCTCGGCCGTGCCGATGTCTTCGCGCCGGGCGACCTCGCGCTCCAGGAAGCGGCAGCCCGGCTGTTCGGCCTGCCGGAGCGCCCGCGTGAACGCGCCCTGCGGGAGATGAGCGCGGCATGGGCGCCCTGGCGCGCGGTCGCTGCCCGCGTGTTGTGGGCCTTCTACAGAGTCGAGACGAACCGCGAGGGCGTGCGCTGAAGCACCATGCCCGCCGCGAGTACTACACTCCTCTCGCGGAGGAAACGTGTTCATGCCCAGATGGTTGGGCAGGTACTCCGTCTTAACTCTTCGTTAACGGAAATAATTGCCGGTTTTGTGTATTTGTAGTACAGTGCTGGTGGGTTTGTCCGTCCCGTCACGAAATCTGCGTGTGCGCCGGACTGATGGTGGGGAGTGCCTGAGTGGAAACCAGGCGTGGAGTCGGGTGGCTTCTGACGGGGGTGCCGAAGGCGGCTCTCCTGGTCGTGGCCCTTCTCTTTTCGCTCCCCGGTCTGTCCGCGGCCGCACCGGTGATCGTGCAGACAACGCCCGCCGACGTCACCTGCGTCGCTGCCATCGGTTGCGAGGAGGGGATCTTTACCGGTTCCGGGGATGTGGCCAGGGACCTGTTCCGGGCGGGCGAGCTCCTGCTCAGCGGCGTTGCCGCGTCCGCGCTCCATGCATCCGAGACGATCGCCGCGGTGCCGCTGCCGGCTGCGGGATGGCTTCTGCTCGCCGGTATGGGTGGTCTCGGCCTGTTCGGCCGCATCAGATCCCTGCCCAGCCTGAGACGGCATCGGGGGGGTGTCGAGCCTGCCGCCACGGCCCTGCGCGGCAGCGCGCATGCTGCGGTGCGGGCCGGGCATCGGGCTCCCGCGATCTTCCACCTGTCCGGCGCCGGGCAGTCCCGCGCACTTCTCGTAATCGCGCGCCGGGCCGGCGACGATCTGAGGGCGTTCGCACCCGGGCAGTCCAGTCCCGTCCGTCCCTGTGGCGGCGCCGCTGCGCGCTGGGCGGCGACGGCGGAGCGCGCCCCGCCGGCCGTGGCAGCCGTCGAGCGTGCCGCCGGCGTCTTACCCCGCGCCGTGCGGCACGGACGCATCCGTGACCTGCCAGAGTTTTCCACGCGCCTTCTCGGCCGCCTGTTTGGCCGGATGGCGTGTTTTCTTTGTGTGTTCCGCCCGGAAACGGGCGTGTTCTTCGCGCCGGCACCTTTTGTGATGTGCCGGGTGAACAATGACAAGAACGGGGTGAACCCGCCGTCCAGCTCCTGGCCCGCACTCACGAGAGGCGGGCCGCATATTTCAATTTATGAATAGACTGAGGGGGAATCGAATGATCAACATGAAGAAGATAGTCGGAATGGCGGCAGCGCTGCTGCTGGCATCCGGCATAAGCGTCACCGCTGCGCCCGTGCTTTCGATCGATGGGACCGGTATTTCCACGGCGCTTCCAAGCTCCTACAATCCGACCCCATCCGTGCCGGGCGTGGATGCGGGGACCGTGGTGCAGGTGTTCAACACCGGCAATCCCGGAAGCGGCCTTAAGCTGGCGGGTGGGCCCGCGACACTTCGCTTTACCTTCCTCGGGAAGGAGGCCGACTATACGAGCTTTGTCTTCCTCGGGAGCGATCTGTTCAGCAACGGCGCAACTGCCGGCGACTATGTGGACGTGACCACCGGCGTGATCAACGGTTTGCTGGACTTCGGCTTTCGGGATCAGACGGGCGCGACCGCGACCAACGGCGGGGGCTATTCGGCCGGGACGCAGCTCGCCTTCCTTTCCCAGGGATCGACGATCGTCGCGTTCTTCGACGACAGCGCGCAGCACGCCGATTTCGATGACATGATCGTCTCGATTCAGGTCATACCGCTGCCGGCCGCCGCCTGGCTGATGCTTGCCGGTATCGGCGGTCTTGGCCTCGCGGCACGTCGTCGGCGGGCGATGGGCGCCTGAAAAAGGCGGGCACTTACTCCGGGCGGCTGTGGTCGCCCGGAAGTGCCGCGGGCGTCGGGAGCTGGCGACCCCGGCAGGGCTCGAACCTGCGACATTCGGTTTAGAAGACCGATGCTCTATCCAGCTGAGCTACGGGGCCGATCCGGTGTGACGGCGCGGGGAGAACATGCCTGCGTGGGGTGGGTATTGCAAGAACCGGCGCAGAGACCGGGTCAATGCGTCCAGGCGCCACGCCGCTGGCTGGCGAAATTGTCGCCGTAGCCGTTCTGGCGCAGGATGTGCTGGCGGACCTTCGGCTCCTGCACCCGATAGGGGATGCCGTGGCGTTCGGCATAGGCGATCGCCTCTTCGCGGTCGGCGAAGCTGAGCCGGACCTGGCCGTCCATGTCCGCCGAGCCGGTCCAGCCCATCAGCGGGTCGACGACCTTGGCCTGGGTGGGCACGAACTCGAGGATCCAGTCCCGGGTCCGGGCCTGTCCCGACTGCATGGCGTTGCGGGCGGGTTTGTAGATCCTGGCGAGCATGGGCTGGCTCCGTTGACGCGGCGCCGTTATCGCCGATCGCCGCGATCGGATCAAGGGTTCCGGAGATCTGGGGGAAGCGCCAGCAGCGGGTCGTCGTCCGAATGTGAGGGAGCGAGGGGTGGGGTGGGTGTACACACCCGGCCGACGACCACTGTGCTGCTTGCAGATCCACCTATACGTGAGTCGCACGACACACGCAAGGGTTTAGTTACCTGATTTGCTAATCCGCGTCCGATCGTGCAATGCATTCTGCAAAAGCCTGCTCCGGCGGGCCGTGGCTGCGGGGGCTTGCCAAGACCGTCCCGCTGCCCCAGTTCTGACGGGTTCCTGTCATGTTCTGGAGGTCACGCATGGCCGCCCCCGTTCTAGCGCCCAATCCGCCCGCCCAGCGCGACAAGCTCGAGGGCGGCCGCAGGTTCGTGCTGCATTCGGAGTTCGCACCCGCCGGCGACCAGCCCGGGGCGATCGCCGAACTCGTCGGGGGAATCACCGGCGGCGAGCGCAACCAGGTGCTGCTCGGCGCCACCGGCACCGGCAAGACCTTCACCGTGGCCAAGGTGATCGAGGCGACCCAGCGCCCGGCGATCATCCTTGCCCCCAACAAGACCCTGGCCGCGCAACTCTATGGCGAGTTCAAGGGGTTCTTCCCGGAGAACGCGGTCGAGTATTTCGTCTCCTACTACGACTACTACCAGCCGGAGGCCTATGTCCCGCGCACCGACAC
>CAZESN010000144.1:0-6972 GCA_964514775.1 uncultured Rhodovulum sp.
CGTAGGCGGTCATGTTCGCCTACGAGATGATGCTCTCGGAGAGCCAGGAGCGCATGCTGATGGTGCTGCGTCCCGAGAAGGAGGCGGAGGCCCGCGCCGTCTTCGACAAGTGGGACCTCGACTTCGCGGTGGTGGGCGAGACCATCCCCGAGGACCGGTTCATCGTGCGGCTCCGGGGCGAGGTGAAGGCCGACCTGCCGCTGAAGGCGCTGTCGGGCGAGGCGCCGGAATACGACCGGCCCTGGGTGGCGACGCCCGCGGCCGCGCCGCTGGGCGAGGTGCCGGCGGTCGATCCCGCCGAGGCGCTGCTGCGGCTCATCGGCAGCCCGAACTATTGCGCCCGCAACTGGGTCTTTGAGCAGTACGACCACATGGTCATGGCCGACACGGTGGTGGTGCCGGGGTCGGACGCGGGCGTGGTGCGGGTGCACGGAACGGCCAAGGCGATCGCCTTCACCTCGGACGTGACGCCGCGCTACTGCCGGGCGAACCCTGAGCGGGGCGGCATGCAGGCGGTGGCCGAGGCGTTCCGCAACCTCTCCGCCACCGGGGCCGTGCCGCTGGCGGTGACCGACAATCTCAACTTCGGCAATCCCGAGCGGCCCGAGATCATGGGCCAGTTCGTCGGCTGCATCCGGGGGATCGGGGCGGCCTGCACCGCGCTCGGCATGCCGGTCGTGTCGGGCAACGTCAGCCTCTACAACGAGACCGAGGGGCGGGCGATCCTGCCGACGCCGACGATCGGGGCGGTGGGGCTGCTCGGCTCGCTCGACGAGTTGATCCGCATCGCGCCGCGCGAGGGCGATACGCTGGTGCTGATCGGGGCGACCGAGGGCCATCTCGGCCAGTCGGCGCTCCTCGCCGAGGTCTTCGGCCGCGAGGAGGGCGACGCGCCGGCGGTGGATCTGGCCGCCGAGCGGGCGGCGGGCGAGCTCGTCCGGGCGCTGAAGGGCGCGGGCCTGATCGCGGCGGCGCATGATCTCGCGGACGGAGGGCTGGCGCTGGCCGCAGCCGAGATGGCGCTCGCGGCCGGGATCGGCGTGGCGATCGAGGGCGACGGCGCGCTCGATGCGGCAGGCTGGTTCTTCGGCGAGGATCAGGGGCGCTACCTGCTGGCCGCGGCCGATCCGGCGCCGGTTCTGGCGATGGCCGAAGCTGCGGGCGTCCCGGCGCGGGTGGTCGGGCGCGCGGAGGGCGCGGCGGTGTCGCTCGGCGGTGCCGCGATCGATCTCGCGGCCCTGCGCGCGGCGCATGGCTCGGGGCTGGCGCGGATGATGGGCGAGGCCTGATCAGCGCTCCAGCGCCGCGCGCATGGCGGCGAGATGCGGGGGCGTCGTCCCGCAGCAGCCGCCGAGGATCACAGCCCCCGCCGCGCGGGCGCGCAGGGCATGATCGGCCATCTGCGCCGGGGTGACGTCGTAGCGGAGCTGGCCGTCCTCGACGGTCGGCAGCCCGGCGTTCGGCCTAGCGATCAGCGGCAGGCGGGGACCTTCGGCGACGAAGGCCCGGATCGTCGCGAGCATGGCCTCGGGGCCGGTCCCGCAGTTCGCGCCGAAGGCGAGCGGCGGGTGGGCGAGGCCCTCGGCCAGCCTCAGCATCGCGGCCGGCGAGAGGTCCGGCGCGTGGAAGCTCATCGTGCCGCACCAGGGCGCGTTGAGCCGGCCGGTCGCGGTGGCGGCGGCGGTGAACTCGGCGGGCGCGGACATGGTCTCGACCCAGAGGAGATCGGCGCCCCCATCGAGAAGCGCCCGGGCCTGCTCCTCGAAGAGGTCGGGACCGGCGGCGGCATCACCGGTCGGGCCGATCGAGCCCGCCACCAGCACCGGGTGCCCTGCCGCATCGGCAGCGGCGCGGGCGAGGGACGCGCCCAGGCGGTTGAGCTCGCCGATCCGGCCGCCGGCGGATCCGAGCCGGCGGGGATTGGCGCCGAAGGTGTTGGTGAGGATGATGTCGCTGCCCGCGCCGATCGCGGCGTCGTGGAGGGCGCGGACCCTGTCCGGGGCCTGCGCGTTCCAGAGCTCGGGGGGCTGGCCGGGCACGAGCCCCATGGCGAAGAGGTTGGTGGCGATGGCGCCGTCGGCCAGGAGCCAGCCGCGTCCGGCGAGGCAGGCCGCGAGGGTGGCCGCCACGCCCGCCCTGCCCCGGCCGTTCAGGCCGGCGCCGCGGCGGCGCGGGCGATCGCGCGGATCCGCTCGACCATCGCCCGCAGACCGTTCGAGCGCTGGCTCGAGAGATGCTGGTCGAGACCGAGCCGGCCGAGCTCGGCCGGCGCGTCGACCGCCAGCACCTCGGCCGGCGACAGGCCGGCGTAGAGCGCGTGCAGCACCGCGATCAGGCCGCGCACGATCAGCGCGTCGGAATCGCCGTCGAAGCCGAAGCGGGCCCCGGCGCCCTCGCCGTCGATGCGCGGCACGATCCAGACCTGGCTCGCGCAGCCCTCCACCCGGGTGGCCGCAACCTTCAGCGCCTCGTCGAGCGGGGCCATGGCGCGGCCGAGCTCGATCACATAGCGGTAACGGTCCTCCCAGCTGTCGAGGAAGGCGAAATCGTCGGCGATTGCTTCGAAACGTTCGGAGGCCACGGGTCCTGCCAATGGTCTGATCTGTCCTTGCCGGGTGTACGCCCCGGGGCCGGGCGCGTCCAGAGGCGGGGCAATGCCCCCTTTTCAAGCGCGGGGCGAGCGTCTATGCCCGGACAGGCCCGAATGCAGCCAGGACCGATGCGCAACCTTACCCCGATCGCCCTTCTTCTGATGCTCGGCCTTGCCGGCTGCGCCATGCAGATGCCGGACTTCGTCGGGCGCGGCGGAGGCCAGTCGAGCGGCGTCTTCACGCTGCGCGAAGAGCCCCTGCCCGATCCCGTACCCGTGCCGATGCGCAGCGCCCGCGCCGAGCGGGGCCTGCGCGGCCATATCGTGCGGGTGGAGGCAGTCGCGCCGACCCAGGGCTTCCATTCGGCCGAGCTCGTGCCGCTCAACGGCGGGGTGCCGGACCAGAACGGCGTGATGGCCTATGCGCTGGTGGCGACGCCGCCGGCGACCCCGCAGGCGATCGGCCCCGAGCAGACCCGCGAGCTGCGGGCCGCGGTCTTCGTGCCGGTCCGGGCAATGCGCAACATGAACGCCGTGCGCATCAGCGACGCCAACACCGCGCAGACGCTGTCGCTGCGCTGAGCGGCGCGCCGCTCAGGCGATCTCCATCACCTTCACGGCGCCGTTGCTGACGGAAAGCCCGATCTCGCCGCGCTTGAGACGCAGCGCGTCCTCGCCGAAGAGATCGCGCCGCCAGCCGGTCAGGGCCGGCACGTCTGGATCGTCCTCGCCGGCCAGCCGCTCGATGTCTGCGCTCGACGCGATCAGGCGCTGGGCGACGCCCGAGGCCTCGGCGCGGGCCTTGAGAAGGACGCGCAGCAGCTCGCCCAGGGCCTCGCTGCCCTGCCGGCGGGTGTGCTGGGGCTCGGGCTGCGGGATCGAGGCGGCGGGCGCGGCCTCGGCAGCCTCGATGGCGGCGAGGATCGCATCGGCGACCTCGCCCCGGCGTGCCTCTCGCAACAGGAGCCGCGACTTGCCCAGATCGTCGTGGGTGCGCGGCCGGTTGGCGGCGAGCTCGAGCAGCGCATCGTCCTTGAGGATCCGGCTGCGCGGCACGTCCCGGCGCTGCGCCAGGGTCTCGCGCATCCGGGCGAGCTCGCGCAGGGCGGCGAGGAAGCGCGGCGCGGTCGAGCGGGTCTTGATCCGCGCCCAGGCATCCTCGGGATCGAGCCGGTAGGTCGCAGGATCGGTGAGCTGCGCCAGTTCCTCCGCCACCCAGCCCGCACGGCCGGATTTCTCGAGCCGCGCCGACAGGACCTCGTAGATCTTGCGCAAATGGGTGACATCGGCCAGCGCATAGGCGAGCTGCGCCTCGGAGAGCGGACGGCGGCTCCAGTCGGTGAAGCGCGAGGACTTGTCGATGCCGGCCCGCGCGATCTGGCGGGCGAGGGTCTCGTAGCTCACCTGATCGCCGTAGCCGCAGACCATCGCCGCCACTTGGGTGTCGAAGAAGGGCTTCGGCAGCACGCCGGCCGAGGTCTGGAAGATCTCGAGGTCCTGGCGCGCTGCATGGAAGACCTTGACCACGCCGGTGTTGCGGAAGAGCTCATAGAGCGGCTCGAGCGACAGCCCGTCCGCGAGCGTGTCGACGAGGATCGCGTCCCCTTCGGCCGATCCGGGGCGGGCGAGCTGCACGAGGCAGAGCTGGGCGTAATAGGTACGCTCGCGCAGGAATTCGGTATCGACGGTGACATAGGGCGCGTCCGCCGCCTCGCGGCAGAAGCGCGCGAGCGCGTCGGTGGTGGTGATCAGCGGCACGTGGCTTTGCTCCCCTGGCGAAAACGGGCCGGTCGCCGGGGCGGTACGGGGCAGAGCACCCCTTCCATTTCAGATACTTGCAACAGAGTTCCTCGGGCGATCGCGCCTGATTTCGCACAAGTGAGGCGGCGGGGCAAGCGCCAAGCGACCGGCACCGCCGCCCGGGCGGGGGCGATGCCATCACAACCTGCTGATACCGCGCGGATTTCCGGGGCCCCGCAACGCGCGGAAGCCGCGTGCGCCGCTACTTGATGTCGACGAGTACCACCGTCGCCATGTTGGCGCGGTTCGACCTCCGGGCCGAGCGGAGCTTTTCGAGAAGACGCGTGAGGATCAGCCGGTCGCGTACCTCGTCCTCGGCGATCATCTCGAGCAGGTCGTCGACGGCGATCTCGACGGTCGAGAGCGGTGTCCCCTCGGAGAGCACGATCAGGAACCGGTTGGGAACGATCTGCGCGAGGGTGATGTCGGGCGCTTCGTGGAGATAGCGGCAGTAGGGCACGACGATCATCGCCGCCTGCGGCGAGACCTCGATCAGATCCACGCGGGTGTCGTCGTCCTGCCCGGAGGTGGTGGCGAGCTGGGCCGCCTTTACGATCGCCTTGGCCCGGTCCTCATGGATGTCCGAGAGCTGCTCGATGGTACTGTCGGGCAGCGTCAGGGTCACGACCCGGCTCGGTCCCTGAAACTTCTTCGGCCGCCCGCCGCGCCTCGGGTCCGCGTGTCTATCCACCACCTGCGCCGTAACCTCCCCTTGGACAGACCCTGCCCCGGGGTCGCCTTCTCCATAGAGAATGGGACGGCCGGCGGGTAGGGGCAAGTTCCTGTCGCGTTTCCCCGCCCCTTGACGGCGAGGCCGGACCGCTCCGCCCCACGATACTACAGAAAAACATATAGCGTGGCGATATGTTTCTATGTAGAAACAGAAAGGTGGTGCTCTCCCGCCAGGCGGGAGAGGTTGTAGTGGGGGCGTAGCGATGCGGCAGTATTCACAATCCGTTGCCCGGGTCCGTTGATGGATAGGGTCGGCGCGGCCATCCAGAAGGCCAGGGAACAGCAGGCCGCCACCCTCTCCGGGCAGGAGCTCGCCGACCCTCCCCCGGCAGCGCCCGCCTCCATCTGGGATGCGCTGCCCGCCTTCGAGCCCGACCCGCAGGCGATGGCGCGCAGCCGCGTCGTCACCTTCGATCGCGGCGACCCGGCGCACATGTTCTTCGACATGCTGCGCACCAAGCTTCTGCGGATGATGCGGGCGAACGGCTGGACCTCGGTCGGCATCACCTCGCCGACGAGCGGCTGCGGCAAGACCACGGTCAGCCTCAACCTCGCCTTCAGCTTCGCCCAGCTCGAGCTGCGCACGCTTCTGGTCGACCTCGACTTGCGCCGGCCGGCGATCGCCCGCCATCTGGGGCTCGATCATTCATGGTCGATGGCCGAGGTGCTTCAGGGCCGGCGGACGGCGGCAGAGGGCTTCGTGCGCTGGGGGGAGCGGCTCGCCTTCGGGGCCGGCGGCCATTCGCTGCGCGCGTCGGCGGATGTGCTGCTGAGCTCCGCGGCCGGGGCGGCGGTGGCCAGCCTCCGGCAGGGGTTCGCGCCGGACGTCCTTCTCTACGATCTGCCGCCGATGCTGGTGAGCGACGACGTGCTCGCCTTCGCGCCGCAGCTCGACTGCATCCTGTTGATCGTGGGCGCGGAAGTGACCCGCCTCGATGAAGTCGAGATGTGTGTCGCCGAGCTCGACAGGCACGCAACACCGGTCCATGTCGTCGTTAACCAGTGCCGCTATGGCGAAGCCGCCTTCGAGTACGCCTGACGAGTAGACCCCGTCCTGGACCGGCGTGGAGCCGGCCCCGCCCTGAGCGGGGCCGGCTTTCTCGTTCAGGAGACGCGGGTCAGCAGGTCGTCGAGCGACTTCTTGGCGTCGCCGTAGAGCATCCGCGTGTTCTCCTTGTAGAAGAGCGGATTCTCGATGCCCGAATAGCCGGTGCCCTGGCCGCGCTTCATCACCACGACGAGCTTCGCCTTCCAGACCTCGAGCACCGGCATGCCGGCGATCGGCGAGCCGGGGTCATCCTGGGCGGCCGGGTTGACGATGTCGTTCGAGCCGATCACGAAGACCACGTCCGTCGAAGGGAAGTCGTCGTTGATCTCCTCCATCTCGAGGACGATGTCGTAGGGGACCTTGGCCTCGGCGAGCAGCACGTTCATGTGGCCGGGCAGACGGCCCGCAACGGGATGGATGCCGAAGCGGACCTGCTTGCCCTTGGCGCGCAGGCGGCGGACGAGCTCCGAGACCGACTGCTGGGCCTGCGCCACCGCCATGCCGTAGCCGGGCACGATGATGACGCTGTCGGCGTCCTCGAGCGCCTCGGCGACGGCGCCTGCGTCGATCGCGACCATCTCGCCCTCGATCTCGGCCGAGGACGAGGTCTCGCCGCCCCAGCCGCCGAGGATGACGCTGACGAAGTTGCGGTTCATCGCGCGGCACATGATGTAGCTCAGGATCGCGCCCGAGGAGCCGACGAGCGCGCCGACCACGATCAGGAGGTCGTTGCCCAGCGTGAAGCCAATCGCCGCCGCCGCCCAGCCGGAATAGCTGTTCAGCATCGAGATCACGACCGGCA
>CAZESN010000145.1:0-6972 GCA_964514775.1 uncultured Rhodovulum sp.
TACCCCTGTCCGATCAGGCTGACGAGCACCCGGTTCTGCCGCGCCACCTCGCGCAGCTGCACCAGCACTGCCTGCTCGGAGAGCGGCCGGCCCCAGTCGAGCGGCTCGGCCTGCCGGATGCCCCTCGGCACGGTCTCGTCGATCAGCGCATCGAGGCTCGCCGCCCCCACCACGTCGAGCATCGCCGCGATCTCCGCGGGCGAAGGCCCGATATGCCGGCGGTTGGCGAAATCGTAGGGGTGATACTCGGTTTCCTGGAAGGCCATGGTCTCTCCGCACCCTGAGGCTGGCATAGGGATATATGGGCCGAGACGGCGCGGCGGAGCAAGGGCGGCCGCGGCGGGGACGTCGGCGGATCCCCGAGTACCGGCGCCGGGTGCTTGAAAGCGGCGCCGTCCGGCGCGACTATGCGCGCCATCAACAGACCGGAGGCGCAGATGCGTAATCCCTCAGGCGACCCGGCCACGGCCACATCGCGGCGCGCGCTGCTGGCGGCCTCACTCGCGACGGCGGCGATCTGGCCCGCATTCCCGCGCCTCGCCTTCGCCCAGCCGGCAGCAGAGCCGCCCGCCGCGGCACCCGCCGCCACGGCCGCCGTCGAGGCCTTGCGCGACACGATCCTGAGGATATCGCGCGAGGTCTGGGAGAATCCGGAACTGTCGCTGCACGAGGAGATCTCCTCCGAGATCCATATCCGCGAGCTGATCGCCGGCGGGTTCACGATCACCAGCCGCGGCACCTCCGGCATCCCGACCGCCTTCGTCGCCGAATGGACGCAGGGCGAGGGCGGGGCGCGGATCGGCTTCCTGCCGGAATACGACGCCCTCCCCGGCCTCGGCAACGCCGCCGAGCCGCGCCAGACGCCCGGCCCCACCGGGGTCGAGGTCGGGCACGGATGCGGCCACGGCATGCTCGGCGCCGGCTGCACCGGCGCGGCGATGGCCCTCCGGCAGATGATGATCGACGAGGGCATTCCCGGGACGAT
Source organism: uncultured Rhodovulum sp. (assembly GCA_964514775.1). Classification (GTDB taxonomy): domain Bacteria; phylum Pseudomonadota; class Alphaproteobacteria; order Rhodobacterales; family Rhodobacteraceae; genus Amaricoccus. Next base: position 986 of record CAZESN010000145.1, read on the forward strand.
CCGCGTCTACGGCTGCGCGGCCGAGGAGACCGAGGGCGCCAAGGTCTACATGGCCCGCGACGGCCTCTTCGACGATCTCGACGCCTGCCTCGCCTGGCACCCCGCGCCGGTGAACGCCACCGGCCTCCTGCGCACGGCGGCGGTCAACATGCTGCGGATCCGCTACACCGGCCGGACCGCCCATGCCGGCGTCGATCCCTGGGAGGGGCGCAGCGCGCTCAAGGGCGCCGAGCTCTTCGGCATCGGCATCCAGTTCATGCGCGAGCACCTGCGGCCGACCACCCGGCTGCACTATTCCTATACGGACGGCGGCGGGGCGCCCAACGTGATCCCGGACCGGGCCGAGATCCTGATCATTATCCGCGACGAGAACCGCGAGCGGGTCGTCGAGGTGACGGACTGGGTGCGCGAGGTCGCGCAGGGCTCCGCGACCACGACCCGCACCGAGGTCGAGGTCGACCATTTCTTCGGCATGCACGACCTCCTGCCGAACGATACGCTGGTCGGACGGATCCACGCGCATATCGGCGCGCTCCCCCTTGACTGGACCGAGGCGGAAGAGGACTTCGCGCGGGCCTGCCAGCGCGAGATGAACCTGCCCGAGGCCGGGCTCGCCTCCGGTGTCCTGCCGGTCATCCCCGAGATCACCACCGGCGGGGCCACCGACGTGGGCGACGTCAGCTACAACACCCCCACCGGGCTCTTCGGCCTCGCGACCATGCCGGTCGGGGTCGGCCTGCACACCTGGCCGGTGACCGCCTGCGGCGGCACCAGCATCGGCGACAAGGGTGCGCTGCGCTCGGCGGTGGTGATGGCGGGCGTCGGCTACGAGCTCATGACCGACGCCGGGCTGCGCGCCGCCGCCCGCGCGGATTTCGAGCGCCGCCGCGCCGGGCGGCCCTATGTGTCGCCGCTTCCCGAGGGCAAGCTCCGCCCCGAGGGCATCCCCCCGCATCTGCTGCTGCGCGGCGGCGCGGACGAATTCGCCGCCGGCTACGACGAGGCCGCCGAGGAGTGATGCCAGGGAGTGATACCCTCTCCGCTTGGCCGGATCGGGTCCGGCCGGGCGCCCCGGCGCGTTAACAGAGCTTTCCTAATGGTTAGCGGCTCGAAATAGCCGATTCATATCAATCTGTTGAAAAATGGGCACGCGTGCCCACCCCGTGCCGGGCACACTCCATTGGAACGGCCCTCGTCCGAGCGGAGCCGGCGGCGGCCCCATGAGGCGGGAAAAATCCGGCACCAGCCCCGACGGACCCCTACGCCCGATCGCGCCTCAGCCGCCCGTATGGCTCATGTGCCGCGAGACCTGCCCGGCGACGGTCTGGCGCGAATAGTCGAAGTCGTGGCCCTTGGGCTTGCGGGCGATGGCGCTGCGGATCGCCGAGACCAGCGGGGCGTCGTCCGTCGGATTCGCGCGCAGCGCGAGGCGCAGGTCCGCGTCGTCCTCCTGGCCGAGGCACATGTAGAGCTGCCCGGTGCAGGTCAGTCGCACCCGGTTGCAGCTCTCGCAGAAATTGTGGGTGAGCGGGGTGATGAAGCCGATCCGCCCGCCGGTCTCGGCCACCCGTACATACCGCGCCGGCCCGCCGGTGCGCTCGGGCGTGTCGGTCAGGGTCCAGCGCGATTCGAGATCGCGCCGCAGGTCGCGCAGCGACCAGTACTGGTCGAGCCGGTCCTCGTTGCCGAGATCGCCCATCGGCATGACCTCGATGAAGGTGAGGTCGAATCCCCGGTCGCCGCACCAGGCGACCATGTCGTGGACCTCGTCGTCGTTCACGCCCTTGAGCGCCACGGCGTTGATCTTGACCCGCAGCCCCGCCTCGACCGCGGCGTCGATCCCGTCCATCACCTGGGCAAAGCGCCCCCAGCGGGTGATGGCCTGGAACCGGTCCGCCCTGAGCGTGTCGAGCGAGACATTGACCCGCCGGACCCCGCAATCGGCGAGCTCGGCCGCGAATCGCCTCAGCTGGCTGCCGTTGGTGGTCAGCGTCAGCTCGCGCAGCGCGCCGCTCTCCAGATGCCGCGACATCGCGCGGAAGAAGGTCATGATCCCCTTGCGCACCAGGGGCTCGCCGCCGGTGATCCGCAGCTTTTCGACCCCGAGCCCGATGAACGCCGTGCACAGGCGGTCGAGCTCCTCGATGGTCAGGAGCTGCGCCTTGGGCAGGAACTCCATGTGCTCGGACATGCAATAGACGCAACGGAAGTCGCAGCGGTCGGTCACCGAGACGCGCAGATAGCTGATTTCCCGCCGAAACGGATCGATCAGACGCTCCAAACCGCTGGTTTCGGATCCTCCCATGCCGCATAAGCTATTGCGCATTGTTTGTGACTTCAAGCGGAGCGGCTCTTTCTGGCCCGCCCGCAGCCGGAGGATAGAGATCATGCCCGGTCTGCGCCGCCCGCTGATCGCGCCTGGTCAGGGATGGGCCGAACTGCGCGCCGGCTTCCGCTGGCCGCGCCCCCCGCGCTTCAACATCGCCGAGGCCTGCAACGAGACCTGGGCCCGCCACGATCCCGGGCGGGTCGCGCTGCGGGTCGTCGAAGCCAGCGGCGGCCTCAGGGACTGGACCCATGCCGAGGTGGCCCGCGCCGCGCGCCGGCTCGCCAACGTCTTCGCCGCCCGGGGCGTGGGGCGCGGCGACCGGGTGGCGGTGCTGCTGCCCCAGTCGCCCGAGGTGCTGCTCACCCATCTGGCCGCCTACCGGCTCGGGGCGGTGGTGGTGCCGCTCTTCACGCTCTTCGGCGAGGACGGGCTGGCGTTCCGGCTCCGCGATTCGGGTGCGCGCCTCATCGTCACCGACGCGCGCGACCTCCCCAAGGTCTCTGCCATCCGCGACGGATTGCCGGAGCTCGAGCACGTGCTCTCGATCGACGGGCCGGACGACGGGGCCCTGTCCCTCTGGGCCGAGGTCGAGCGCGCGTCGGACGCCTGCCCGATGGCCGGGACCGGCCCCGACGACCCGGCCTTCATCAGCTATACCTCCGGCACCACCGGCCCGCCCAAGGGCGCGCTGCACGCGCACCGGGTGCTGATCGGCCACATGCCGGGCATCGAGCTCGCCCATGACGGGCTCGGCCAGCCCGGGGACTGCCTGTGGACGCCGGCGGACTGGGCCTGGATGGGCGGGCTCACCAACGTGCTCCTCTGCGGCCTCTACCTCGGCGTGCCGGTGGTCGCGCACCGGATGGCGAAGTTCGATCCCGAGCGGGCGGTCGGGCTTATGGCCGATTGCGGGGTGCGCAACGCCTTCCTCCCCCCCACGGCGCTCAAGCTGATGCGCCAGGCCGGGGTGCGCACCGCCCCCGGCCTGCGCAGCATCGCCTCGGCCGGCGAGGCGCTCGGCGCGGGCCTCCTCGACTGGGGCCGCGAGGTCTTCGGGCTGACGCTCAACGAGTTCTACGGCCAGACCGAATGCAACGTGGTCATCGGCAATTCGGCCGCCATCGCCCCGGTGCGCCCCGGCGCCGCCGGCCGCGCCATCCCCGGCCACGAGGTCGCGATCGTCTCGCCCGAGGGCATGCCCCTGCCGCCCGGGACACCCGGCGAGATCGCGGTGCGGGCGCCCGACCCGGTGATGTTCCTGCGCTATTGGAACGCGCCCGCAAAGACGGCCGAGAAATTCGCCGGTCCCTGGATGCGCACCGGCGACGAGGCGGTGATGGACGAGGACGGATACGTCCATTTCCACGCGCGCACCGACGACGTGATCACCTCGTCGGGCTACCGGATCGGGCCCTCCGAGATCGAGGACTGCCTGACCGGCCACCCCGATGTCGCCCTTGCCGCGGTGGTCGGCGTGCCCGACCCGATCCGCACCGAGGCGGTCAAGGCCTTCGTCGTGCTGCGCCCTGGAGCCGCGGACGCGGGGCTCGCCGACGCCCTGGTCGCCCGGGTGCGCACCCGCCTCTCGCCGCATGTCGCCCCGCGCGAGATCGCCTTCGTCTCCAGCCTGCCGATGACGGCAACCGGCAAGATCCAGCGCCGCGAGCTGCGGGAGGGTGCCGCTTGAGCCCGATGAGCGTCGAGGAATTCGAAGCCGGCATCGCCGGGGTCTCCTCGTCCCCGGAGCTCTGGAAGCTGGTCACCGAATTCATCGACGGCTCCGAAGTCGAGCGGGTGATCTACCACCACCTGCCGCCGATCGGCGCCCCCGACGGCGGCACGATCGACATCGCCGCCCATGGCGTCCCCGACGACATGCTGCACCGGTATATCGACGACCGCCTCTACCGCGAGAACCCGCTGCTCCTTCACGCGCTGGGCAGCGTCGAGCCGTTCTATTTCGACGAGATCGGCACCCACGCCGAGCTGACCCGCGGGCAGCGGGCCTTCCTCGACGCGGTCGACGAGGTCGATTTCCTGCGCGGGCTGGGGGTGCAGGTCTTCGGCCCGAACGGGCGCAACGGCTATTGCGGCCTCGGCTTCCAGTCCGGCGTGACCCGCCTCGATCCGGCGCGCGTGCGCAGCCTGCAATGGGTCTGCCAGCTCGGGCACCTGCGCTACTGCTCGCTGCTCCTGCCGGCGATGGGACCGGCGCCGCAGCTCTCGGGACGCGAGGCACAGGTGCTCGGCTGGGTGGCGCGCGGCAAGAGCAACGCCGTGATCGGCGAGATCCTCGGCATTTCCGGGCATACGGTGGACGCGCATCTGCGGCGCGTGTATCTCAAGCTCGGCGTCTTCGACCGGGTCAGCGCGGCACTGCGCGGCGTCGGCTACGGGCTGATCCACGCCTCCTCCTGACCCCTTCCCGCGATCGCGTTAGCCGGGGCGCCGGATTGTCGCCATACCCCGCCGCCGGATACGCGCCATGCGATCTTGGGGAGGCATGATGGCGACGACGCGCGCACCACAGGCGTGGCTCGACACTCAACTGACGAGCGCGATCCAGAGCGGTCCGGCGGCGCTGCCCGCCGACCTGAACCGGCTGCATGGCTACCTCGGGCTGGTGGTCGGGCTTCTTGCCGAGAAGGCCCAGGACTGCGAGCCCGACTGGGCCGGGGCCGTGTCGGCGGCGGCCGAGATCGAGGCGCTTTTCCGCATCGAGGACGCCGTGGCCGAGCGGGCGATCGGGGTGCCGGCCCGCAACCTCTGGGCGGTGCTGACCAAGCTCGAGATCTGGGGGGACCTTTCCCCGGACGGCGACGACGACCCCCTGCGCCAGCGTCGCGACCGGCTGATCGAATCCGTCCGCCGGGACATCACCCATATCGCCCGGTCGGCCCGGAGCCGGCCCCTCGGGGCCGGGCCCTACTGACCCCGCCCCGCGCCGGCCCGTCCTAGCGGCTCCGCACCATCCCGACGATGTCGTAGGTCCGCGCGATGATCGGCTCGGCGATCGCCGCCGCCCGCTCGGCACCGCGGCCGAGGATCCGGTCGATCTCGGCCGGATCGGCCATCAGCTCGCTCATCCGGGTGGTGATCGGCGCGAGCTGGGCGACGGCGAGGTCGGCCAGCACCGGCTTGAACTCGGAGAAGTTCTTCCCCGCGAATTCCGCCACCACCTCGGCCCCCGTCTGCCCCGACAGCGCGGCATAGATGTTGACGAGGTTGCGCGCCTCGGGGCGCTCGGCGAGGCCGTCGATCCCGTCCGGCAGCGGCTCGGCGTCGGTGCGGGCCTTGCGGATCTTGGCAGCGATCGCGTCGGCATCGTCGGTCAGGTTGATGCGGCTCTGGTCCGAGGGGTCGGATTTCGACATCTTCTTCGACCCGTCGCGCAAGCTCATGACGCGGGTGCCCGTGCCCTCGATCACCGGCTCGGGCATCGGGAAGAACTCGGTGCCGTAGTCGTGGTTGAACTTCGCCGCGATGTCGCGCGTCAGCTCGACATGCTGCTTCTGGTCCTCGCCCACGGGAACGTGGGTGGCGTGATAGAGCAGGATGTCGGCGGCCATCAGGTTCGGATAGACATAGAGCCCGGCGCTCGCCGCCTCGCGATCCTTGCCGGCCTTGTCCTTGAACTGGGTCATCCGGTTCAGCCAGC
>CAZESN010000146.1:0-6939 GCA_964514775.1 uncultured Rhodovulum sp.
CTCCGAGAGCTTCTTCTCCATGGAGTACGAGAGAAAGGTCGGAATTTCGGCGCCGCCGGCGGGCAGGCTCCCGATCGGGAAGCCGATCGCCGTGCCGCGCAACCACGGCTTCCACGATCGCTTCCAATCCTTCTTCGTCATCCAGAGCGAGCCCTTGATCGGCTCGATCGCCTGCGGATCATGGCGCATGCGCGATGCTACCCAGAGCGTTTCACCGACCGCGAAGAGCCCGACCGCGACCGTCACGACATCGATGCCGCTCAGCAGGTGCTGGTTGCCGAAGGTGAAGCGCGGCTGACCGGTCAGCGAGTCGATGCCGACCAACCCCAGCGCCAGGCCGAAGAAGAGACTGACCAAGCCGCGCACCATCGATGAGCCAAGCAGCGCGGTGATCGCCACGAAGGCAAGCACGATCAACGCCACGTACTCGGCCGGACCGAACTTGAGCGCGATATCGGCCATCACCGGCGCGGCGAAGGTGAGCCCGATCGTCGCGATCGTGCCCGCCACGAAGGAGCCAATGGCGGCGGTCGCTAACGCGGCCCCACCCCGGCCCCGTTTGGCCATTTTGTTCCCTTCGAGGGCGGTGATGATCGAGGCCGATTCGCCGGGGGTGTTGAGCAGGATCGAGGTCGTCGATCCGCCGTACATGCCGCCGTAGTAGATGCCGGCGAACATGATCAGCGAGCCCGCCGGGTCCAGCCGGTAGGTGACCGGCAGCAGCAGCGCGACGGTCAGCGCCGGCCCGATCCCCGGCAGCACGCCGACCGCCGTGCCGATCGTCACGCCGATCAGCGCATAAAGCAGGTTCATCGGGTCGAGCGCGACCCCGAGCCCCGAGATCAGCAGCGAGAATGCGTCCAAGACGCGGGCCTCCCCTCAGGGGACCAGTCGCTCGAGTGGCCCTTGCGGCAGTGAGAGCTGCAGGCCCCGCGCGAAGATCAGCCACAGGACAAACGAGAGCGCGACCCCGATCGGGATCGTCATCCAGAGCGGTCCGCGGCCGAAGCCGCGCGCCGCCAGCGCGAAGAGAAGGCCGGTCGCGATCGAGAACCCGGCGGCCTTGAGCGTCAGCATCTGCAGGGCGAGCCCGCCGATGATCCAGAGCATCGGCCCCGCGCGATCGGCCTCCCGTTCGGGAAAGCCGCCGCGCCAGGCCGAGATCGCCGTGGCGACGGCCAGCACCGCCAGCCCCGCCGCGACCAGATAGGGAAAGGCGGTCGGGCCGATGCGCGCGTACTGGGCCGTGGCCGGCATCCGCGATGTCTGCCAGGCGATCACGGCGGCAACCACCGCGAGCCCGGCCGCAATCACCATCGCTGCCCGGTCTGGCCCCCGGGACTCCGGCCCGGGCGCGCTCATTGCACCAGACCGACGTCCCTGAGGATCGCCTCGGTCGCGGCGATGTCCTCGGCGAGCTGCGCGTCCAGCGCCTCGCCGGTCAGCAGCCGGTCAACCCAGCCGCGCTCCGCCAGCACCGTCTGCCAGGCCTCGGAGGCGGCCATCGCCTCGATATCGGCCGTGACCGCCGCGCGCTGCTCGTCGCTGAGCCCCGGCGCGCCGGCGACCATGCGCCAGTTCTCGAGCACGACGTCGACCCCGGCTTCCTCGAGCGTCGGTGCGTCCACGCCCTCGAGCCGGCTCTCGCCGGAATGGGCGATCAGCTTCAGCTGCCCGGCCTCGACCTGCGGCGCGAATTCGGAGTAACCCGAGATCCCCACCGTCACCTGTCCGCCGAGGATTGCCGCCAGCGCCTCGCCGCCGCCTGAGAAGGCGATATAGTTGATCGCGGTCGGATCCACCCCGACCGCCTTGGCGATCAGGCCCGCGGTGATGTGGTCCGCGCCGCCGGCCGAGCCGCCGGCCCAGGACACCGCGCCCGGGTTCTCCTTCAGCGCCGCGACCAGATCGTCGACCGTCTCGATCGGCGAGTTCGCCGGGGCGACGATCGCCACCGCCTCGCCGGTCAGGCGCGCGATCGGCGTGATCATCGTGAGGTTCACCGGCGAGTTGTTGGTCAGGATCGCCCCGACCATCACATAGCCGCCAACAATGAGCTGGCTCGGGTCGCCCGCCGCCTGGTTCACGAACTGCGCGAGCCCGATGGTGCCGCCGGCTCCGGGCACGTTCGTCACCTGGACGTTGCCCGAGATCCCCTCGTCACGCAGGGTCGCCTGGATCGCCCGCGCGGTCTGGTCCCAGCCGCCGCCGGGCGCCGCCGGCGCCATGATCGAGTAGTCCGCCGCCCAGGCGGGCAGCGCCAGCGCCCCGGCCGTCAGGGTCGCGATGATGATCCGCTTCATGTGTCTGATCCTCCCCCTAATTCTTCTCGATGGCCTGCATCATATTCGCAAACCATACGTCCGACGCATCAGCCGCGCCAGCCTCTTGCATAGGGCTCGGGCTCAGTCGCCGCCGAACACCTCGGCAAAGCTCGCGCGGAGCGCCACGTCGAGATCCGCCATGGTGACCGGCAGGCCGAGATCGACGAGGCTCGTCACCCCGTGCCCGCGGATCCCGCAAGGCACGATCCCGCCGAAATGCGACAGATCCGGCTCGACGTTGATGGCCACTCCGTGAAAGGCGATCCAGCGGCGGACCCGGACCCCGATCGCCGCGATCTTGTCCTCGGCCGGGGTGCCATCCGGCTGCGCCGGCCGGTCGTGGCGCACCACCCAGACGCCGACCCGGCCCGGTCGCCGCTCCCCCTTCACGTTGAAGGCCGCCAGCGTGCGGATCACCCATTCCTCGAGCCGGTGAACATGGGCGCGTACGTCCCGGCCGCGCCCATTGAGGTCGAGCATCGCATAGGCGACCCGCTGCCCCGGCCCGTGATAGGTGTACTCACCCCCACGGCGCGCGACATAGACCGGGAAGCGCCCGGCATCGAGGAGGTCCGTCTCATGCGCGGAGGTGCCGGCGGTGTAGACGGGCGGATGCTCGAGCAGCCAGACGCGTTCAGGCGCGGCGCCCTCCAGCATGGCGCCGACATGGGCCTCCATCGCCCCGAGCGCCTCGGGATAGGGCACGAGGCCCTCCGACACCGTCCAGGCCACCCGCCCGACAGACGGCTGGTCCGTGACGTTAGCCAAGCTTTGCGTTTGGGATACCTGCCCGGACGATATACCATCCACAGTATCGCATGCGCATTCCTCGAAGTTCTCGTGATTCGATCGTGGGGAAGAAATCATGATTACACGCAACCTGATTGTCGCACTTCTTTCGTCGACCGTTGTCTTCGCCCCGGCACCGGCAGTGCTCGCGCAGGGCGCCGAGGCCTTCGTCGGCGGCCTGATCGGAAGCGCCATCGGCACCGCCATCACCAACCAGAACCAGCAACGGCAGCAGCCCGTGGTGGTCCGCGAACGCACAGTCGTGCGGCAGCGCGCGCCTGTGGTCAACACCTACCAGCGCGAGGAGAATCGCCGCGTCCAGACCGCGCTCAACTATTTCGGCTTTCCGGCAGGCACCCCGGACGGCGCGCTCGGGCCGAACTCCCGGGCGGCGATCGGGCAGTATCAGGCCCACATGGGCTATGCGCCCACGGGGTATCTGAGCGACTATGAGAAGGCGTTTCTGATCTCGTCCTACGACCGCGCCATCGTCGGCGGCGTGCATGTCGCGGGCATGATGGCCTCGAGCGGACAGGGCACGCGGGGCCTCCTGCACGCCTTCCGCCAGGAGCAGATGGGCGTGCCGGTCGCGACAGCCCCGCAGCCTCCGCTGGCCGCAGCGCCCGCGCCGGTCCAGCCCCAGATCGTCGCGGCACCGCCCGTGGTCGAGCCGCCCGCGCCCGTACCGGCCTCCGAGCCCGTGCCCGTCGCGGTCGTCGCACCCGCTCCGGCTGCCGGCCTGCCTAGCTTCCTGCCGGATACCTCGGCGATCTCCATGGCAAGCTTCTGCAACAGGGTGAACCTCGCCACGAGTGCCAGCGGGGGCTATGTGACGCTCGCCTCGATGGCCGATCCGAACCAGGCGCTTGGCGAACAGTTCTGCGTCGCCCGGACTTATGCCGTCGAGCAGGGCGACAGCCTCGCCGCTGCCGTGCAGGGCTTCACCATGGGCGAGATGCAGGCCCAGTGCGAGGCCTTTGCCCCGAGCATGTGGGAGTACCAGACCCGGCTCGCGACCGTATCCCCGGCCGAAACGGCCGGCAGCCTGCGCGAATTCGTGGCACAGACGGGCGCGTCTCCGCTACAGCTCAGCGGCAATGCCCGTATCTGCCTCGGCATCGGCTATCGTACCGACAACGCCGAGCTTGCACTCGCCGGCGCGATGGTGCTGGTCGGCCTCGGGGAGGACGCCTACGGCGAACTCCTCGGCCATCACCTGATGAACGGCTTTGCCGCGCCCCGGCGGACCGAGCGGGGCCTGGAGTGGCTTCAGGTCGCGACCGAGGCGCTCGTGTCCGGGGCGGATCCCCTGGTCGCGGCGGGTGCTTCGGCACGGACCGAGCTCATCGAGCAGGCCGTGGCCGCGCTGTCGGGCTCGGCCCCCCGCCCCGTCCTTCAGGACGCGGCCGCCGTTCCGGGACAGGGCGCGCAGGGGTTCGTGCTGCCGATGCCGCAGGGACAGGCGAACTGATCCGGTCGAAAGCGAATTTTCGGGCCTTGCGCTAGGCCCGAAGCCTTTGCTAGAAGCCGCGACAGTGCGGTTGTGGCGGAATTGGTAGACGCGCAGCGTTGAGGTCGCTGTGGGCTAACCCCCGTGGAAGTTCGAGTCTTCTCAACCGCACCATTATCTCTCCAGCATCTGCCAAAAACGTCACGGCGCATTCTCGCCCGTGTGGCTCACGGCCAGCCGAGCTGCGGATCCTCGCGCTCCAGAATCTGGCTATATGACCGATTTCAGATCGGAATGCGTCCGGTCATAGCCTGAAATGACGCGGCTCGACCTCGACCTACCCAGCAACGCTCCTGATCCGCCATGCCAGAGGCCGGCAACGGCAATGGCAGGCGGACCGAGGCGCTTGCCTCAGGCGATGGCGGGCGCCGGGTCGCTGCGGCCCGCCTCCGACGCCACCGGACGGAACCGGGCCGTGCGCGGATCGACGGTATAGGACGAAACCGCAGCCGGATCGCGCGCCAGAGCATCCACGCCGGCAATGATGGCGTCGGCTTTCTCGTTGCCGAGCAGATAGCTGAAATTGAGGCGCACCCAGCCGGGCTTCACCACCTCCTCGCCGGCGGCGATGCGCTGGCGCAGGTCCTGCGACTCTGCCGGCCCCAGATCGAGCAAGCGGTGCGCATAGGGGCCGGCGCAGGCACAGCCCCCCCGCGCCTGGATGCCGAAACAGTCGCTGAGCATGCGGGTAAAGAGCTGATGATGCACGAAGCCGCCCGCTCCGTCGCGGACGCGAAAGGCGAAGATCGGCAGGCGCGGCGCGTCGGCGCCGAGGCCGAGCAGCATGAGACGCGGATTCCGCTGCCAGACCGCGCGGGCACGCGCCGCGAGCTCCGCATGGCGCCGGTCGATGAAGTCCTGGCCGACCGCGTCCTTGACGAGGAAGGCCAAGGCCGCACGGATGTCGCCGAGCACGTTCGGCGTGCCGGCCTCCTCGCGCGCTGTCAGGCTCGAGACGTAGTCGTGGCCCCAGGGCGAGACGAAGCGCACGGTGCCGCCGCCCGGCCAGGTGGGGCGCTCCGTCACCACCGCGGAGCGGCGCACCACCAGCACCCCGGAGGCGCCGGGGCCGCCAGGGAACTTGTGGGGCGAGATGACGATCGCATCCTTGTCGCGCATGTCGATGGGCAGGTACGGACCGCCGCCGGCGTAATCCCATACCGAGCGAACCCCGTGGTGGCGGAGCAGCGCCGAGACCCGCGCCACGTCGGTGACGATGCCCGTCACGTTCGAGGCGGCGGAGAACGCGGCAATGCGCAGGCTGCGTTCCGCGGTTTCGGCGAGCACAGCCTCGAGCGCCGCGAGATCCGGCCCGCCCCCGGGCGCTTCGTCGATGGCGACGACTTCGGCGCCGCTCTCGCGCCAGGGCAGGATGTTGGAATGATGCTCGTAGGGGCCGACCAGCACCAGCGGCGTCTCGCCGCGGGCCACGGCATCGGTCACGCCGAGAAGCGACACCAGGCGGTTGATCCCGGCCGTCGCACCCGATCCCGCGAAAATCACCGCGCAGTCGTCATCCGCGCCGACCAGACGGCCAATCGTCGCCCGCGCCTCCTCGCGCAGCCGGGTCATGAACGCACCGCAGGCCGAGGCTTCGGTATGGCTGTTGGCGTAGAAGGGAAGGACCTCGTCGCGGATGAAATCCTCGACCTGCGACAACGCGCGGCCCGAGGCCACATAGTCTGCGTAGATCAACGGCTTCGGTCCGAACAGCCCGTCGATCATCACGCCCTCGCCGATCAGCCCAGCCGCCAGCCGCGCCGGTGCGTCCGCGCCGGCAAGCCGTGCACGAAAACGGCTGAGCGGCGTGTCGGCCACCAGCGGACCGGGAAATTCGAGGGTGGTCATGATGGCTTTTGCCCGTAATGTTTTCTCACGCAGACTTCATGCAAAAATCGTCCGAAATCCACATCGATATAATTGCCACAAACCAGATTTGGTTGTCATATGATCGCATGAAACGACAAGCTCTCGATCATATCGATGCCCGCATCATCCGCACCCTGCAGCGGGATTCCGCGATGTCGCAGCGGGCACTGGCCGAGGCGGTCGGCCTGTCGCAGAACGCCTGCTGGCGGCGGCTCCAGGCGATCCGGGCGAACGGGATCATCGACGGCCACTCGCTGCGCCTCAATCGCGCGGCGCTCGACCTCGACATCGTCGCCTTCGTGATGATCCGCACGCGCCAGCACGCAAAGCCCTGGCTCGAGGACTTTCGCCAGCATGTCAGCGCCATGCCCGAGGTGATCGACTTCTACCGGATCAGCGGCGACTACGACTACATGCTCAAGATCGTGACCCGCGACATCGCCAGCT